>JBBROE010000056.1:0-26618 GCA_038229695.1 Chitinophagales bacterium | reverse complement strand
TGCCTTCAAAAGCGAGCCCGGCGGTCATGGCGCCATCCCCGATAATAGCCACGGCCTTCCGGTCTTCTTTTTTGTATTTGGCCGCCATAGCCATGCCGAGTGCTGCGGAGATAGAAGTAGAGGAATGGCCAACACCAAAGGTATCGTATTCACTTTCTGCCCTCCGCGGGAAGCCGCTCAACCCCTTGTACTTCCGGTTGCTGTGAAAGTTATCGCGCCTGCCGGTCAGGATTTTGTGTCCGTAGGCCTGGTGACCTACGTCCCAGACCAGCTGGTCGTACGGCGTATTGTA
This sequence comes from Chitinophagales bacterium, assembly GCA_038229695.1. Taxonomy (GTDB): domain Bacteria; phylum Bacteroidota; class Bacteroidia; order Chitinophagales; family Chitinophagaceae; genus JACMLD01. The sequence continues at coordinate 26,326 of JBBROE010000056.1, read as the reverse complement.
AATGTAATGAAGCGCTACGCTGAGTTCCACTACCCCAAGGCTGGCCGCGAAATGACCTCCGTAAACACTAACTACATCAATGATATACTGGCGCAGTTCGTCGCAGACCACGTAGAGCTGATCCTTGCTGATTTTTTTTAAATCGGCGGGAAAATCAATGGTTTTCAGTAACGGTCCGGGTAAAATTTCCATTTACTAAAATATGAATGGGTAAAGATACACAACCCATGGATTTATAACGAAAAAAGGGTGTCGCTGGTGTGTCCGGCCGGGCGGTCAAATAAACGTCTGTATATCACAGCAGCCATTCATACAATTACTTATATTAGCCCGGCCTTAAATAATAGCTTTGCGTATGAATGTCTTAAAAAAGATATCTACCTACTGGTGGTTCCAGCTTTTCGGCTGGAGCCTGTTTATCCTGATCAATGTATTCTTTGCCTTTACGTTCGACAGGTTTGACGAGCGGTTTATTTACCGGCTGATGGTATACCTGGCTCTCGGTGTCACCCTTTCCCACATGATGCGTTTTGTGATAAACAGGGCGGACATACTTATCAAGCCTATTGAACACCAGATCCTCGGATTTGTTTTTATCACCTTTGTCTTTTCTTTTGCGGTTGGTATCGGTGAATCCTGCCTGCTTACCTATTTTGACCTCCTGCATGACTCCCCTGGCGAAAAATCAATAGGATTCTCCAAACTGATTCTTTCCAGCGCTTTCAATTCCTTCATCTATCTTTTTATCTGGAACTGTATCTATTATATCTATCATTATGTACAAAAGAGCCGGCGGCAGCAGGTGGATACCCTCAAACTGGAGACGCTGGTGAAGGAACTGGAGCTGAAGACGATAAAGTCGCATATTAATCCCCATTTTATTTTCAATGCCCTGAACAGCATCCGGGCGCTGATCGACGAAAACCCGATGCGGGCGCGGGATGCCATTACCGAGCTGAGTAATATCCTGAGGAGCAGCATGCAGTCGGACAAACTGGAGACGGTGCCTTTTGAACGTGAACTGAGTATCGTAAAAGATTACCTGGCGCTTGAATACATCCGTTTTGAGGACCGGCTGCGGGTGGAATATGAAATAGATGAGGACACGCTTAATCAGCCTGTGCCGCCGATGATGCTGCAGACCCTCGTTGAGAATGCCATTAAACACGGCATCAGCAAGCAGATGGGGGGCGGCATAGTAAGAATTATCTCAGATTTTAAACTCAACCACCACGAACTGGTGGTGCAGAATACGGGGCACCTGAACGGTTCATATAACCTTGACGGATTCGGGCTGACCAGTACCCATGACCGGCTTCACCTGATGTTCGGGGAAAAGGCAAATTTTACCATCTGTGAGATTGACGAACATACCGTGGAAGCAAAGGTGATTCTGCCCGTTGCAGCAGTAGCATAAACATCCTTTTATATGATAAGTGCCGTTATTATTGATGATGAAAGACTTGCCCGCAGTGAACTGCGGAAGTTGTTGTCCGAGTATCCGGAAATTGACATCGTAGGCGAAGCCGCAAATGCCGAGGAAGGGCTGGAAAAAATAGAGGCCCTGCATCCTGACCTGATATTTCTAGATATCCAGATGCCCGGGAAAACCGGTTTCGATATGCTGCGGGATCTCGACAAATCACCGGATGTGATATTCACCACCGCCTATGATGAATATGCACTCAAGGCATTCGAAGTGAATGCCCTCGATTACCTGCTGAAACCGGTGGAACCGAGGAGGCTTGCAGATGCCATCCAGAAATTACACCTGCAGGAAGACAAGGAAACAGGCACCGATGGGGACCTGGTGGTTAACCGCGACATGCTGCGCGAGGATGACCAGGTATTTGTAAAAGACGGCGAGCGCTGCTGGTTTGTGAAGCTGAGTGACATCCGGTTATTTGAAAGCGTGGGTAACTATGCCAAAGTATTTTTCGGAACCAACAAACCGCTCATCCTTAAATCCCTGAATGCGCTGGAAGAAAGACTGGACGAAAAAACTTTTTTCCGGGCTAACCGCAAACATATCGTTAACCTGCGGCTGATTGAAAAAATAGAACCTTATTTCAACGGCGGGCTGCTCCTGGAACTGAAGGGCGGTGAAAAGATTGAAGTCAGCCGCCGCCAGACGGTTAAGTTCAAAGAAACCATGAGCCTGTAAATCGAATCACCGAAACGCGACTAACAAAAATCCACCCATGACATTCAAAACAATAAGTTGTACCGTCTTATCAGTCCTCTCCCTGGCTTATTCAAGTGCTCAGGATACGGCCGGGATCATTTCTGTTGCCTCGGTCAGCCGCATTGAAAAAACCCTTGCCGCAGATGATATGATGGGCCGGAAAGCGTTCAGCCCTGCAGTGGATAAAGCGGCTGAATTTATTGCTCAGGAATTCCGGTCGGCAGGGCTGCAGCCACTGCCTAACGCAGATGGCTACCTGCAAAAATTCTCCATGGTCACCCCAAAGTTTGTTAGTGCCGCGGCCTTGCTTGACGACATGCCTGCGGACCAGCAGCAGTTAATTGTAGTAACCACGCAGCCGGAATTGTCGGCGGATGAAAAAAGCGGGTTCGATACGGCCAGTATCCGCACTGGCGCCAACCTGTTCAGCGAAGCCGGGAAAATGGTGCATTCGGGTAAGAACATGGTTATCTGGGTCGACACTTCTTTTGCCAAACTGTTTGGAAGGCTTACCGGTTTTAAGCGGAACATGTTCCAGCAAACCACCAGTACGGTTTTTGTGCTAACCGATAAACGTCCGGCCCGTTTCCACATCGAGGCACGGCATACCATCAGTACTTCCGCCCTGGCCAACGTGGTGGGAATGCTGCCCGGAAAATCCAAACCCGGTGAATATGTCATTTTTTCCGGCCATTACGATCATTTGGGTACAGGCAAGCCGGTAAACGGCGATTCGATTTATAACGGAGCGAACGACGACGCGGCCGGCACAACGGCCGTTATCCTGCTTGCGAAATATTTCAAAGCGCTGGGGAATAACGAACGCTCGATCATTTTCGCCGCTTTTACAGCCGAGGAAGCCGGCGGGTTTGGCTCTCAATATTTCTCGCGGCAGCTTGATCCGGCATCGGTGGCTGCGATGTTCAATATCGAAATGATTGGCACGGAATCAAAATGGGGGAAAAACAGTGCTTACATTACCGGTTATGAAAAGACAGATATGGGCAAGATCCTGGAGAAAAATCTTGAAGGCAGTCCTTTTACATTTTACCCGGACCCCTATACCAGTGAACAGCTTTTCTACCGCAGCGACAATGCAACGCTCGCCCGGCTCGGTGTTCCTGCCCATACGATCTCTACGTCAAAAATGGACAGCGAGCCCAATTACCATAAAGTTTCAGATGACATAGCAACGCTCGACTTAAACAATATGACCATGGTGATCAGGGCCATTGCCAGCAGCGCGTCTTCCATCATCAGCGGAAAAGACACGCCCACACGCGTAGACAGCAGCCAGCTCCGGTAAGCTGTTCCTCCGGCCGTACCCCCCCTCGATGACCTGATCACTCACTTTTCTTTTCCAGTAATAGGTCGCGCACGAGTGCCGGCCGTTCCATACGAATGAGGTGTCCGGCGCCGGGAACCCTTATGATGCGGCTGCCCCGCCCTGTTAGTACCTTGTGAAGGAAGTCGAGGTTAGCCGGATACACAATTTTATCTGCATCTCCCTGCACCGCGAATACCGGCATTGCGAGCCGCTGCCATTGGGGCAGCAGCAGCCGCAGCTGTGCGGCGTGCGCATACTTTTCATCGGTGGCGGTGCGCAGGTAGCGGGGCAGCAACCACCGGAGTGGTCCGTGGTGCACATATTTATTGAACCACCAGAACTTTTCGAGAGCCGGATCGGCGGCCGCGGCCAGGAGTATAACGCGGTAAAACGCAGCTGCTGTATCCAGGGCCAGCTGTGCTGCGATGGGGCCGCCATATGAGCTGCCTAAAACAATGCCCGGGTGATGTGATTTATTGAGGAGCAGCGCCCGCCGGATAACGGAGGACTGGGTAGCGATGGACGTGACCGCGCCGTGGCGGTGATTCACCCAGGACTGACCATAGCCGGGCCGGTCCACCGAAATCACTTGGAACCGGCTGGTCACCAGGCTGTCGCTAAGCAGGTTCCGGTTTCCATACCAGGCGCCGGGTGCGCCGTGTATAACCAGTAAAGGCGGAAGGGTGTCTGCACCGGCAACCGCACAAAACAACTGTACCGTATCCTGGCGGAGCGTGACAAATAGTGGGGAAATTTTTTGCTGGCTGAAATATTCCCGGAGTTGTGCGGGTGTGCGCACAAAACGCCGGAAGCAGCCTGAGCATCCGGTAACCAGCAGGATAAGCAACAGGTAGCGCATGCAGCCCTTATTTTACGGCCACCGGCACGGCATGAATCGCTGCGCTCATTTCCATAACGAGGGAGGGGTCTTTTTCGATGGCATTACCGATGACCAGCACGTCGGCTCCGGCTTTGCAGTTGCGGTAGGCCTTTTCGGGACTCGTAATGCCGCCGCCAACGACGAGCGGGATCGCTATGCTGTCTGCCACGTGTTCAATCATCGATTCCGAAACCGGCCGTTTTGCACCGCTGCCGGCATCCATATAAATTAATTTCATGCCGAGCATTTCGCCGGCCATGGCTGTACACATGGCGATTTCATTTTTATCGGCAGGGATGGGAGCGGCATTGCTGATATAAGATACCGTGGTCGGGGCACCCCCGTCTACCACCATGTAACCGGTCGATAAAATTTCGAGCCCGCTTTGTTTTACGGCTGCCGCGGAAATAACGTGCTGCCCGATGAGCAGTTCAGGGTTCCGGCCGGAGATCAGGGACAGGTAGAGGAGGCCGTCGGCATGAACCGATATCTGGGAGGGACTGCCGGGGAAGAGGATGACCGGCAGGCCGCAATTGCCTTTGATGCGCTGGACCACTTTGTCGAGGTGGTTGGATATCACCAGGCTGCCGCCGACGAAAAGATAATCGACGTTTGCGGCTACCGCGAGGCCGGTGAGCTGATCGAGTTTTGTATCATTGACTTTGTCAGGATCGATGAGTACGGCGAAGGATTTTTGTCCTTTTCTCTTTTTATCCAGTAATTGCTGATACAATCCAGTCTTCATCAGGCATTGTTACGTGTATTGCAAAAATGCAAAATCTTTTCCAAAAGAAGGTAACTTTTAACGCTTTACAGTCAGCCTGCGGCAGCGGGACCGCCTGTTCAGTATGCCGTGCTACTTTTTCGGCTGCTGCTGCGGACAGCCTGCACAGGCTGAAACTGTTTATACCGCACACGGGTGCGACGCCACTACAGCTGCCTTTTGTTTAACCGCCCGGCCCATTAAAATATTTGTCGCTTACCGAAACCCGGCATAGGGATAAACGTTAGCCTGGAGCCTGCCATTACCGGCCGCATATACAGGCTGACCGTGGGTAAACGACCCTATGGTGCCGGGTTGCTGACCCCTGTCCGGGATCTCCGGTAATAGTATAGTTTTTATATCCCAATCCGGGAAATTTATTTGTACCCCTTGGCTGATTTTATGTGCAAAAATCAAGAGAGTCCCTACCAGCCTCATCCCCGGAATAATGCTTGTTTCTTTTCCACATGCTGTTAATATTTACGGGCAGGCAATATGGGTGGCAAAGGATATTTTCGTTTTCCTCCTTTTGTTTACTAACCAGGAAAATTGACGCTCCATGACAAATAAAAAGAAATCCGCTGGCGGTCTCACCTTCACCCGCCGGTTCAGCAAAGAAGGGGTTGACGTGTTCAGCCAGTTTGAATACGATTACCGCACCTCCGTTATCCGCAATCCGAGCGGGGAGGTGGTGTTTGAAATGAACAATGTAGAAGTACCGAAACAGTGGAGCCAGATTGCGACGGACATCCTGGCGCAGAAATATTTTCGTAAGGCAGGTGTACCACAGCCCGACGGGAGCACGGGACGGGAAACCTCTGCGAAACAGGTGGCGCATCGTATGGCCAATTGCTGGAAGGTGTGGGGAGAGCGGTATGATTATTTTGCATCGCCGCAGGATGCTGGCATCTTTTATGATGAAACCGTATACAGCATATTGCAGCAGGCCTGTGTGCCGAACAGCCCGCAGTGGTTCAATACCGGCCTGTACGAAAGTTATGGCATATCCGGCAAGCCGCAGGGACATTATTACGTGGATGCCGTTGACGGGCAGCTGAAAAATTCCACTTCTGCCTACGAGCGGCCACAACCGCATGCCTGTTTTATCCTGAGCGTCACTGACGACCTGGTGAATGATGGCGGCATAATGGACCTGTGGGTAAGGGAAGCGCGTATTTTTAAATATGGCAGTGGTGTGGGCACCAACTATTCAAATATCCGCGGCGAAGGGGAGAAACTGAGCGGCGGCGGTACCTCTTCTGGGCTGATGAGTTTCCTGAAAATCGGTGACCGCGCAGCCGGTGCCATCAAAAGCGGCGGCACAACCCGGCGGGCGGCCAAGATGGTTTGCCTGGACCTGGATCACCCCGAGATCATGAATTTTATTGACTGGAAGGTAGAGGAAGAAAAGAAGGTGGGCGCACTTATTGAAGCGGGTTATGCCAGTGACTATGAAGGCGAGGCCTACCGCACAGTGAGCGGTCAGAACTCTAACAATTCCGTGCGGATACCGAATGCGTTTTTTGAAAGGCTTGAAAAAGATGAGGACTGGGAACTGAAGGCAAGGACAGACGGACGGGTGATGAAAAAAGTACCTTCCCGCGAATTGTGGAATAAAATTGCCTATGCAGCGTGGCGCTGTGCCGACCCCGGTGCACAATACGACACCACCATCAATGAATGGCATACCTGCCCTGAAGGCGGCCCCATCCGGGCCTCCAACCCCTGCAGTGAATATATGTTCCTGGATAACACGGCCTGCAACCTGGCATCCGTAAACCTGCGGCAGTTCTTTGATACCGACCACAATGTTTTTGATGTGGAAGGTTTCCAGGATACCTGCCGGTTGTGGACGGTGGTGCTGGAAATATCCGTGCTGATGGCGCAGTTCCCTTCCAAAGAGGTGGCCCAGTTGTCTTACGATTACCGGACCCTTGGTCTCGGTTATGCCAACCTGGGTTCAATGCTGATGGTCAGCGGTATACCTTACGACAGCGAGGAAGCCAGGGGTATTGCCGGTGCCATCACCGCTATTATGACCGGTATTGCGTACAAGACATCGGCGGAGATGGCTTCTATCATGGGACCGTTCGCCAAATACGAAGAAAACAAGGCGCATATGCTGCGGGTAATGCGGAATCACCGTCTTGCTGCCTATGATGCTGATGAATATGAGTCCCTGAGTGTAAAACCACAGGGCATCAAAGCCACCTATTGCCCCGAGCCTTTACTGAAAGCCGCCACTAAAGCGTGGGATGATGCAGTGCAGCTGGGCGAAAAATATGGCTACCGCAATGCGCAGACTACGGTGATTGCGCCAACCGGTACCATTGGGCTAGTCATGGATTGTGACACCACGGGTGTTGAACCTGACTTTGCCCTTGTTAAATTTAAGAAGCTGAGTGGCGGCGGTTATTTCAAGATTATTAACCAGTCGGTACCCCAGGCGTTGAAGAACCTGGGTTATGACAGCCGGCAGGTGGACAACATCATCAAATACGCGGTGGGTGCGGGCACTTTTGCCGGTGCACCGCATATCAATCACCAGACGCTGAGTGAGAAGGGATTTTTGGCCGATGAGATCAAGAAGCTGGACAGTGCTGCGGTAGCCGCCTTCGAAATCGGTTTTGTGTTTAATGTCTATACACTTGGTGAAGCCTGCCTGCAACGGCTGGGTTTTAAACCGGCACAATATTTCAATTTTGAATGGAGCCTGCTGGAAGCGCTTGGTTTCAGCGATGAACAGGTGGAAGCGGCCAATGACTATGTGTGCGGTACCGGTACGGTTGAGGGTGCGCCGCACCTGAAGGGGGAGCACCTGCCGGTTTTTGATTGTGCCAACAAATGCGGTAAAAAGGGACAGCGTTACATTCATGCCTATGGCCATATCCGGATGATGGGTGCAGCGCAGCCGTTCCTGAGTGGTGCAATTTCCAAGACCATTAACCTCCCTAATGAGGCCACCGTGGAAGAGATTGCCGACTGTTACCTGATGAGCTGGCAACTGGGTTTAAAAGCGAATGCGCTTTACCGTGATGGCAGCAAGATGAGCCAGCCGCTGAGCAATAAGTCTGATAAGAAGAAGAAGGGCCAGGAAGGCGTGGCGGGGGTTCCGGAAGAGGCGGAGGAACCGTCGAACATCGTAGACATGAGCAAGCTGACTGTGGAAGAGCTGCTGGAAGAAGTGCAGAAAAGAGTACAATCCTCTCCCGATACCAAGTTAAAGCGGCAGTTGGCGATGATCGTGGAAAGAAGAACCCTGCCTGCCAAGCGCCGGGGATTTACCCAGAAAGCGAAGATCAACGGCCAGGCCCTGTTCCTGAGAACGGGGGAATATAATGACGGTACTGTCGGGGAAATCTTCATTGACATGGCCAAGGAAGGCGCCACCATGCGGAGTATGCTGAACTGTTTCGCCATCTCAATTTCGATTGGCCTGCAGTACGGTGTGCCGCTGGAAGAATTTGTAGAAAAATTTGTGTTTACCCGCTTTGAGCCTTCTGGTATGGTAGACCATCCGAATATCAAGTCGACCACCTCCATCGTGGACTTTATTTTCCGGGCACTGGCCTACGAATACCTGGGACGGACAGACCTGGTGCACGTGCTGGACAAGCCGGAATTGATGAATACCGGTACAGACGACTGGGATGAAATACCCACGTCACTGGAATATGAAAAAAAGACGCCCGAGCTGAGTGACGTACGGGTGATGAAGCCCGCCGGAAAGGTGAGTGAACCACAGCAGGCAAGGGGAACAGGTGTGAAATCAGCCAACGCCTCGCGGATGGACGGCAATAGCCTGGACGCGGTAAATGCGGCCGCAAAGAGCATGCAAAGCGATGCACCGGCCTGTAACACCTGCGGTCATATCACCATCAGGAGTGGTACCTGTTACAAATGCCTCAATTGTGGAAACAGCATGGGTTGCAGTTAAGCCGGCGGCAGTCGGTGAGATTGATGAAATAAGAAAAGCCTGTCCAACCCGGACAGGCTTTTCTGTTTCCTGCAAACGTTCTTACCAGGACAGGTTGGGACGGCTTATTTTGATTTTGCTTTGATATAATATCCCAGGGCCTTACCAGCGTCTGCATAGCATTCCGCGATGCGCCCCCCTGTATCGTAATCTGTACCCCAGAAAGTTCTGCCCTGGGCTTTATCCACCTCCATTTTTGCAATGACTTTCTTTGTGGCGTTCTCGACAATTTCCACCGTAGCACTTGTTTCGGCATTATGGCGCATGACGCCGATATTATACCCCGGTTCAATATAATTGGTATTGTAAACCAGGGTATACCGTGCGTCTTTTCCGTTTACGTCCATGTCGCTGCTTTTTTCAAACAGTTCGTTGAATTTCGGTTGATATTTGTCGTTTCGATCCGCCACCCAGGCCGTGGCCCACTGGTCGCCTTTGCCCGCTTCTTTTTTATTGTACTCGTCCTTTTTCTTGTTTACATAATCCGCTTCTGTCCCCTTTTTACCCACGTTCATGTTGTTGTAGGTAAACTCGGTGCGGATACTTTTTTCATTTTTGAGGGGCGACAAATCCCCGTCCGTGATTTTGATCCGTTGCGCACAGGTAGCTGTAACCGTTAGCGTCAGCAGGCTGAAAAGCAAGGTTTTACTGCATTTCATACGTCATGTTTTTAGGTGAATAATGGTATCCTAAAATAAATGAAAAAAACCGATCCCGGCAGGTTTTCATTTCCAGGAGTGATTTACGCGTTTCAGCCATACTAAAAGGGAGAAAATGCCGTTTGGATACAAACCCTAACTATGAAAAAAGTATTGTTATGTATCGTGGTTATTGCCGGCCTGGCATCCTGCAACCGGGCGCTGACGCCTTACGAATCTGCCAATCACCATTACAATAAATGCAGGGATATTAAGTAGCTTCCGGTTTAACCTTATATTTTATTGAACACCCGGAACAATTGTCCGGGTTTTTTGTCGGACGGCCGAAATTAGTGGTCTGAAATCGATAGCCAGTAATTAGCTTTAGGGCTTAAATCACCAACGGTTATGACCATTCATTTCGGATACGACAGGAAGCAGGTGTTGCAGGCGCTGCGGTATCATTTCCTGTCGAAGCCGGAAATAAAAATCCTTGTTATCCTCGTTAATGTTTTCGCCATTGCTTCGGCAATGCTGTTTGCTTTTAAAAAGATCCAGGGTTATTCTTTCCTGATATTTTCTCTTTTATGGTTTATGCTGATGCTGGTTATCTGGCGGATTCTGCCGGCTAGTATCTATAAAAGGGCGGCTACGTTCCAGGACAGATTCTCCATTCGCTTTGACGAAGGCGGTGTTGAACTGAGCAATGCCAATGGATCGAAAGCCTGGCCATGGACCCTGTTCAGCAGTTTCCTGGAAAGCCCGCATTTTTTCCACCTCTACTTTGATGCCCGATCGTTTTTCCTGGTACCCAAGGATGCTTTTGCGGATATCAGCCAGCTGCAGGCCATTCGCCAGCTTATCCGGGAAAAAGTACAGGCCGGCTGAGGGAATGGTGCCGGTTTGTTGCGCACGGTCATAATATATAGCCAACAAGCCTGCAGCGCTGTTTTTGGACCCTGAAAAACCCTATCTTGCGTCATCCCGTCGCTATACAACAGCAAGCCCATACCAACCATGTTATTTTGTATTATACATAAATTTGCATCATAAATCAATAAGCAACCCCTCTCACAGCTCGACTGATGGCGGTTAATACGCTCTACTATGCCTAAAGTATCTTTCAACAATAAGAATAAAGTGTTCTTCAATGCCCTGAAATCCAATGTCGATCAGTATTTCCAGGCGAACAACCTCAAGACAACGGGCAACTGGCAGCTCTACCTGAAAACAATTATCCTTGTTCCGGCAGCTATTGCGGTCTATGTTTGTCTCCTGGCTTTTTCAATGCCGGTAATGGCGGCTTTATCGCTGAGTGTGCTGCTCGGTTTTATCCTGGCGAGTATTGGTTTTAATGTTATGCATGATGCCTGCCATGGCAGCTACTCCAGTCATAAATGGCTGAATAATTTGATGGGGCTAAGCCTGAATGCCCTCGGCGGAAATGCGTTTATCTGGAAATTCAAGCACAATATTGTGCACCATACTTATACCAATGTGGACGGGGTTGATGACGATATCGCCAAAAGCCCGATTATGCGGCAGTGCAGTTCTCAGAAATGGGTGCCCGCGCACCGGTTCCAGCATCTGTACGTGGTGTTAGTGTATGCCATTTCCTCATTTGCCTGGGTGGCGATGATGGATTTCAATAAATATTTTCAACGGAAGGTCTGCAGTACGCCGCTGCAGAAAATGGATGGGAAAGAGCATGTCATATTCTGGGCCAGCAAGTTACTGTACGTGTTGTTCTATGTTGCTATCCCGGTACATTTTGTAGGCTGGGGACCATGGGCGCTTGGTTTTACCGTAATGGAGATTGCCCTAGGCCTAACGCTTGCCCTTATTTTCCAGCTTGCCCATGTGGTTGAACACCTCGAATTTGTAGCCGCCACCGGTATGGAAGATACGCTGATAGAAAATGAGTGGGCCATCCACCAGATCAAGACGACGGCAAATTTCGCCCCCCGCAACTGGTTCATCAATTGGTATGTGGGTGGACTGAATTACCAGGTAGAGCATCATTTATTTCCCCGTATCAGCCATGTTCACTACCCGGCGATCAGCGGGATTGTTGAAAAGACCTGCCGGGAATTTAATCTTCCCTATAACAGCTTTGATACCTTCGTCGGCTCACTGGCCTCGCATTTCCGCATGATGAAAAAGCTGGGGGAGAAGCCCGTTGCGGTTGCCTGATTCCGTTAGTTTAACGGGGTTTATATTTTGCTTCTTCAAACAACTTTCGGGCGGGCGTCTGTAACACCTGCAGAACGCTGAGGTTGTCGTGGTCCTTTGCAAACTTCTGTACAATTTGCCAGCCGACCCACTGGCCGATGTTACCCGGTGACTGGTCCGGCATGCCGTCCGTTTTGGGCGATTCCCCGATAAAAGTTTGAATTGTTGTCGGCTCCGTGGTGAACACATCGTTATTCTGGATAATAAAATTCCAAATCAGGCCTTCATTTTTATTGCACCATTCCAGCTGTTTTGCCGTATAACCGGTTTGAAGGGTATCGGCCACACCGGGCAAAAATTTGCCGGCCAGCCACCATTGCTTTCCTTTTTCTATAATTTGTTCAATCAGCGACTGACCCGGTGGTTTTTCCGGATAGATATCGAGTGCGATATTCTGAAGACAGTTGACGCTGATATATTCCGGAGCAAAACGCCTGCTGATATACTGGGGAAATTTGTCGATGGCCTCGGGCGTATTATAAGCGCTGAAGTTGGCACCCAGGTACATTTGGAGGCCGATGGCCATCGCCTGTGGCATGAGGGCTATGGACGGGTCGCCGATCAGTCCTGAATACGCTACCGGCCTGGGCAGTTTATACGCAGGAAAATAATATTTTACATACCTGAACCCATTCTGCAACTGGCCGGATACGTTGTCAAGATTTGAAAAACGCAGCAGGACAGAATCATACAACGGCCGGCTGTGGGTGATATAACTTTCAAGGATCAGGGGTACGTTTTTCAGCGTGTCGTTATTGCCACCGATGACGATGTTGCGGACAAAGTCAGTAAAAAACCAGGGATATTTAACCTGGACGGCATCGAGGGCGGGCACCAGCCGGGTGCTGTCTGCCGCAAAGAAATCCTTATCAAACCGGGCGATAGCAGCGTCCACCCTGATACCCGACACGTCGGGGACATTGCCCGGATGACAGCCAGTCAGAAATAACAAGCCTATGAAAACGGAGAATTTATACATAGCGAAAGAGAATTGTATGATCGGGCACATGTAAAAATAAGGCAAGCCGGTTGATTTGTACAATTCGCAGCAAAGTGAGTGCGGCGGCAAACCTGTAAATTTGTATTATGAAAATCGTTTTGGCGCAACAGAATTATCACGTGGGCAATTTCAGCAGCAACCTGCATAAGATGGTTACTGCGATTGGAGAAGCTAAGGCAAAGGGAGCCGATCTGATAGTATTTACCGAACTGAGTATTTGCGGTTATCCACCGCGCGACTTTCTGGAATTTGATGATTTTATCAGGCAGTGCTATGCGGCGATCGCTGAATTGACTACCCATGCAGACGGCATCGCCATTATTGCGGGCGGCCCGCAGCGAAATGACAACCTCCAGGGAAAAGACCTCTTCAATTCGGCCTGGTTCCTGGCTGATAAAAGCGTGCTGCAGGTCGTACAAAAAACCTGTTTACCCACTTACGATGTATTCGACGAGAACCGCTACTTTGAACCGGCCTACGCATGGCATTGCGTCAATTACCGGGGAAAAAAAATAGCCCTCACCATTTGCGAAGATATCTGGAACCTCGGTGACAACCCGCTCTACCGCATCTGCCCGATGGATGAACTGGTAAAGGAATCCCCGGACCTGATGATCAATATTTCAGCCTCTCCCTTTGATTACGACCATGCCGATGACCGGCGGGAGGTGATCAGGGCCAATGTGGTGAAGTACAGGCTGCCGATGCTGTACTGCAATGCGGTCGGCTCGCAGACCGAGATCGTTTTTGACGGTGGCAGCATGGCAATGAATGCAGCCGGGGAAATGATAATCGAGCTGGGATATTTTGAAGAAGCAACTGCCCTTATCGACCTTGACGACCTGGAAAAGAAAAAAGAAAATGACGTGCCGGCCGCAGGGCCTGTCGTGGCAATGGCAGCAGAATCCGTTACGAGCCTGTTCGACAGGGATATGCGTGTGTCTCGGATCAGCAATCCCGATCAAACGGCTGACTACCTTACAGCGCCGGCAAATATCGCAGAGATAAAAGCTGCGCTGTTGCTGGGGATCAGGGATTATTTCGGAAAGCTCGGCTTCGGTCAAGCTATACTGGGAAGCAGCGGCGGCATTGACAGTGCCGTTGTGCTTGCTCTTGCCTGCGAAGCACTGGGAGCGGAAAATGTGCGGGCAGTACTGATGCCTTCACAGTTTTCAAGTGACCATTCCGTGGCAGATGCTGAAAAACTCAGCAGGGTGCTGGGCAATCCCTACGATATCGTTCCGGTCAAAAATATTTACGGCGCTTTCATGGAAGCGTTGAAACCGGTTTTCGGCGATTTGCCTTTCAGCCTGGCAGAGGAAAACCTGCAGAGCCGTACCCGCGGCAACCTGCTGATGGCGATGGCGAATAAGTTCAATTATATCCTGCTGAATACTTCCAATAAGAGTGAGCTGGCGACCGGCTATGGCACCCTCTACGGCGATATGGCCGGCGGCCTGAGTGTGCTGGGCGATGTGTATAAAATACAGGTCTATGCGCTGGCAGAACTGATTAACCGGGAGAGGGAAATCATCCCCGTAAACATACTGCGCAAAGCCCCGTCGGCTGAATTGAGGCCCAACCAGAAGGACAGTGACAGTCTCCCCGATTATAGTGTCCTGGACAAACTGCTTTATCAATATATCGAAAGAAGGAGAAGTCCTGCCGAAATGGTGGCAATGGGTATTGATGAAGGCCTTGTCAACCGCGTGTTAAAGCTTGTTAATATGAATGAATACAAACGCAACCAGTTTTGCCCCATCATCCGGGTAAGCTGCAAGGCGTTCGGAGTAGGCCGCAGGATGCCGATTGTAGGCCGGTATTTATCCTGATGGTGCGGCAAAAAAAATAGGCCACCCGCTAAGAATAGCAGGCGGCGGTTGGTTGTTTATGAAATCAAAAGTTAAAAAGAAAGGTATATAGTGGTGCACCCCGGAGCATTGACTCCTGGCACAGGTAGGGCAAAATTGTTCAGCAAAGGCAGCGACGGAAAACCAGGCCAATAATTGTCAGCGCAGGATGCCGGTGCGGACAGGTACAGGCGTCGGCTGACGAGAGGTGGTTTGTTGAGGCAAAGGGAGAAGCTGCAGCGTAACAGCCTTTTTTGCCGGGAAAAGGAAGGACAGAAAATTTAATAAAAAACGATTGCCGTTGGGAGTGAATTTCATGGGTGGATTTTTATAAATTTCGTACCCTCTATAAACTATGCAATGGCCAATTTATTGCATCTGGTGCGGGTTCCACTTAACAAAATTTTATGGGGCTCAAGGCCCTGGCAAAGGAATTGCAGGCTGGTTGTTCGTATTTTTACCAGCTATACGCCTTTTTAAACAAGCAGGAAGGCCGGCCGACAAATGCCAGGCGCGTACAAATACGAAGACTCGTATAACGAATCAATACCAATTATTTATGCTTCAGACAGCGGAAGATATCAGGCAGCTTAATGAAAAGATTCAATACCAGGCCCAGTTCACGGATCGGCTCAGGGATGAGGTGGGAAGAATTATCGTGGGCCAGCAATATATGCTGGACCGGTTGCTGATTGGCTTATTGAGTAATGGCCATGTGCTGCTGGAAGGCGTGCCGGGGCTTGCCAAGACACTTGCCATCAAATCTCTTGCGCAGGCTATCCATGCCAGGTTCAGCCGGATACAATTTACACCCGACCTGTTGCCGGCGGATGTAACGGGAACGATGATCTACCAGCAGCAACGGAACGAATTCGTGGTACGGAAGGGACCCATTTTTACCAATTTCCTGCTGGCAGATGAAATCAACCGGGCCCCGGCAAAAGTGCAGAGTGCCTTGCTGGAAGCAATGCAGGAAAGACAGGTTACCATTGGTGACACCACCTACCTGCTTGAAGACCCTTTCCTGGTGCTGGCCACGCAGAACCCGCTTGAACAGGAAGGTACCTACGCATTACCCGAAGCACAGGCCGACCGGTTTATCATGAAGGTGGTCGTCGATTATCCTACCAAAGAAGAAGAACAGCTTATCATCAGGCAAAATGTACAGGGGCTTAGTGCGCCGGTCGTTAACCAGGTTGTCTCCGTAAACGAAATCTTGCAGGCCAAGCACCTGGTCCGCAGTATTTATATGGACGAAAAAGTAGAAAATTATATTCTCGATATTGTATTCGCCACCCGGTATCCTGACCGGTACAACCTGGCACGGCTCAAACCTTTGCTGGCATATGGCGGATCACCACGGGCCAGCATTAACCTGGCGCTTGCAGCAAAGGCAAATGCATTCCTGAATAAACGCGGGTACGTGATACCGGAAGACGTACGGGCAATTTCCCGCGACGTGCTACGGCACCGTATCGGGCTGACCTATGAAGCCGAAGCGGAAAACGTGAATGTGGAAAACGTGATTGATGATTTGCTCCGCACAATCAGTGTCCCTTAATGATAAAGTCTTCCCCCGAACGGGATTAAAATTATGCTTTGCTGACTACCGCGGAAATATTAAAGAAAGTAAAAGAGCTGGAAATCAAAAGTAAAAAGATCACCCAGCATCTTTTTACCGGAGAATACCATTCGGCCTTCAAAGGTCGTGGAATGCGGTTCCGCGAGGTAAGGGAATATTACGCGGGGGATGACATCCGGTTTATCGACTGGAATGTAAGCGCCCGGTTTTCGTCCCCGTTCACCAAGGTATTTGAGGAAGAACGTGAACTCTCGGTGATCCTGCTGGTTGACCTGAGTGCGAGTTCGCTTTTCGGGACGGTTCATGCGCGTAAAAAAGACCTGGTCACTGAAATCGGCGCCGTCCTTACTTTTTCGGCTATCAGCAACGACGACAAAGTAGGCGTCATTTTTTTTAGTGACAAGGTAGAGAAATATATTCCTCCGAAGAAAGGCAAACAACATGCCTTGTATATCGTACGGGAATTACTGACCGCGGAGCCAAAAGGCAAAGGCACCAACCTGGCGGAAGCGCTGCGGTTTTTTAATAACGCCACGCGTCAGCGGAGTATTTCCTTTGTACTAAGCGATTTTTTAGCGCCGGATTTCACGGATGCGCTGAAAGTAGCCGGCAGGAAACACGATGTCATCGGCATCAAGGTCTACGACCCGATGGATGTGCGTTTGCCGAATGCCGGCCTGTTGCAGGTCACCGACGGGGAAACAGGAGAAACCGGCTGGGTTGACAGCAGTGACTACTGGACAGCCCAGCAATATGAGAAGAATTTCTTTGAGCACACCGCCTGGTGTAAAAACAGCTTTGTAAAAAGCGGGAGCGATTTACTCCATGTACGCACGGATGAAGACTACGTTAAAGTGCTGCAGAAATTTTTTATCGGCAGGAAATAAAGATCAACAGGAGCATTGAATGAACCGCATTATACGCTATACCAGTATTTTACTTCTATGTATTTCAGCGATCAGCGGTTTTTCCCAGGAAGGCATATCGGTAAGAGCCACCATCGACCGGAATAAAATCCTGATCGGCGAGCCGATTGTACTGCAGCTGGAGGCCACTGTGGCATCACCCGCAACCGCCGGCTGGTTTGCCACCGATTCCATCCCCCATTTCGACATTATTAAAAAAGGAAAAATCGATACCACCGCAGGCGCGGGGGGTACGGTATACCGGCAGGTACTTACGATCACCAGCTTCGACTCCGGGCGCTGGGTAATCCCGTCTTTTGCGTTCGAAGTCGGCAACCGGGACTACCACACCGATTCACTGGCGGTATCGGTCGCCTATACTCCCCTTGATCCACAGCAGGATTACCACGACATCAAAGATATTATTGCGGTTGACAACAGCACGCTGCGTTACCTCAACTGGTTTGTACTCGGCGCCGCTTTGATTGCACTGCTGGCCATCGTGCTGTTGCTCCGGAGAAAAACCCGGAAACCGCCTGCAAAAACGGAAAAGCCGGCTGCGGCGCTTTCCCCGCTCGAAGAAGCTGTGCGCGATATTGAACGCCTGTTGCAGCAGCCGGGTGACCCTGCGCACGCCAAAATATTTTACAGCAGCCTGTACGATATCCTGCGCAGGTATCTGAACCGCCGGTCGAAACAGCCGACGATGGAGAAAACAAGCCGGGAACTGCTGCAACAGCTGAAACGCTATTCACTGCGGACTGAACAGATGCAGGGCCTTGAAGCCGTGTTGCTGACGGGTGACGCGGTTAAATTCGCCCGCTATGTGCCGGTACCCGCACAGCAACGGGAAGACGCGGGATACACCAGGCAGGTAATTGAACAACTGGACACCGTGATTACATAACAAGGAAAAACACAATCTTGATAGTCGATTATTTCAGTCATGTTACGTTTGGGGAGCCCTGGTGGTTCCTGCTGTTTTTGCTGCTTCCCGCTGCCGCCTGGTGGCAGCTGAAAAAGCAGCAGCAGCGGCAGGCGGGCATACTGATTTCTTCCTTCTCGCGGGTGAAAGGGATTCACTCCTGGAAGACCACCCTGCGCCCCCTGCCCTTCATCTTTCGTATGCTGGCACTTACCTGTATCATCATTGCCCTGGCGCGGCCGCAGACCCGCAATGATGAGGAACTGGTGAGTGGCGAAGGCGTGGATATTGTACTTGCGATAGACGTGAGCGGCAGCATGCTGGCCCAGGACTTCACCCCTAACCGCATGGAAGCCGCCAAAGAGGTAGCAGCAAACTTCATCGCCAACCGGCCGACCGATCGCATCGGCATCGTAATCTTTTCGGGGGAAAGTTTCACGCTTTGCCCCCTCACCACCGATCAGCAGGTGCTGAAAACGCAGGTGTACAATATCCAGAGCGGCCTGCTGGAAGACGGCACCGCCATCGGCTCCGGGCTGGCTACGAGTGTCGACCGGCTGCGGGCTTCCACCTCGAAAAGCAAAGTGGTGATATTACTGACGGACGGGGAAAACAATGGCGGCCAGATTCCGCCGCTCACCGCCAAAGAGCTGGCAAAGGCAACCGGCGTAAAAGTGTACACCATCGGGGTGGGTACTGACGGTTATGCCCAGACGCCGATGCAGACGCAGACAGGCGAAGTAGTGATGCAGCGGGAAAAAGTAAATATTGATGAAAAGCTGCTGACCCAGATTGCAAATGAAACGGGGGGCCGCTATTTCCGCGCCAAGGATAATGAGAGTCTCAAAAACATCTATTCAGAAATTGATAAACTGGAGAAGTCGAAAATAGAGGTCACGGCCCTGCGCCGGTACGCTGAGAAATTTTTTCCATTTGCCATTGCGGCACTTTTTTTCCTGCTGACCGAGATGGTGCTGCGGTTCACCATTTTTCGCAAGTTTCCGTAAGGCGGAAATAATTTTCCGAAAGGCTATCTTTACAGAAGTTATTTGACTTGCATTTATCCCCCGAAGAAATAAAGGAAATCCTTGTACAACTGGATTTTGGATAGAGGACAGTTCCCGACCGGTCGCTCCGCAGTTCGCTTATTCTTGCTCTCAGCGGAAAAAGCCTTTACGGGCATTCAACGCCCGCATCCACCCGTCGGCGGCGAGACAGGCCTGGTTCTACTTCCGCGACCAGTGCTGCCTGGCATTTATTACAGCCCAGCTTACTATCGACGCGGGCGAAAGTAAGGTGTAACACCCCCTTCAAAACTTCCCCCCTTACGCTTCATTGCGTTAATTTCGTGGCACATGAAGGCATTGGTGTATAAATCGACCGGCAGCTGGTACGTTACAAAGACAATCGACGGGCAACTTTTCAACGCGCGCATGAAAGGTATTTTCAAGCTCGATGATGCCATCACGTCTACCAACCCTATTTCGGTGGGCGACTGGGTAACTATAGAGTTGGAAAACGAACTGGAAAATACGGCCACTATCACCGCCATACATGAGCGCCGTAATTATATTAACCGGCAATCGCCTGCCCATAAAATGCATCACCATATTGTTGCCGCCAACCTGGACCAGTCGCTTCTTTTTGCCACCATCCGGGAGCCGCGCACATCGCAGGGGTTCATCGACCGTTTCCTGGTAACCTCAGAAGCCTACCATGTTCCGGCCATCATCGTGTTCAATAAAACCGATGTGTACAAAAAAAAGGACCTGGATAAACTGGCCGGCTGGAAATCAATCTATGAAGCAGCCGGGTATACCATTGTGGCGCTGAGCGTAAAAGACGGCAGCGGTACTTCAGATCTTAAAAATCTTTTGGGTGGAAAGACTACCCTGCTGAGCGGCCACTCGGGGGTGGGTAAATCATCTTTCCTGAACAACGTATTCCCGGACCTCCTGCTCCGTACCCAGGCGGTGAGCGACTGGAGCGGGAAAGGACTGCACACCACCACCTTTGCGGAAATGTTTGACCTGCCGGGCGATGCAGGCGGAAAGATTATCGATACCCCCGGCATCCGCGAGTTCGGGCTGGTGGGAATTGAGAAACAGGAATTGTCGCACTACTTCCCGGAAATGCGGGTATTGATCAACGACTGCCAGTTCAACAATTGCCTGCATACCAGTGAACCCGGCTGTGCCGTGAAGCAGGCGGTGGCAGACGGGCGCGTGAGCGAGGATCGATATGTGAGTTATTACAATATGCTGGAATCGATTGAAAAGAAAAGTTATTAAACTTTGTTCTGGCATCCGAGCAAAAAAAACCGCCCAACAGGGTTGGACGGCTTGCAATGAAAAACCAAGTGTACGGATTAAAGAAAGCGGTTAGGACATATATTTTCTGGCGGTATTGATCAACAGTTTTGTTTCCAGGAAACGGGCCACTTCCACAACCGCATCGTTATCGCGGCGGGGCGCTTCCCTGAATTTGTGCGGGTATAAAGAAATGCCCGTGTAGATATTGTAATGCAGCGTGAGGGGGTGACCCTTGTAGCTGAAGTCCCAGACCAGCGAATCGAAATCGTCCAGCTTATTGAGGAACTGGATATCGAGATCATCACTGAGGATGCCCGCAACTTCGTAAAATCTTTTCAGGCCGCAATCGTCATCGATGACTGCTTCGGTGCAACCGAAGTCGGTCCGGAGGGTAAGGCTCATATGTACGGATTTAAGGGTATATAATTAGTCACCACCGCGGCAGCAACTGCAATCTATCAGGCTTTAAACCTTGGTGCTTTGGGTACTTTTTCACCCGTCAGCACCCGCTCCGCTCCTATGTTCTTGCCATTTGCCGGGCACCCGTATTTTGGCCCGAACAAGTTATTCATCATGGAACAGGAGTTCATCGACACAACCACCACAACCAGCAGCATAACGGTAAAAAAAGAGCGGCTTTTCATAACTGGTTATTTCATTTCCTTATCAACGGTATAAACCTATAAATATTATCGCGGGGTTGCAAGCGTACGGCCCCCCATTTCGGTGAAAAGAAGTCTTTGTTCGGTGAGTGGAGCTGGGAAAATTACTCGGTAACGGGAACCTGGTTCCTGAACCAGCCGGCGTAGCGGAGGTAGTTGTCGGCAATCCGGTTGATCTCACCATGGATGAGCGCTTCGGAGATATCTTTTACTTTTTTGGCGGGTATGCCCGCATAAATGCTGCCCGCCTCACAAACGGTACCCTCGAGCACCACGGCGCCTGCAGCGATGACCGTGTTGCTGTGGACCGTTACGTTATCCATGACGATCGCGCCCATGCCCACCAGTACATTATCGTGGAGGGTGCAGCCATGTACGATGGCGTTGTGGCCGATGGATACGTTATTGCCAATAACAACCCTGGTTTTCTGGAAAGTGGCGTGGATGACTACGCCATCCTGGACGTTGACCTTGTTGCCCATGCGAATGCTGTTCACATCCCCGCGTACAACGGCGTTGAACCATATGCTGCAACCGTCACCGGTTTTTACATCCCCCACCACCGTTGCATTGGGAGCCAGGAAACAATCCTTTCCGAACGACGGATACACACCTTCCACTTCCATGATTACTGCCATAACGGGTTTTTTTATAGGTTACCATCAGCCGGGAATAGATTTGGCTAGCGATGTCATCGACTCCCGGCCATCCAGCAAATATCAAAATTCTTTGTGGCTTTGCCGGCCCTTTGCGATCTTTACCGCAAACTATTTTATCGCCTGATGAATCAGCGTGCCCTGTTCTTACAGCATGTAGCCCAGACCTCCCCCTCTCCGCTGGCACTGGACATCAGCCGTGCGGAAGGATGCTACCTGTACGATACTTCAGGTAAAGCCTACCTTGACCTGATTGGCGGCATCAGTGTGTGCAACATCGGGCATTGCCATCCTGCCGTGGTGGATGCTGTCAAAACCCAGGCAGAGCAGTATCTCCATGTACTGGTATACGGAGAATTTATACAGACACCACAGGTAGGGTATGCCAAAATGCTTACCGACCACCTGCCGGCCAGCCTCAACTCCGTGTATTTCACCAATTCAGGTGCTGAGGCAACGGAGGGCGCCATGAAGCTGGCAAAGCGGGCCACCGGCCGTACGGAAATCATCGCTTTTACCAATGCCTATCATGGCTCCACCCAGGGCGCGCTGAGTGTGATGGGAGACGAATACTGGCGCAATTCCTTTCGGCCACTCCTGCCCGGCATCTATCACCCGGCCTATAACAGCCCGGCTGCCCTTGACTTTATCAGTACCGATACGGCTTGTGTGATCGTGGAAACCGTGCAGGCAGAAAGCGGTATCACCAGGCCTGCGGCAGGATGGCTGAACCAGTTAAGAGCGGCCTGCTCGGCAAAAGGCGCATTGCTCATCATGGATGAAATACAGGCAGGCTTTGGCAGAACGGGTTCAGCATGGGCCTTTGAGCAGTATGGGGTAGTGCCGGACATACTGCTGCTGGGTAAAGCCCTCGGCGGCGGCATGCCACTGGGTGCGTTTATTGCCGACCAGCGCCTGATGGCGACGTTGTCCTCCGGGCCCGTGCTCGGGCACATCACCACGTTTGGCGGGCACCCGGTATGTTGCGCGGCCGGGCTGGCGGGATTTACTGCACTGATAGATGAACGTTATATCTCCGGGGTAAAAGAAAAGGAAGCGCAGTTCAGGAAGCTGCTGGTTCACCCGGCCATTCGCGCAGTCCGGTCCGCCGGCCTGTGGATGGGCGTTGATTTCATTGACTTTGCCACCAACAAGCGGGTGATTGATCACTGCCTGGAAAAAGGATTGCTGACCGACTGGTTTCTTTTTGCTCCGCATTCGCTGCGGATTGCTCCGCCGCTAACAATTTCTGCCGGGCAGATCGACGACGCCTGTACGCTTATTCTCGCCGCCTGCGACGCCTTGTAACTGCAGCAGAAACCCCGAAAAGAACAGCATTGACGGCCGTTCCCGGATTCGCAATAGCACTCGCTGCCCCAGGTCTGAAACGAAAACCATATTTTTAACGACTTAACACCCCCATCCGGTAAAGCCGTGGCACAAAAAAAGAAAGTTCTGCTTAAAGATATAGCGCTCAAGGCCGGGGTGTCTGTAGCCCTGGTATCTTATGTGCTCAACGGTAAGGGCAGGAAAAACAGGGTTCGGAAAGAAAAGGCAGATTCCATCATTGCGATCGCAAAAGCAATGAATTACCAGCCCAACCACCTCGCGAAAAGCCTGCGGAGCGGTAAAAGTTTTACCATTGGGCTGGTGATCGCCGATATCTCCAATCCCTTCTTTGCCAACATTGCCCGTATTGTGGAGAACCAGGCCAGGCTGCATGGCTATACCGTTATCTATGGCAGCTCAGATGAAGATGCCACCAAGTCGATGGACCTCATCAATGTCTTAATCAACCGGCGGGTCGATGGGTTTATTATCGTTTCCACCGAAAAGTCAGAAAAACAACTGGAATACCTGAGATCCCAGCACATTTTATTCGTACTGCTTGATCGCTATTTTCCCGCTATCAAAACAGACGTTGTATCCACTAACCATTACCAGGCCGCCTACGATTCAGGCATGCACCTCGCACGCATGGGTTACAGCCGCATCGGCCTGATCGCTTATAAATCACAGATGTTTCACATGAAGGAACGGGTCAGGGGATACCGTGATGCCCTGCGGAAAAACGGGCTGCCGTTCAGGAAGAAATGGCTGCAGGAAGTAAATTTCCTGACCGCCAAAGCAGAGGTGGAAAAAGCAATTGATACGATGCGCAGCCCGGGTTTCGCTGTTGATGCGGTTATTTTTTCCACGTACAGCCTCGCTGTGTACGGGCTGAAATACATCAACAGGATGGGTATACAGGTGCCGGAAGAACTGGCGATAGTCAGTTTCGGCCAGGCCGAAGTGTTTGACTTGTATGCGTGCCCGGTGACGTATGTGATGCAGGACATGGACACGCTGGGTAAAACAGCGGTGGATATCCTGGTCAGTAAAATGGATAATCCAAAACAAAAGGTGCAGCGCGTATTGCTTGAAGCCCAGTTGGTGAAACGGCGATCCTCCGCAAAGAAAATCAGCTGAGACTTCTATACAGC
This sequence comes from Chitinophagales bacterium, assembly GCA_038229695.1. GTDB lineage: Bacteria > Bacteroidota > Bacteroidia > Chitinophagales > Chitinophagaceae > JACMLD01. The sequence goes on along the minus strand of JBBROE010000056.1, from coordinate 1,950 downwards.
TGCAAATTTTCCTTTGCTTTTGAAAATTTTTTTGAACCGGGCATTGGTTCACCTGGCGGCATCGTTGCGTCGCACTGTTGTACGGCATCGCGCTGTGGACCTGTCTGGTGGCGGGTTTAGCCATCCGTCGATTTACAAGCTGGAGGCATTTTTTACTGCCCTGCAGATCCTTTGCCCCACCTGTGCACAGTAGCCGCCACGCGATTTACTTAAAAAAAATTTTTGACGGGTACAGTTAAAGTCTATAGATTTAGGTGAGATTAGCCAGTTGACATGTTGCTTGAGCCGATGACGTCCAGGATTCCGAACCGGGAAATATTGTAATACTCTTATCATTTATTTTTGTTGTAAAAGCACCTGTAAACCCATGATCAAACAGGGATTTTTTTAAGCATGGGTTGGTTAAACGTTAAACCATTTTTGCTTAAACGGTTAACCATCTTAAAATGAACACCAAAACGATGGGCCATATGGAAAGAAGACATTTTCTCCGCAATGCGGTTATGGGTTCCGCAGCCGCATTTGGCGGTCTCCCCTTCCTGAAAGCCGCCGCCTCCGCGAACGGTACCATGGATTCAAAGCTTCGCATTACCAAAATCAGGTATTACAGCGCTCCCGGTTACACCAAACCGCTTTTCAACCAGGCACGGGGAATCGTTGAAATTCAGACTGACGGCGGCATCACCGGTATCGGGGAAGGCGGATCAAAAGACATGATCGAACAGTGTGCACAAATGATGATTGGGCGTGACCCGTTTCGCATTGAACACACCTGGCAAAATATCTACCGCGGCATGTTCTACCCGCCAGGACGAGAAAAACTCCACGCACTCGGCGCCCTGGAGATGGCCCTGTGGGACATAAAAGGAAAGGCCCTGGGTGTTCCGGTTTATGAACTGATGGGTGGTTCCACCCGAGAATTCGTGGAATGTTATGCGACGGGCTTTAAGGCGTCTTCCGCCAAAACAGAAGAAGAACGTGCAAGAGATTGCATTGAAGCCGGTCTCCGTGCCTACCGTATTGGCCCAACCGGCGGCAACGGGGAAGAGCGGTTCGACTACTATGAAAATGCTGAAAAAACAATCGATTTTTGTAAACGAATAGATGCAGCCGTGGGTGGCAACGGCAAATGGGCCGTCGATCTCCATACCCGGTTTGATATGCCGGAAGCACTGAAAATCTGCAGCGCACTGGAAAATCTGCAGCCCTATTTCGTCGAAGACATCATCCGTTCTGAAAACCCGGGTGTATATAAATCCCTTCGCATGCTCACCAAAGTGCCGATTGCCGTGGGTGAACAGTTCGGTGATCGCTGGGATACCAATGAACTCATCGAGAACAAACTGATCGATTATACCCGCATCACCATTCCCAACACCGGCGGACTGGGAGAATACAAAAAAATTGCCTCCCTGTGCGAGACGCATTATGCCGGCATGATCCCCCACTTTACCGGCCCGCTTTCCACCGCTGCCCTCGTACACGTACTGGGCTCCAGCAGTCCCTCGCGCTGCATGATGGAACTTGGCGGCGGAGAACCCGAACGACCACCCTATTTCAACGAAGACTTTATCCTCTTCAAAAACGGGAAGTTGTACCTCAATCCCGCACCTGGGCTCGGCGTAAGGTTCGATGCAAAGAAGGCAGACTTCGTGATGGAAATAACCGCCAATACCAAATACCCGCACCCGGTACTGCAAAGCCCTGACGGTGCCATCCACAACTGGTAACGCCTCAGCATCTTTTTGAACCATCTGTTATACATAACCTTAAAACGATTGCGATGAAAAAACTCTTCTATTTATTTCTCTCGCTGCTTTCCTGCGTTCCGTTAGGCCTGCTCGGCCAGACGATTACCGTAACGGGAAACGTTTCCTCGCCGGCCAATGAACCCTTATCAGGTGTTTCGGTAAAGGTTATCGGCTCAAAAACCGGCACCAGCACCAATGC
>JBBROE010000055.1:0-26889 GCA_038229695.1 Chitinophagales bacterium | reverse complement strand
TTTATTTTTTTTGTGTTGCAACTTGCCTGCCATGACTACCGCGTTGATCAATCAACACATGACTGCTATTTCCCCACAATGGATAAAGCGTGGCGATCACGATGCATTTGTACAGCTATATAACCAGCTTCATGGTAAGGTGTTCCGGTTTTTTGCCCGCAGGGCTGCCGACAATTACGCTGCAGAAGAACTTACGCAACAAACATTTATTCGCTTGTGGCAATTCAGGGAGACGCTCTCGTGCGAACTACCCCTGGAGAAGCAGATTTTTGTTATTGCACACTCCCTGCTCGTTAACCATTTTGCAAAATTGGCGGTTCAGCAGAAAGTAAGAAAATGCTACCGCAGGCTGCAAACCATGGAGAATTCATCAGGCTATCACGGGCAAACATTTGAAAGAAAAAACCAGGTAAGCACTGCGCTAAAACTACTTCCTCCCGCCAGGAAAAAAATACTCATCCTGAAAGGCGTCCACGACTACAGCAATCACGATATCGCGAGACAGCTAAACATTTCTGTAAAAACCGTGGAGGATCATGTATCCAAAGCGTTCCGCCGGATAAGGCAGGCGATGCTTTCGTTGGTATGACGCGGCAGCCTTACCGCTTGCAGGTTTTTTCCCCCCGTTGTACTTTCTGCCAACGCTATTTTTTTCGGCAGCAGGGGTAAACTACCCGCCGAACTGTATACAGAGGCTGAATAGTTACCATCAGCATGACTAAAGACCTGATTGAAAGATATTTCCGGGGTGCGTGTACCGCACAGGAGTCGGCATCGGTACGGAATTTCCTGCTCCGCCATCCGGATGACGATTTCCTGCTGCACGACTGGGCAGAAGCGGATGGCATCACACCCTTACCTCATAAAATCTCCGGGAAAATGCTGGCCAAAATTTCGCAGGCAACAACAAGCCACGCGGACAGCAGTTTTCCGGGTTCGCGCGGATGGTTAGCGGCCGCTGCTGTCGGCGGCATCGTCATTGTTGTCGCTTTGTTCCGGGTACATCATGATGCGGAACCGCTTCTGGCGGCGCCGGGTTCGCCGCAGCCGGCCAGTATCCCGGCAATCTGGACTACAGACAGCAACACCGCGAAAGCCCCCAAGGAAATTTTACTGCCAGACAGTTCGGAGGTGGTGCTCTACCCGTCATCTTCCATCCGCTATACTTCCCTCTTCCGTAACGGCCCTTTGCGGGAGATCTTTATGCACGGGCAGGTCTCCTTCAAGGTGAGGAAAAATCGAAACCGACCCTTTCTCGTCCGCAGCGGTGCAGTGAGCACCACAGCACCCGGTACCACGTTTATGGTGGATGCTTCCGATTATGGTAAGCGCCTGGCGGTACAAGTCTACGAAGGCAAACTGCACGTGCAAACAGACAGCACCGAAAGCAAAAAACAAAGTTTTGTACTCCTGCCCGGCCAGGAGCTGCTCTACACGGGCCCAGGCCGCCCCGTCATTATCCACGCCATGCCGGCCGGTAAAATGGGTGCTCCGCCTCGCAAGGGAACCGGGCTGAAACCGCTCCACGAATAACAAGAATTATTCATGTTCAATAACCAGGCACTTGCCGAAGTACCCGACCAGCTGGCAGTTTTTGTAAGGTACCGGTCAGGTGTAACCGAAGTAGGACTACCTCGCTACTTGGAGCGGCGAAAATAATACCGCATTCACTAACGTCAACCAGGGAGAGGCGCTGACCGCCGGGCAAGGAGGTACCCATGGTTACTACCCCGATTTTGAAAATATTCAGGCCGGTTTCGTGGCAGCAGGCCCCGGAATCACCCATGGCGGGGAACTACCGGTAATGAATGAACGCGATGTGGCGCCCATAATTGCACGGCTGCCCGGCATTTCGTATCCCGCTGCCAAAGGACAGGTACCGCCCGGTTTACTGGTACCGTGAAACAGTCAGGGCCGGGTATAGATCCATGCCCACCAAATCAGCACGCCCTGCAGGGGCAACCGTAGAAGAGTGAGCCAGAAATAAGGCAGGTGCCGTTCGTGGTAAATAACAGCCATCCGGATGTTGGCCGGGAAAACGGCAACCAGCAGGGCGATGAGGCCCCAGGCCGCCCACGGCCGCGTGGCCGGCGCCAGCAGCAACAAGCCTAACGCGATTTCCACCGCGCCACTTACAAAAACGAGGGTCTCGGCATGACCGAGCCAGGTTGGAACAATCTTTACAAAGCCGGCAGGCTTTACAAAATGGAAAATACCGGCACCTACATAAAGGATGACCATGGCAAACAGCATGACTTGTTTCATGACTCCTAAATTAACCTTTCGCTGTGTAACTGCCCACCCCCGCGGGAACACTTCCACAAGTCCTCATTTATTGACCGATATAGGATAGTTTTGCCAAAATTATTTATTTGAAGACCCTGGTTTACCTGTCGACTCCCCCGTTCACTCAACTCAATACCCCGTACCCGGCCACGCCCTACCTCAAAGGATTTTTAAACACGCGTGGCATCCGGTCTTTCCAGGCCGACCTCGGCATCGAAGTCACCCTGGCGCTTTTTAATCGTGCCGGTTTAACGGATATGTTTTCCCGGGTAAAAGACCCGGCTTCCCTGTCGCCGAACAGCGCCCGTATCTACGCGCTGCGCGAAAGATACCTGGCCGTAACCGATGCGGTTATGCTTTTCCTGCAGGGGAAAAACCCTACTGTCGCACACCTGATCGCCGGCAGAAAATTTCTGCCGGAGGCTGCCCGTTTCGAACAGGCCGGCGGCCTCGATTGGGCCTTCGGCACCATGGGCAAACAGGATGAAGCAAAATACCTGGCTACCATGTTCCTGGAAGACCTGGCCGATTTTATCAAGGAATGCATCGATCCCCATTTCGGCTTCAGCCGGTACGCGGAAAAACTGGGTCGTTCTGCCGCGTCTTTCGATGAGCTCTATGCCTCATTGAAGGCGGATCCCACGTATATCGACGGGATCCTGCTCGGCATACTCAGGCGGCAAATCGACGAAACACAACCTGATCTGGTGGCCCTGTCGATCCCCTTCCCGGGCAACCTCTACAGCGCCTTCCGCTGCGCCGCCTTTCTGAAACAACACTACCCCCATATCCGTATCGCAATGGGAGGAGGGTATGCCAATACCGAATTGCGATCGGTGTCTGACCCCCGCGTGTTTGAATTTACCGATTTCATTACACTTGACGACGGCGAGGCACCGATGGAAAACCTCATCGCCTTTGTTCGCGGCGAAGGAATAACGGATAGGCTTAAGCGCACTTTTATGCTGGCGGACGGGAAAGTCACTTTTTTCAATAATCCTGCTGTTCGGGATTACCGGCAGGGGGAAGTGGGTACACCCGATTACAGCGACCTGCCGCTTGACCGCTATATTTCCGCGATCGAAGTGGTAAATCCCATGCACAGCCTGTGGAGCGATGGCCTCTGGAATAAACTGACCATGGCACACGGCTGCTACTGGGGAAAATGTACTTTTTGCGATATCTCGCTCGACTATATCCGCCGTTTTGAACCGCTGACCGCGGCCCTGCTTTGCGACCGGATGGAAACACTGGTACAACAGACGGGGCAGACCGGTTTTCATTTCGTGGACGAAGCCGCGCCACCCGCGCTCATGCGCGCGCTGGCCCTGGAGATACTACGCCGGAGACTGGTAGTGAGCTGGTGGACCAACATCAGGTTTGAAAAAAGTTTTACGCGCGACCTCTGCCTGCTGCTCCGGGCATCGGGCTGCATCGCGGTATCGGGCGGACTGGAAGTGGCGTCCGATCGCCTGCTGAAGCTCATCGACAAAGGCATTACAGTAGACCAGGTGGCCCGCGTGAACCGCAACCTCACCGCGGCCGGAATCATGGTACACGCCTACCTCATGTACGGTTTTCCCACCCAGACGGCACAGGAAACCATCGATTCCCTGGAAATGGTCAGGCAGTTGTTCGCAGCCGGCGTGCTGCAATCCGCCTTCTGGCACCAGTTCACCATGACCGCCCACAGCCCGGTGGGCATCAACCCCGAAAAGTATGCCGTTAAAAAGCGGTCACTGGTTACCGGTAGCTTTGCCAACAACGATATTGAACACGATGACCCCGGCGGCGCGGACCACGAAAAGTATGCGTTCGGGCTGAAGAAATCGTTACACAATTTCATGCACGCTCTTTGCCTCGCCGACCCGCTCCAGCAATGGTTTGATTTTAAAATACCCAAAACAAAAGTAGACCCGGGTTACATCACCCGCGCACTGGAAATGCCAGAGTCGGCCGCCACTGCCCCTACCACCAAAGTGGTTTGGCTGGGCACAGCCGGTGAGCCTGCTTTTTATGTAAAGTCGAAAGGCGGAAACAGCCGCGAAATGATGGATCTGCCGGTATTTGGCCCACAGGAAACGGTTACGATATCATTGCCCGCACCCCAGGGGCGGTGGCTGCTGCACAAACTGCCGGAGCTGGCCGCGCTGGAACAACCCGTGACGCGCCAGCAGCTGGTGGACAGCTATGCCGCGGAAGGACTTGAGGAATTTGACCTGTTCTGGGACAATAAACCCGTCAACACCCTCTATCAGTTAGGTTTGCTGCAGGTGTAACAACTACCGGTTACCCGCATGCGCAAATGGCCATAGCCGGGTTCGCCTTGGTCCGGGGCCGGGCAGCGGCACTTTCTCCGGCATCGTTGCGTCGCACACTTCTGCTGTTGTGCATATAGCAGCGGTCATGGTTCAGCATTGGATCAGATTTCCTGGTCACCCGTCACCAGCTTTTCAATACGGGGGTCAGGAAAGAACCACATGCCCGCCACGAGCACATAGCAGCTGAAACCAACCCAGTTATTGAAAAATGTGAGGAAGATACCCAGCGCATACAGCAGAATCGACAGCCATCCTTTCTGGTCACTTCCCAGGGCCCGGGCCAGTGTGGAGGATTTTCCGTGCAACCGGCTGAGTGAATGACTCAGCAGCAGGAAAGCCACACCTGCCATCAGCAGCACCCCGCCATAAAGGGCTACCGGCAGTGCGGAAAAATGATTTTCTCCCATCCAGCCGGTGACAAACGGGATCAACGACAGCCAGAACAACAGGTGAATATTGGCCCAGAGCACCGGGCCATTTACCTGTTTCGATACATGCAGCAAATGGTGATGGTTATTCCAGTAAATGCCCACGTTGATGAAACTGAGCACATAACTCAGGAATACCGGCAGCACCGGTGCCAGGGATGCCCAGGAGTCTCCGTGGGGCACTTTCATTTCCAGTACCATGATGGTGATGATGATGGCGAGCACACCATCACTGAAGGCTTCCAGCCGGCCTGTTCCCATGTGTTGCAGTTAAACGTGTACCGCAAGATAGTGCAATGGCGCGGAGCAATGGGCCCGTGGCCTGCTAAACAGATTCAAACCTTCTTTGCTGTTTTCTGTTTTACTTTTACACCCAAACCCTGTAAATGGCTTATCGCTCAATGGAAGAATGCCTGCTGGATCTTGAAAAAGCAGGTCAGCTGGTCCGGATTAAAGAGGAAGTTGATCCCTATCTTGAAATGGCCGCTATTCATTTGCGGGTACACGAAGCCGGGGGACCGGCACTCCTCTTCGAACGTGTTAAAGGAAGTCCCTTCCGCGCTGCTTCTAATGTCTTCGGCACACTGGAACGCAGTAAATTCATTTTCCGCGACACGCTGGACCTGGTGCAGCAGCTCATCGCATTTAAGAATAACCCGGTTGAAGCCATAAAACATCCGATCCGCAATATGAGGGCCGGCCTGGCGGCCCTGCGCGCACTGCCGCTGCGCAACCCGCCGCAAAAGCCGGTACTGGCACAGGAGATTTCTTCCCTTTCAATACCCCAGGTACATCACTGGCCCATGGATGGCGGACCGTTTGTGACCATGCCCCAGGTGTATACCGAAGACCCGGACCAGCCCGGTATCATGCACGCCAACCTGGGCATGTACCGGATCCAGCTGGGTGGCAATGCATACGTTCCCGGCAAAGAAGCCGGGTTGCATTACCAGCTTCACCGTGGTATCGGCATTCACCAGTCGAAAGCCAACGCCCGGGGATTGCCGCTGAAGGTGAGTGTATTTGCCGGCGGACCACCGGCGCATGCCGTAGCCGCCGTGATGCCATTGCCCGAGGGCATCAGTGAAATGACCTTCGCCGGTGTACTGGCCGGGCGCCGTTTCCGGTACTGTTACCGCGACGGCTATGCCGTCAGTACGGACGCGGATTTCGTACTTACCGGGGAGGTAAACCCCGGTGAAAACAAACCCGAGGGTCCGTTTGGGGATCACCTCGGTTATTACAGCCTGCAGCATCCCTTCCCGGTAATGCGGCTCGGAAAAATCTATGCCCGGAAAAATGCCATCTGGCCGTTTACCGTGGTGGGCCGGCCGCCGCAGGAAGACACCAGTTTTGGCGACCTGATCCATGAAATGACCGGCGGAGCCATCCAGGCAGAGGTGCCGGGACTAAGGGAAGTGAACGCCGTTGACGCGGCCGGGGTGCACCCGCTGCTGCTGGCCATCGGCAGCGAACGGTACACGCCCTACCTGCCCGGCAAGAAACCCGCAGAATTGCTTACGATTGCCAACCATATCCTCGGGACCGGGCAATTAAGCCTCGCCAAATTTTTATGGATCACCGCCGATGACAGCGGTCAGTTAAACACCCGGGATATCCCGGCGTTTTTTCATTTTGTACTTACCCGTATCAATTGGGAGCGCGACATTCATTTCTATACACAGACCACGATGGATACCCTGGATTATTCAGGCACGGGGCTCAACAGCGGCAGCAAAGTTGTGCTGGCCGCCTATGGGGAGCCGCTGCGCGAACTGTCCGCATCCATACCTCCTGTGATGCATGCACTCCGCGGGTTCGGGCCGGCTGCACTGATCCTGCCCGGTATTGTTGCGCTGCAGGCCCCGGGTTTTAGCGATTATGCCGGCGCAAAAGAGGATCTGGAGCGCCTGGACCTGATGCTAAACCTGCATACCCGAGGTGAACTGGCCGGGGTGGCGCTTATCATCGTTTGCGACGACGCTGCGTTCACGGCCGCGTCGGTGGGAAACTTTCTGTGGGTCAGTTTCACCCGCTGCAATCCCGCCTCCGATATGTATGGTATTGATGCCTTCGCGGAAAACAAGCACTGGGGCTGTCGCGGCCCGCTGGTCATCGATGCACGTCGCAAACCGCATCATGCGCCACCCGTTGAAAAAGATCCCGGCGTAGAAAAGAAAATAGACCGCCTGCATCAGAAAGGCGGAAGTTTGTACGGAATTTTATGAGCCGGAACTTTTTCGTGTTGCGGGCTTACAGCAACAGGGAAGGCCAGGTATCAAACAGATAACATGAAAAAGACAGTAGCGATTTGTATCAGTTTACTTATTGCAGGAATTTCCCTGCCTGCGCAGCAGCCGCTTAAAAATGCGGTTGTGCCTACCCGTGATACACTTGAGCATAGCCTGCTGTGGGAAATAAGCGGCAACCAGCTGGCGCATCCGTCTTACCTGTTTGGCACCATGCACATGTTATGTGCGGCTGACGCGCAACTCAGCGATTCTCTCCGGTATGTGATTGCCACCGTGAAGCAGGTGTATTTTGAGCTGAACCTGGACAACATGATGGAAACGCTCGGCGGCCTGCAGTACCTCAATATGAACGATCACCTGCAGCTGAGTGACCTGATGAGTGAATCGGATTACCAGCGCGTGAAAACTTATTTTGAACAGCATAAAACCATGCTCCCTTTCAGCGTGATGCAGCACCTGAAGCCTTATTTCATTACTGCGCTGATTTCAGAAAGTAAATTTCCCTGTGCGGAAAAAGATGGTATGGAGCAGGTGATTATGAAACTGGCAAAAAAACAAAGTAAGCCCATCAGGGGCCTGGAGACCGTGAAGTTCCAGGCAAGTGTGTTCGACAGCATTCCCTACAAACGACAGGCGGCTGATTTGGTAAAGATGATCGACAGTTCCGGAACAGCAAAGGACAGCGGCGACCAGGAACTGGCCGACGTATACCGCCGGCAGGATATCAACAAAATGCAGGATCTGACGGCTGGCGAGGAGAACATGGCAGATTACCTGGACCTGCTCTTGTACAACCGCAACCGCGACTGGGCAAGCCGTATGCCGGCGATTATGCGTAACGGGCCGTCGCTGTTTGCTGTTGGTGCGGGTCACCTCGGGGGTGAAAAAGGCGTGATCAGGCTCCTGCGCGCTGCTGGTTTTACAGTGAGAGCGGTGATGCACCGGCCGGGCGTTGAAATGCTGGCCAACGGACAGCAGGGAACTACCGCTTCGCTCGTCCTTCGCTCCTCTATATGATATCGTACAAGGGTGTGACACAACGATGCCGCCAGCTGTATTACTGCCGGGCACAAAAAAAAGCTGCCTTTGACGACAGCTTCTTATCAGCAGGAAATTAGGTTAAAATCTTTCGAGCCCGCTGAAGAAAAAATCACCTTCTGCCGCGGCGTTTTCGTCACTATCGCTGCCGTGTATGGCGTTTTCACCCAGTGAAGCTGCAAACAGTTTGCGGATGCTGTTGGCTTCCGCTTTGGCCGGGTCCGTTGCGCCGATGAGTTTCCGGAAAGATGCCACGGCATCCTCTTTTTCCAGGATGGCGGCATAAATAGGACCGCTGCTCATAAAATCAACCAGCTCGCCATAGAAAGGGCGCGCGGCATGCACGGCATAAAATTCGCCTGCGCGCTCGCGGGAAAGACGGGTCAGCTTCATCGCCACGATACGGTATCCTTCTTTGATAATCCTGTCCAGTATAGCACCAGCGTGGCCTGCAGCAAACGCATCCGGCTTAATCATTGTGAATGTCCTGTTGGTCATAACGGGTTTTTAATTTGGGTGGCAAAACTAAGTCAAACTTTCCCACTTTGCCTGCCGGCCGGGCTGTTTTTTAGTTAAATCAGCTTGGCAAAGGCTAAAACGGGTAAAAACTCTCTTTTTCAACTGCAAAGTTTAATTACCTTCGCCACCGTTTTATGCAACCTATCGAAGATATTTTTCCCTTATTGGAAGCGGCGCCGAAGAGAATTGTGGTTACGATGCACCAGAAACCCGACCCCGATGCGATGGGGTCTTCGCTGGGCCTGTTTCATTTCCTGGCTGCACTGGGCCACCAGGTAACGGTGGTATCACCTACCAACTGGCCGGCTTTCCTTAACTGGATGCCTGGTTGTAATAAGGTAGTTGATTATGATTACCGCAGGGCAGAGGCAGAGGCTGCGCTGCAGCAGGCTGAATGGATTTTTTGCCTGGATTTCAACACGCTCTCCCGAACGCGCCACATGGCATCAATGCTCCAGCAGGTGAATTGTGTGAAGATACTTATCGATCACCACCAGCAACCCGAGGTGACAGCCTTCACGTACGGCATCAGCAACACAGCCAAGAGCTCTACCTCGGAGATGGTATACGATTTTATTACCGGGAGTGGTCACCGTGATCTGGTAACGGCACCCATCGCCGAATGCCTGTACGCAGGACTTATCGGCGATACGGGGTCTTTCCGTTTCCCTGCAGCCAGCGCCGACGTGCACACTATGGCGGCGCACCTCAAAGAAACCGGCTTCAATCACAGCCAGGTGCATGAAAATATATACGACAACTTCCTGGAAAACCGGTTGCGCTTCACCGGTATGGTGCTCCTGAACCGGATGGAAGTAATGTATGAATACAATACGGCGCTGATCGCCATTCCCAAGTCTGATCTCCTGAAATTTGACATTAAAACCGGGGATACGGAAGGGCTGGTAAATTTTCCACTTACCATCCAGGGTATTAAGCTCGCAGCCATTGTGATCGACCGGGATGAGGAGCGGAAATGGAGTTTCCGCAGCAAGGGCGCGTTTGATACCAATACGTTTGCGCGCACTTATTTCAACGGGGGCGGCCACTACAATGCGTCCGGGGGTAAAAGCAGTGATTCGCTGGACAAAACCGTGCAGCAATTCAAACAGGCCTTAAAAGAAAATGCATCTTTATTACAATAACAATCAATCATGAAAAAACAATTTTTTTATTTTTTAAGTGTACTGTCCGTTGCCGCGGTGGGAATGGCTTCCTGTAAGAACAATGCCGATTACAAGAAAACCAAAAGCGGCGTGATGTACAAGATCTTCAGTGACGGGAAAGATTCGCTGGTGCAGACCGGGAACATCATGAAGGTCAATTTTACTATTAAGATCGGCAGCAGTGATTCAGTATTACAGTCGTCCGTCGGTAAAACGCCGCTGTTCATCCCGATGCAGAACGATGTACCGGCCGATGCCTATTCCCCGCTGGAAGTATTCAGCATGCTGCGCAAGGGCGACAGTGCGGTGATAGTACAGATGGTGGATACGATCCTCAAAAAAAGCCAGAATGGCCAGATGCCCCCCTTCTTCAAAAAAGGTGATAAGCTGATTACAATTATTAAAGTACTGGACATCTTCAAATCTCCCGAACTGGCTGCAAAAGACAAGGATGCTGAAGCGGCCAAGGAAAAAGTAAGGCACGACAAAGAAGTGGCTGACGACCTGGTAAAGGGCAACAAAGAAATGACTGACTGGCTTGCTGAAAAACATATCACAGCAGTGAAAGCCGGGCGCGGGACGTATGTTGTCGTAAAAGATCCCGGTACAGGCCTCTCGGCTGACTCCGGTAAATACGTAACGGTTCGGTATGAAGGAAAGACATTGAAAGATGGCAAAATATTCGAATCCACCATGGACACCGCAGCGCGGCCTTATACTTTTAAAGTGGGCGTGGGTGGCGCGATTGCCGGATTTGACGAAGGACTGCCGATGTTTAAGAAAGGCGGAAAGGGAACACTCTATATTCCCGGTGCGCTGGCTTACGGCAAAAACCCGCCCCCGGGTTCTCCGTTCAAACCTGACGAGCCGCTGATATTCGAGGTTAACCTTGTCGACGTTTCTGAAACACCCCCTGCACCGCAGCAGCAGCAATTGCCCCCGCAAATCAGGGAGCAGATTGAAAAGCAGCAGCAGGAACAGCAGCGCAAGCAGCAGAAAAATAAATAAGGGATATCGTAACCTGTAGTGCCTGCCCGGATTCGGGCAGGCATTTTTTATGTGCTACCCTCAACTGGTTTTGCAGCCGTGCAGGCGCCGGTGAAAATGGTTCGCGGGAAAGGAGAGGGACACATTGAAACGGGCACGTAGCCTACTTACCTGCAATCAGCTGATGGTCTCAGCGCGCGGCAATTACCAATGCCAGTCCCATGACATAGAGCAGCAGCATGATGTTCAGCGTAGTTTGTGTTCCTTTGGGAGCCTGCCTGAATTCTTTCCAGATAAAGATGCCCCAAATGGCAGCGACCACCGTAGCGCCCTGGCCAAGGCCATAAGAAATAGCAGGACCGGCCTTCCCTGATGCGATGATGTTGAAGGACATGCCGATGCACCACACCGCGCCACCCAGCAGCCCCATGAGGTGATTCGTAACACTGCCGCCGAAATAATCAGCCGCCTTTAGCGCCGTTCCTGCAAAGGGCCTTTTCATCAGGAGGGTATTAAATAAAAGGTTACTCGCCAAAATGCCTGCGGAAAAGCAGGTTACGGCTGTGTATGGACTCAGTTTGCCGGGCAGCGGCACCGTGAAATCCGGGAACATCGAAGCCGCGACGTACTTATAGAAGAAGCCCATTAATATCCCGGCGACGATGGCGAGGCCCAGTCCTTTTTCGGATACCGTGGCGCGCGCCGACTGCAGTTTGCGGTAGGCCCGGGCGTTGAGTAAAATAGCGCCTACCACCAGCGCTACGCCCCCGAAGAGCAGCACCTGGTTGCCGACGGGGTCGGCGATATAGTTGACGACGACGCCTATGACCAGGGCCAGCCCGATCCCCACCGGGAACGCTACCGCCATACCGGCAATAGCGATAGCTGCCACCAGCAATATATTCGCTGCATTGAAGATGATGCCGCCCATTATGGCCGATAAGATATTATGGGTATCGGCCTGCGAAAGGTCGGCAACAAACCCCCTGCCCCCGGCACCATAGCTCCCCATGGTAAAGGCGAAGGCCAGGGACATGACGAATATGCCGATGACATAATCCCAGTAGAACAATTCAAACCGCCAGCTGGTGGCCGCAAGTTTCTGGGTGTTTGCCCAGGAACCCCAGCACAACATGGTGATGAGACAAAAAAATATGGCTGTTGAATAATGGTCGATGATAAACATGGCAGGGAAGATTTAGCAATCGATTCAGCTTGTCGCGGGGTTCCTGTTCGCCTGCAGTCCATCTACGGGCATGTCCGAGTAGATGATGGCTTGCGAGGCGCTTACATGGTGCGCCGGATCGCTGTTTAGTATTTTAAGCATAACCTGGTGCGGTCCTTTTGGCAACTGGTATTTCCAGGCCAGTTCGTTTCTGCGTGTGGTGAAGCTGACGGGCAACTTTGGGGTTTCAATTAATTTTCCGTCGAGGTAGAGTTCGGTATCAAAGACAAAATCGCCCTGTCTGTCGTCGCGCCCTGCCGCGCCTTTGAGGACGAAGCCGGTGCCCTCGAATGCGAAACTGACCTGGTCTTTGGCGGCGTTCCAGGTCACCGGAATGACCGCGATGGGATACAGTCCGTCGAAGCTTTTTTCGAATTTGACTGTTTTGGGCGTCTGGAGCGGAATGGTGACCATGCTGTCGCTGACGTGGCCTCCCTGGAGCCTGATATTTTCAAGGGCATGTTTGTAACTTATCTTATACACATCGTGCAGGCTCATAGTGGTGTATTTGAAGTTGATGTCCTCCGCTTCTTTCAGGCTTTTTTTCCAGAAGGCCGGGATGTGATCATACCCCAGTACGGCTCCCAGGATGCCGCCGACCGTGGATGGATTACAATCCGCGTCCTGGCCGCAGCGCGTGGCAATTTCCATGGAGCGGGTAAAGTCTCCTCCGCCGTACAGCAACCCCATTACAACATAAGCGGCATTTACTTTTGCATCGATGTTGAAGGGAGCGAAAACGCCGTCCGGGCAGCCGATGTCGTTTGCCCATTTGCGTTGTACTTCCAGCCAGGTTTGTTTCCAGTCGGCCGGGTATTTTTTGTGCCAGCCGATGACATCGCTGATACACTGGTAAAATTCACTTTGAGCCGGGATGGTCCGGAGGCTTTCCGTGACTATCCGGTTAATGTCGCCGGTGGTGAAGGCAAGGGTATACATGGCGCCGACATAAACGCCGCCGTACCAGCCGTCGCCGTAATTCATGATATGTCCAATCTTATCGCTGATGGCCGATGCCGTGTTGGGCATGGCGGGGCTCATCAGCCCGGCGAAATCACTTTCAATCTGGTAGTCGATACAATCAGCATGCGGGTTATTCTGCCACATGCCGCTTTGCGGCGCCTTCATACCCTGTAAAATATTGTAGCGGCCCGACTGGTTCGCATGCCAGAGCATGTAGCCTGCCGTGGCGTAAGCGCGCGAAAAGGAGTCCGTAGCAGCACTGAGGCCGTATTTTTCGAAGATGTCAACAAAAGTAAGATCCATATACAGGTCGTCATACAGTCCGGGGTTGTAGAGCATGTCGTGTTTGATGAGAGAGTCGTTCCAAACCAGCGGCTGGTAGTCGCCGATGAAGGTGCCCTGGAACCTGAATTCATACGGGCCGCCGAAGGTGACGCCGATGGTTTGCCCGGCCCAGCCTCCCATAATTTTATCCTGCAGGGTGGCTTTGGACAGCGTGATGGTGCGTTGGGCATGCCCGGCGATCAACATACCCATCATGCAGCCTGAAACGATTAACTTTTTCATATGGTAATTTTTTAATGGGCGGTGTCCGCTGCCTGGAGCCGGGAATATCCATGGATGATTATACTGGTTGCGACGGGTAACTCTTTTTTGCCCGCTATTACAATTCGCTTCGATAGGGGGCAGACGACTGTGCCCCCAAGCGCGTGACGGACAATGCCGCGGCACGGCAGGCAAAGTCGACCGCCTCCCGGATCGGCATCTTTTCCGACAGGGCAACGGCCAGCGCGCCATTAAAAATATCACCTGCCGCTGTTGTGTCCACTGCCGTTACAACAGGAGCGGGGATAAGGGCCTCCAGCCCGTCGGCCATAATCAGCGCTCCCTTTTTACCCATCGTAATCACTACGGTTTCCACTCCCTGCGACCGGATCATGTTCGCTGCCTGCTTGGCGGTCTCCGTATTGGTCACGTGTACCCCAGAGAGTATTTCCGCTTCCGTTTCATTGGGCGTCAGCAGACTTATTTGTTTTAACAAGGCGGACGGGAGTGCATAGGCCGGTGCGGGGTTCAGCATAATTTTGATGTTGTTGGAGGCGGCCAGGGCTGCTACCCGGGTGATGGTTTCCAGCGGTATTTCCAGCTGCATCAAAATGAGATCCGCCTGTTGGATGGCGGCCTCTGCGGGAACCAGGTCAGCCGGCAGCAGGGTTGCATTGGCGCCCGACGCCACCGCGATGCAGTTCTCCCCGTATTTATCCACGGTAATTAAGGCCACGCCGGACGGTGCGGTTGGATCGGTGACCATGTAGCGCGTGTCTATACCTTCCTGTTCAAATAATCCGACAGCCTGTTTGCCAAACAGGTCGTCTCCCGTCTTGGCGATGAGTATAACGTTTCCGCCTAACCGCGCTGCCGCCACCGCCTGGTTGGCGCCCTTTCCGCCGGCATTCATAAAAAAACTGCCGCCGAGGATGGTTTCTCCCGGCTTCGGGAGGTGGCGAACGTTGATGACCATATCTGTATTCGAACTTCCTACAACGAGGATCCTGGGTGTCATGTCAGCTTGCTTTATTGCCGTAATTAATCGGGTAAGGGCCGGTCTGGTCCTCCATTTTTTAATTCATGCTGTCCGTAATTTCAAAAAGTTTATCGAAGCCGCACATCCCCTTGGGTAAGTACGCGACCTGACTGTACATCGGTTTGCTTCCGCGAGCCGCCGGGGTAAGCTATCTTAAATGTATACAAATACTTCAATCCATACATAACTGTGCGGTCGGATTAAAAAAGTATACCCCCGATTGGCTGTTACCCGCAGCTAACTCAGGCCTGCTCCATCGCGCAGAAAAGCGTGATGGCTTCTGCGGCCGCGCTTACATCGTGTACCCGGAGGATGGAAGCTCCTTTTTGAAGGGCGAGGGTATTGAGTACTGTAGTTCCGTTAAGTGACGCTTCTGCTGTTACGCCCAGGGTTTTATAGATCGTGCCTTTACGGGACAGCCCGGCCAGTACCGGTTTCTGCAGGATACTGAGGCTGTCCATCTCTCTCAGCAACCGGAAGTTCTGCGATATGGTCTTGGCAAAACCGAAACCGGGGTCAAGTATAACATCATGGATACCCGCTTTTGTACACGCAGCAATCCGTTCAATGAAATAATCGAGTACCTCCAGGGTCACATTGTCGTAGCTGGCCAGCCGGGTCATCGTCTGCGGGGTACCCTTCATGTGCATGCAGATGTAGGGTACGCGGCCAGCGGCAACGGTGTCCAGCATGGCCGGGTCCAGGTGGCCCCCGCTGATGTCGTTCACCATAGACGCGCCTGCTGCTATGGCCGCGCGGGCCACGGACGCATAGAAGGTGTCCACGGAGATGATGGCTTCCGGGTATTGGTGGCGGATGGCCCGGATCGGGCCGACCACCCGCCTGGCCTCCTCTTCCGCGGTTACGGCAGAACTGCCGGGACGCGTGCTTTGCCCGCCTATGTCCACTATCGCGGCGCCTTCTCCCAGCATTTTTCCGGCCAGCGTCACGGCGCCGTTTGCTTCGGGTTCGCGGCTGTCTGCGAAGAAGGAGTCTGGTGTTACATTAATGATACCCATCAGCACGGGTTGAACGCTTTGAAACAGCACGCCATTGCAATTCAGGGTAAACATTGGTTGTATAGTGTTATTTTTGAACGCTAAAGTTGCAGAATAATTTTTACAAAGAAGCTATGGAAAACACCAACAGGCAATATGATGCCGTGCTGGCAGCATGCCGGAAAATTTTTGACAGCAAAACCAGCGACTACGGTACTTCCTGGCGCGTACTCCGGACAATTTCCATCGCCGATCAGATTTTCATCAAGGCAAAAAGAATCAGGACCATACAGGAAAACAAATCCCAGCAGGTGGCAGATAATATTGCTTCGGAATTCGCCGGGATACTCAATTATGCCATCATCGGCAATATCCTGCTTACCTTACCCGCGGCAGCGGAAAACGAATTGCCGGCAGCGAAGGCCCTGTCGTTATATGACGAACAGGCGGCCGCCGCAAAAAAACTGATGCAGCAAAAAAATCATGATTATGGTGAGGCCTGGCGAGACATGAGCCAGGAGAGTTTTACTGACCTGATTTTAACCAAACTGCTCCGCATCAAACAGATCCTGAAAAACGAGGGTAAAACAACAATCAGCGAAGGCATAGAAGCCAATTATTTTGACATCATCAATTACGCTGTATTTGCGCTTATCGCTATTGCCGATATGGAAGAAACCAACCCAGCCCGCGAAAAGATATGAAGGCCGGTCATCAACTTAAATATTTTGCATGAAAGTAATCCTGACAGCAGCACGGGTCATAGTCGGCGTGCTGTTTATTTTTTCGGGCCTGGTGAAGGCCAATGATCCGCTCGGTCTCAGTTACAAAATGCAGGAGTTTTTTGAAGTTTGGGGAATGACCCATTTCAATAATTACACCCTGGCGCTCTCGGTGCTGATGATTGCGTTTGAGATCATCGCGGGCGTAGCCGTGTTGCTGGGCTGGCGCATGAATTTGTTCAGCTGGCTGTTGCTGCTGCTGATCATCTTCTTTACCTTCCTTACCGGCTATGCCGTATTATCCGGGAAGATCCGGACCTGCGGCTGTTTTGGCGACTGCATTCCCCTTACCGCGGTACAATCCTTTTGTAAAGATTTGGTGCTCACGATGTTGATCGTCTTCATTTTTGCTTTCCGCCGGCGGGTGCAACCTGTGTTCCGTTCCACCGGCAGTGTATTGATACTCGGGCTGGCCGTTTTCTTTTCTTTCGGACTCCAGGGCTACGTATTGCAACACCTGCCGCTGGTGGACTGCCTCCCGTATAAAGTGGGAAAGAATATTTTGCAACAGATGAAAGTGCCTGCGGGGGCCCTGCCGGACAGTACCGTTATCAGCTTTGTGTACGAGAAACAGGGAAAGGAAACGGAATTCACCGCCGACAGTTTCCCCGAAGATTTCAACGATTCCCTCTATCATTTTAAAAAACGGTACGACAAGGTTATACGGGAAGGCAATGCGCAACCACCGGTAAAGGATTTTGTACTCACCACCCTTGCTGGTACCGACAGCACAGTGGCTGTATTGCAGCAGCAGGGACCGCTGCTGTTGTTGTTTGTAAAGGATACGATGAATACGGCCATGGCAGCTCCGGTTAATGAACAGCTGCGAAAAATTATGCAGCAGGCGGCTGACAAAGCCATCCCGCTGTACCTGGTCACCAACAGCCGCGAAGTGGTAGCTGAAGTGGCGCGGGCGACCGGTCGTCATCCGGAGCCGTTCATGTGTGATGCAGTTGCCATCAAAACGGCTGCGCGGGCCAACCCTGCGCTGTACCTCCTGCGGAATGGAACAATAGCACACAAATGGGCGGGGGCCGACTTCAACCAGGTTCCCGGCTACCTGGCCGGCGGGCAGTGAACAACCTAAAAATTATTCGGGTAATACCGGCTCATTATGCTTCCTTATATCACCAGGAAAATCGGGTACGGCGTACTGGTCATGGCCGGGGTGGTTGTCATAGTTTTTATGCTCTTCCAGGGATTCGGAGATCCTTCCCGGCTGGTGATGGGGCAGCGCGCTGATGCCGCCACCCGCGATAACATCCGGAAAGAATTGTATCTCGATGAGCCCCGCTGGAAGCAGTTCCTGTATTACCTGAATGATGTTTCACCGATCAGCGTCTACCATGCCGATCAACTCAGCAGCAGGCAAATTAAAGGGTTTGCGCTGGGCGGCCGGGTAAAGTTCGTCCTGAAGGCGCCCTATCTCCGCCGCTCTTACCAAACGCGTAAAGAGGTTTGGGCCATACTAATGGAAGCCTTGCCGGGAACCCTGCTGCTGGCTGCGGCGGCTATGCTTTTTGCCGTCGTTTTGGGGATATTGCTGGGTGTACTGGCCGCTGTCAAAAAAGGGACCTGGGTGGATACGGCTGCTATCTTTACCGCCATCACCGGCATTTCGGCCCCGTCATTTTTCATGGGCATCATCATCGCCTATGTCTTCGGTTTCTTATTCAGCCGGTATACTGGTCTCCATATGGCCGGCAGCTGGTTCGACCTGGACGAAGTAACGGGTCAGCGGCACCTGAGCCTGTCCAACCTGGTACTGCCGGCGCTGACGCTCGGCATCCGGCCGCTTGCCATCATCAGCCAGCTCACCCGCAGCACGATGCTCGATACCCTCAGCCAGGATTATATCCGGACGGCCTATGCAAAAGGGCTGACGCGGCGTGCGGTGATCTGGAAACATGCGTTGCCCAATGCGCTTAACCCGGTGGTCACCGCCATCACGGGATGGTTTGCGGAATTAGTGGCAGTGGCATTTTTTGTGGAATATATTTTTGGCTGGAAAGGTATCGGCAAGATCACCGTGGACGCCCTGGAAAAGCTGGATTTTCCCGTCGTCATGGGATCGGTGTTGCTGTCTTCAGCCATCTTTATCGCCATCAACATCCTGGCGGACCTGCTGTACGGCTGGATCGACCCGCGTGTACGCCTTCGCTGATATAACGGGGCCGGCTAGTTGATAATTACTTCGCGGATAATATTTTCCCGGAGCGCTTCATTTACCCGCAGGATGATGTTTTCTTTTTGAAAAAGTAATTCCTGTTTCAGCGGGGCCATTTTTGTGCTGATGTATAATTTATCGCCGTAAATCTTGATGCTGTCGGTATACCGGGCAATGGTTTTGCCCATGAGGCTCTCCCAGATATCGGTGATCTGCATCGCCTGTATATCACCCTTGAGTTTGCTTCCCCGTAAAAATTTTTTAAGGGCTTCGCCGATGGAATATTCGCTCATGGCGGCAAGGTACAACAGGAAACATTCGGCAGGAAGCGGAATTTTACTGAACCCCGCAAAGGTGCCCATCAGGATGGCATGCCAGGTTCAATCAGCTGAAACGGCTCGCCCAGCCGGGCGAGCGCGGTCTCCAGTCTTTCCCGGTGCGTATCCGTGATAAATACCTGGCCGGTGTTGCGGACACATACCCAGTGAAGGAGGTTATCCATCCGCTGCTGGTCCAGTTTTTCAAAAACATCGTCCAGCAGCAATAGTGGCGGGAATCCTTTGTTGTTTTTGAGTATCTCGAATTCAGCCAATTTGAGCGCAAACAACAGGCTTTTGAGCTGGCCCTGGGAGGCAATGGATTTAAGCGGCTGGCCGAGCAGCATAAAACTGATTTCATCGCGGTGCAGTCCCTTGCCGGTGCGCTGCAGCAGGCAGTCGCGCTGGCGGTTTTGCTGAAGCAGCTGATCGAAAGGAATTTCCAGCAGGGCACTCTCATAGGCCATACCGATACTTTCTGTAGTGCCGGCGATCCTGCGGTAGAAGTCCTGCAGCAGTGGCAGCAGCGTCTCCATAAACTCGCGGCGTTTGCTGAAGATATAGTTGCCCTGATCAACCAGCTGTCCATCATAGACGTCAAGCAGCTGGTTATCGGTACCCACAGTACCGGTGAGGGTTTTGAGGTAGCCATTGCGCTGCTGCAGCACTTTATTGTACCCCATAAGGCGTTGCAGGTAGTCGGCATCGAGCTGGCACAACAGGGTGTCCAGGAACCGCCGCCGCTCCTCGCTGTTGCCGGTGATGATCTGCAGGTCGCCGGGAGCGATAAATACGGCGGGAAACCTGCCGATATGCCGGGCAAAGCGTTCGTAGGCGAGGCCATCCAGCGAAAATTCTTTTTTCCCCGTTTCCCGGAGAATGCACACCGCAATGGCGGGAGCGGAGAGGGGGCCTCCCTCAAACAATCCCTCTATCCGAAAACCGGAAGCGCCATGGTGGGCCTGAGCCACATCGTTTTTGCTGAAATAACTTTTGGTAAAGGAGAGATAATGGATCGCATCGAGCAGGTTGGTTTTGCCCGTACCGTTCCTGCCGCAGATTCCGGTGATACGCGTGTGAAACGTAAAACCGGCCCGGATATAATTTTTAAACTGGTACAGTGATATGGAAAGAAGCTGCAGCAAAGAACCTGCAATATAAATACTTCCCGGGCAAACGGATAACAGCAGCGCCTAGTTGAAATAGTCCAGCTAGTAGTTTTCTTCCATGAACAGCGCCTCGGCGGACAGGAAACCGCTGCACTCGGCAGTTGTCATGCTATTGATAATGCGGTTATAGGTAATAAAGGGACTGGACTGGAGCCTGTCCATCTGTCTTCTGTGTTCAGCCATCCGCATCTTAAAATCGCTTACGATTTCAGTATCATTTTTCAGGAAGTTGTTGACTTCGCGCACCGCTGCGGAAGCACCGGTTAACGGGATGGCAGGCATAGACAATCGTTTCCTTAAAGGACACAAAAAATATGCCCCGGCCTCTAAACGATGTGCCTACGGGGCGTTGTGGAAAAATATTCCCCGGCACTGCCCGGCGACCCGGGAATACCGCCACAACCGGGGAAATAACCGCTCCCCGAGAAGGTAAAGCACAGCCGGTTTTACCGGCGTTCTCAAGGGCGCCCGCGACGGCGTAGAGGTGGCCCAAAACATTATTTAACGCTATAAAAATCAGGATGAACCCCTTATCTTTGCCACCTTAAAATTCCAAACCGCTGTGGCTACAAAATTCTCCAAGGAAACCTACCTGTACTGGTATGAACTCATGCAGCTCATCCGCCAGTTCGAGTTAATGGCAGAAGAAAAGTATAAAATGGATGGAAAAATCCGTGGTTTTTTTCATGCCTATATCGGGCAGGAAGCTATTGCTGCGGGCTGTATGACGGCTACCCGGCCGGAGGATCCGTTCATTACCGGCTACCGGGACCATGGACTGGCCCTTTCCAAAGGCGTCAGTGCAAATTCCTGTATGGCAGAACTCTATGGAAAATCGACCGGTTGTGCGAAGGGTAAAGGGGGCAGCATGCACTTTTTCGGTAAAGACGTGGCATTCTTTGGCGGTCATGGTATCGTAGGTGCCCAGATAGGAACCGGTGCGGGATTGGCTTTTGCGGAAAAATACAAGGGAACCGACAATGTCTGTCTCACTTTCTTCGGAGACGGGGCCGCAAGGCAGGGTATGGTGAATGAAGTGTTCAACATTGCCATGACCTGGAAACTACCCATAATTTTCATCTGCGAGAATAATAATTATGCAATGGGCACGTCCGTAGAACGTACCTCGAACGTTCATGATATCTACAAACTCGCCGATGCTTTTGAGATGCCGGCTGACTCTGTAGACGGGATGAGCTGCGAGGCTGTGCATGAAGCCGTGGCCCGTGCCGTGAAAAGAGGCCGGGAGGGTGGTGGACCCACACTCCTGGAAATTAAAACCTACCGGTATAAAGGGCATTCCATTTCCGACCCGCAGAAATACCGCACCAAAGAAGAGGTGGAAGAATACAAACAGCGCGACCCTATCGCCCTCGTGGAAAGCACTATCCTCAGCAATAAATTTGCGACCAAGGATGAACTCGAAGCCATAGACAAAAGAATAGAAGACGTGGTAAATGGTTCTGTGAAATTTGCAGATGACAGTCCCATTCCTGACGACGACGAGCTGCTCAAAGATGTTTACGTGGACCAGGACTACCCGTTTATCGTCGACTAAGCCAACACGCCGCATAAGCATAACCTTTCATTATTTATTTCTATATACCAGTTAACCCAGATTTTGCAAAATGACAGATTCCCGCAATACCCCGGAAACGCCTGAACACGACCCAATTGACAACGTAACCGGTTTCTGGCTGGCTTATAACAGGCAGATCCTGGTGGCGCTCACTGCCCTCATCATCATTGGAGGCGGAATATTTGCTTACAAAGCCTTTATCACTGCGCCCAATGAAAAAAAGGCCGCTGAATCCATGCGCTACGCAGAACAGTATTTTCGCCAGGATTCAGTGAGGCTGGCCCTGGAAGGCGATAACCTCAACCCCGGGTTCCTGAAAATAATCAGTAAATACAGCGGTACCAAGTCTGCTAACCTCGCACATTATTACGCCGGCAGCTGCTACCTCGCGCTGGGCGATTTCAAAAACGCGGCAAAGCAGCTGGAAGATTTTTCAACCAGCGAGCCACTCGTGGAAGCCAGGGCGAAGGCGCTCCTTGCCGATGCGGATGCTGAACTGGGAAAGAAGGAGGAGGCCGTGAAACTATACAAGGAAGCCGGTACCACCTTCAGCAAAGACGAATACTACAGTCCGCTGTACCTTTTCCGTGCCGGCTATCTTTACGAAAGCATGGGTAAGAAAAAGGAAGCGATCGAAGTTTATAAAATGATCAAGGATAAATATCCCCAGTTCAAGGAATACGATATTGACAAATACCTGGGCAGGCTGGGTGATACCGAATAACCATCCTGGCCAAATCTTAACCGGCTGCACATGGCTGAAGTAAGCAACAGTAAATTATTCCAACCGGCTGAAGGCACCCTTCCAATGGGTGCCTTCGCTGTTATAGTGAAAACCGAGTGGAACAGTGCTGTCATCGACAGGCTGGAGGCGGGCTGCGCGGGGGTATTGTCCGCCGCAGGCGTAAAACACCGGACCATTACGGTACCTGGTGCATTTGAAATCGCCTTCGCCATAAAACAATACTGGGAGGCCGTCGGCAGCAGCAGCGAAAGACCGCATGCCTTCATCGCGCTGGGTTGCGTCATCCGCGGGGGCACCCCGCATTTTGAATACGTGTGCCAGGCCGTGACCCAGGGCATCGTGGAACTTAACCTGCGTATGCCTGTTCCCGTTATATTTGGTGTGCTGACGCTCGACAACCAGCAACAGGCCGAAGAAAGAACAGGGGGCGTCCACGGGCATAAGGGCGAGGAAGCCGCGATTACAGCAATAAAGATGATGCAGCTCCCGGCTTCTTTCAGACAACAGCAAACCTAATCACCCATCCCTGCGCGTGCCGGTCTGCCGGCAGCGCGTAAACGTAATTCCTGAACGCATGACGGTACAGCTTTTCGTTCCCTGTTTTATTGACCAGCTCTACCCGGACACCGCTTTCAACATGGTGCGGGTACTGGAACAGGCAGGCTGCCAGGTTGCTTATAACAGCAACCAGACCTGCTGCGGTCAGCCGGCGTTCAATGCCGGTTTCCGGGAAGATGCCCGCGCGGTCTGCAGCAAATTCCTGGATGACTTTACCGGAACAGATTATATCGTAGCGCCCAGCGCCAGCTGCGTCGGGTTTGTCAGAAATTATTATCCCTCGCTCTTCGACAACTCTTCCCGGCACAACACCGTAAAAACGATTCAATGCCGTATATTCGAATTTTCTGAATTCCTGGTCAATGTACTGGGCGTGGACAATTTCGGCGCCGAGTTTCACGCGAAAGCCACCTACCACGATTCCTGCGCCGCCCTGCGGGAATGCAAAATACGAAATGAACCCCGGCAGCTCCTGCAGCAGGTACGCGGCCTGGAACTCGCTGAAATGGAAGACACCGGCACCTGTTGCGGATTCGGAGGCACCTTCGCCGTAAAATTTGCGGGCATATCGCTGGCCATGGCGGAACAGAAAGTGAAGCATGCCCTCGATACCGGCGCCGGCTACATCATTTCCACCGACCTTTCCTGCCTCATGCACCTCGATGGCTATATCCGCAATAAGGACATCCCGCTGAAAACACTCCACATTGCCGACGTGCTGGCCATGCAGCCCTGACCACCATCTTCCGAACCGCAACCCACCTGTTTACGTATATGCACAAAACAATTATTCCTGTGAAAAATACGCTATTCATCTGCCTGTCAGCCTGTTTTTTGGCGCTTTCCTGCAGGCAACCTGCCCCGTTGGTCGATAAAACTTTTGCAGACAGCCTTGTCCTACACTATACGCCCGGCGAGGCTGTTGCCGCCACCGCGAAGGACATCGGGTTCTGGCGTGCACGGATAGATATTGCGTCCACCGGCATGGTCAATGAATCGCATTATGCGGCCGCCCTCGTCGCCCGTTTTCACCAAACCGGTGACATCCGGGATGTGAAACAGGCCGACAGCCTCCTGCGTAAAGTAAGCGCCGCATTTAACGGAAAAGAAACCGGTCCGCTGCTTGCCCTTTGTCGCTATGCTATCTTACAGCACCGCTTCTCCACGGCAGACAGCCTGCTCACCATAGCAAGAAAAGACGGCCTCAAACCCTATGATGCGCTGTCCACTTCCTTCGATGTTGATTTGGAACTGGGCCGCTATACCAACGCAACGCTCTATGTGCAACAACTAAAAACCTATAAGGACTACGGGTATTATTTCAGGTTGTCGCGGCTGGATCATCTCAACGGCGCAATGGACAGCTCGATACAGGCCATGCTCACCGCAGCCAGCCTCGCCGAATCGTCTGTTTATCTGCAAAGCGTGGCCCTCTCCAATGCGGCAGATTTGTATATCCACAATGAAGAACTGAACAAAGCGGCTACCCTTTACCGGCAGTGTATCCGCATGAACCCGGCCGACCTGCACAGCATAACGGGCCTGGGATGGATAGCGCTCATTCATGATAAAGACACGGCTGTGGCAAAAGCATTGTTCGGCCTCGTACACCGGCAGAATCAACTCCCTGACCCCGTTTTTAAACTGTACCAGCTGGCACAGGCGGGGGGCGACAGCCTCATGCAGCTCAGTTACGCGCGGTCTTTCGAACAGCAGGCAACGATGCCCGATTACGGAAACATGTACAACAAGTACCTCCTGGAACTGTACACAGGTATCCTGCATGACCCTGCGCGGGCCGTGGCTATAACAGCAGGCGAACTGCACAACCGGTCCACGCCCCAGACCAACGCCTGGTATGCCTGGGCACTTTTTTCTGCCGGGCTGAAGGACCAGGCGTATACTGTATACCGTGAGTCGGTATCCGGTAAACCCCTCGAAGGACTTGAGCTCTATTATATGGGCCGGCTGATGGAAGGTCTCGGGAAAGGGTACAACGCACAACAATTCTATAAAGCCGCCAGCAAAAACAAGTATGACTTAAGCCCGGGCATGGCGACCGACCTCGCGAAACGGCTCGAATAAAACCCACCCGTTCACAACCAACCATCGCCGTAAAACATGGCCCCCTTCGTGTTTTCATTCTGCAATCGAATGCATGGAAGGGGACCCGCCCTCATATTCTTTCCCGATGCTATTAGTCTACATGGCTCGGGGTTACGCCGCGGGCTTCCCCGTGTCCTGGTCGTCACGGTCACAGCAAATCCATTCCATTGTCCTTAACTGTTGAAAAATATGCGTTGTATCGCGAGCCCGAAGGCAAACAAGGCAATGGCAGCGGAAAGGGGCACCACCACGTATTTCCGGTAGCCCGGTTTGTGCGAAAACCATTTGGCCAGTAAAAAATAAGCCAGCAGGATAACCGTTAGCTGCCCTAGTTCCACACCCACATTAAACATCACCAGCGACAGCAGGTAGGCATTCTCCGGCAGGCCAAGGCTCCCCAGCGCGCCCGCAAAACCCAGGCCATGCACCAGGCCAAATAAGAATACGATGCCAATCCGCGAAGTCTTCAGCCGGGGTGACAGAATATTTTCCAGCGCCACGTACATAATGGACAGTGCAATCAGCGGTTCTATGATCTTACCCGGCACCACAATCACCTGGTACATGGCCAGGGCCAAAGTCACTGAATGAGCAATGGTAAACGCCGTGGCCTGCAGCAACACCGGCTTCAGTTTCGGGCTCAGCAAAAACAGGCTCAGCACAAATAATATATGGTCAAATCCCAACGGCAGAATATGCTGGTAGCCCAGCACCAGGTACAGGGCCGCCGCGTCGGTGCGGGACATCTTTTCCAGCTCCCCGACAACGGCATGCGCCCATAGCGGCTGTGCCAGTAACAAACATCCACCCAGGCAGGAGAGGATGCGCAGTACGTTCATTTTTCGGTCGGGAACAGGAGACATCAATGCTTAAAATTTTAGGGTAAAACTCAGTTTCGCTGAAAAGGGTGTGCCTGGCGTAAAACAAATTTCGTCCACCGGCGCCGATTCTCCCCGGAGACGGGTTACGGTATCAAACTGCGTTTCTTTCCACCGGGTGTTTAAAATATTGTTCACCACCAACCCCACCTCGTATTTTTTCGCGGCATAATTAAGTACCGCATCGGTAATGAAATAACCGGAAGCCGTGAGGGTATGGCTTTCATTGCCCGGCCGGTTACCCACATAGCGGTAGCGCAGGCTTCCGTTAAACCCGTATTTTGGGCTGTACGTGATCCCCGCACCGGATGTCCAGACGGGTGCCAGCGGAATAAAATTATATCCTTTCGGACTGTTCACGGCACGGCCATGCGCGTAATTTACGTCGAGGTCGGCATACCAGTTCTTGATCGGCTGGTAACGCGCGGAAAAGTCGAACCCATACCGTTGCGTGGGCCCGTTGAAGGTAATGTCTCCGCCATCCCCGGAATAAACAAATTCCTGCTGCAGGTAAATCGACCAGGTTGCAATATTGACGAGCAGGTTGGGCGCGGGCTTAAAGAACGTTCCCAGGTCTGCACTGTAGGCAGCCGGCAAGATGGATAACCCGTTGACCGCAACCACTGCCCGGGTATCGTTGGAATGAAATCCTCTGCCCGTATTCACGTAGAGCTGGAAGCGGTCGTTGACAAAATAGTGCACCGAAAGTGTCGGGCTCAGCGTTCCGGCGGAAGCGGTGTAAATACCGGTGCCGGGCAGCGTGGTGTCTCCGGCAAAACGGTTGTGATACCGGTTATAGAAATGGTCATACCGGGCACCG
>JBBROE010000054.1:0-26987 GCA_038229695.1 Chitinophagales bacterium | reverse complement strand
TTGACGTAACGGTGGTAGAGAAAAAAACCGATGTTCATGCGGTCTATGCGCTTGACCTCCAGGGGCTGTACCAGACCGGCAATATCCTCACCGTTGCTGCCGCTATCCATGAACTGAGGGAAAAGGGATGGGTGATTACTGAAGCGGATACCAGGACAGGCCTGAGCAATACGCGCAAGCTAACCGGTCTGCACGGGCGATGGGAAATTATCCACCGGCAACCGGTTGTAGTACTTGATGTAGCCCATAACGAAGATGGTATGCGCCAGGTAGCTTTGCAGCTGGAAACCACTTCATTTCATCACCTCCACATTGTTATCGGCCTGGTTAAAGATAAAGAAGTAAAGCTTGTATTGTCGATGTTACCCGTTACGGCCACCTACTATTTCACCCGGGCGCAAATTCCAAGAGCCCTGCCGGAAGAAGCGTTGGCTGCAGAAGGCCATGCCGCGGGGTTGACCGGTGAGGCTTTCCCGTCGGTGACAGCTGCGCTCGCTGCAGCCCTTGCTACCGCCCAGCCTGATGACGTGATTTTGGTTTGCGGCAGCGTTTTCGTAGTCGGTGAGGTAGACCGCCTGCGTCCCTGACGGGTGAGCTAAGGCATAAATTTCAATTTGCCGGTTTCAATAAGGCCATAAAAAATGCAGTTGGCGTGCAGGGACTGCTTTATTTTCCCTTCCATTAAAAAAGCAATTACCGCTTCCACACTGAACAGCATGATTTCAATTTCTTCGTTTCGATCCAGCTGCTGGCCCGCAACTTTTATTCCTCCCCGGGCGATATAGAATTCGGTGAAATTATTGAGCAGCGCCGGGTTGGCAGCCAGCCGCCCGATGGAGGTTACGGAGGAAAAAACATAACCTGTTTCTTCCCGCAGTTCTCTTTGCATCCCGGCAATCGGATCTTCTCCCTCGTCAATAAACCCGCCCGGTGTTTCCAGTACCACTTCAGCAATCGGGTGACGGTATTGCCTGACAAGGATAACTTCTCCCGCTTCGGTAAAGGCCAGTGCAGTAGCTGTCGTGGGCAGCTCTACTACAAAATAAGGGTCAATGATCGTTCCGTCATCCCGCAGGCAACGGTCTTTCCTGGCTGTAAAGTACTGGTGACGGATGAGATAGTCAGCGGAAAGGGTTTTCCAAATCATGGTGTTCAATAATTATTCAGCACTGATACAAAAAGCGATTGACCTTTCCCGTTACCAGCTGTGCCTTTCCCTGAGCGAAGTAATGTGTGCTGCATGATGACGACCATGCCAGGCGTACATACCCAGCAGGTACCAGAGGCTCATTT
Organism: Chitinophagales bacterium; assembly: GCA_038229695.1. Taxonomy (GTDB): domain Bacteria; phylum Bacteroidota; class Bacteroidia; order Chitinophagales; family Chitinophagaceae; genus JACMLD01. The sequence continues at coordinate 25,694 of JBBROE010000054.1, read as the reverse complement.
CCCTGTTGGCTACCGGATGTATCACTAACCTGTTCCAGTCTGCGTCAGGTACGTGCCGCAGCATTTCGTACCAGCGTGTATGTAGTGCATAGAGCAGGGTGATCGAAATATTGGCGGGCAGGTTGTGTGTGTCGCTGAGCATCGCCCAGGCTTTTTCATCGTACCCTTTAATCGTCGGTTTATCTTCGGTCAGGCCCAGTTTAAACCGGGCGTAGGCATTCATGTGGCTGTCCGCTACGTGATGTATCAGCTGCTTCACCGTCCACCCCCCCTCCCGGTATGGCGTGCCCTGCTGTTTTTCGTCGAGATTGAGCAGCGTATTTTCCAGGAGTTGCGGCAAAAATTTAATGTCGTTCAGCCAGTGCTGTTTTTGCTTGTCAGAAAAAGGCTGGGGTTCGTAGTGACCGATGGGATAACGGAGATCCATGGTTTAATGTTTATGTTGAAAGGATAACTTTGCCGGGTTACTGTCAGCGTTCAGGAGAAACCGTTAGTCTTCGCGCCATGCTTTACCTGTCAGGTTTAAAAATACGTCCTCGAGATTGGCTTTTTTCACTGCCTGTTCGCGTTGGAAGCCGCTGGCGACCAGGTCGTCGATCAGCAGGGCGGGTGAATTGATGGCGATGATTGTTCCGGCATCAACAATGGCTACCCGGTCGCACAAAACTTCTGCCTCATCCATATAGTGCGTAGTGATAATGACAGTGGTGCCTTTATTCCTGATGTCAAGTATCAGGTCCCAGAGGTTACGCCTTGCCTGGGGGTCGAGGCCTGTGGTCGGCTCATCCAGGAAAATGATTTTGGGCTGGTTGATAAGCGTAGTGGCAATGGAAAAACGTTGCTTCTGGCCGCCACTCAGTTCCTTGTATTTGGACTTGGCTTTATCCTGGAGGTTTACCAGTCCGAGTAATTCCCTCCCGTCCACCCTACGATTATACAGGCCCGAAAACAAATCGATGAGTTCGAGAAGATTCAGACCGGGATAATAGCCGGAAGTCTGCAGCTGTACGCCGATTGCTTTTTTGATGGCATCGGGGGAGTCATCCAGGTTAAAACCATCTACGATGACGGTACCCGAGGTCTTGTCGCGCAGCGTTTCGATTATCTCCAGCGTAGACGATTTACCGGCGCCATTAGGTCCCAGTAATCCAAAAATTTCTCCTTCAAATACGTCGAAGCTGAGCCCTTTTACGGCTTCAAAGTCACCATATTTTTTGCGGAGATCTTTTACGGAGATGATCACGTTTGCCATGCGGTACAATAGATTTTTAGTACTGCAAATATATTGTTTTCCGCAGCCGTCCGGTTATTTGTTACCTCCACTGGCAGGAAGCATAACCCTATTTTTTCACGAAGAGAACGGTATAGTACACGGTACCATTCCGATCTTTGGCTACACCGGCACCGGTATAATCAAATACGCCTTCAATATTTGCCCGGCGGTCTGGTTTCCTGAGCCAGGCTGCCACCACCTGGCGGGCCGTCATGTGCCCAAAGGCAACGTTTTCGCCAGTGGCTGCCGTTCCATTCAGATCGTTGGCGATAGCGATTGCCCTTTCGCGAAAACCCCCGTGACCAAATGCAGTCTTTCCGGCCGCCATATACCGGCTGTGCTTTTCCGCCTCGGTTGCTGCCAGCGCGAGCAAGTGCAAAGGCGGAAGACCGCGCCCCTTGCGGTACTCGTTCATTTCGTTGATGATAACGGCATTCATATTAGCCGTAGAAATATAGGCCGCATGTGCGGGGGTGGTTTTGGCTGACGCGCTGTGGCTGCTGCCCCTGCGGGAGCAGGAAAACACGACAACGGAAAAGAGGAGCAGTAACCGGGTGCATAAATTACGATGGTTCATGTAGCAAAGGCGTTTCAACTATTGTACCAGACTGGCGGGTGAAGGCTTCGGTGAATATCGTTGTCTACTTATGGGCAGCCTTACCGGCTTCCGGCCAGGGATAGGTGCTGATGCGGCGGCTGAATTCCCGGTATAACGACTGCAACCCCGGGTTGCCGGCAAGCAGTTCCAGGTGTTTGTCGATTGTCACCGCATCCTGTCGTTTAGCCGGTCCCGTTTGGAGCCGCAGTGGGTTGTTGTCATGGATATGGCTGGCCGTAACATCAATCAGTGGCAGCAGGCGTTCGAATGACAGCCCGTTTTCACCCAGCCACTGGCTGGCCTGTACATAAAGAAAATTGCTGAAATTATTCACGAGCACTGCTGCGACATGATAACGCAGCCGGTCGGCATCCGAGGTGAAACTGACGTCAGGCGAGAGTGAACCGGCGAGCTGGCTGACGAGCGTGCAGGCAGTGGCCGTATTGCCGTTGACCAGGAGCGGCATGGGCAAATCGGCAGGTGCATGCCTGGTGATCGTCTGCAACGGATACAGTACACCGTAGCATTCGGAACTTCCCTGCAACACATTCATCGGAACAGCGCCGGCGGTATGAATCACCAATTTGCCGGCGGACGGCAGCCTGAATACCTTTTCAGTCAGGGCCTGATCGGATAACGCGAGCAGGAATACATCGGTCTCCGGCGAAAGATCCTGCCAGGCTGAACAGTAGGAAGATCCGGCCAGTTCTGCCAGTGCAGCTGCCGCTGCAGTATTCCTGCCGTACACCTGCGGCACCCGGTGCCCTGCCGCCAGCAGTTTACGCGTTAGAAGTTGCGCTACATTCCCGGTGCCCGCCACAGTGATATTCATGGTTATCTTTATAGACATGAAAATAATCCAAAAACTGGTACGCGGTTACCTGCGCTTCAGGTTTAGGGTCGTTTGTGCTGTGGGGCCCAGGGAAGCTGCCGCTGTAGCGGTGCGGCTGTTTTGCACGCCCATGACCAGGAACCGGAGGCCGGCCCCCGAAGTGTTCCGTTCAGGCCTACCCGTTTCCATGGATGTCGGGGGTATCCGGGTAAACGGTTACCAGTGGAAATCTGAGCATGGCCCAAAGGCCATGATACTGCATGGGTTTGAATCGTCGTGCAGGAATTTCGGCGACTATATTTCCGCGCTGCTGGAAAAAGGAGGCGGCGTGATTGCTTTCGATGCGCCGGGCCATGGCATTTCAGAAGGCGATAGCATAACGCTTCCTTTATATATTAAAATGATACAGCAGGCAGAGGCCGAGTTCGGGCAGGCAACACTTTTTGTTTCCCATTCGTTTGGGGGCATTGCGCTCATCCATCATCTGGAAGCGCGCAATGGCGCGGCGGGAACGCGTTCCGCCCTCATAGCACCAGTTACTGAATCGGCATCTGCCATTGATTCTTTTTTTTCCTATTTCAGCCTGAACGGTACGGTACGGGCCCATTTCGACAAACTGATCGAAGCAAACAGTGGTTATTCATCCCGGCACTTTTCGATTCCCAGGGCGATTCCGCAATTGCAGGGGTGCATACTATGGGTACACGATAAATGCGATGAAATCACGCCGTTCAAAGATGTGCGGCCGGTAATCGAACAGAATTACCCGCACGTTGAAATGTTGATTACCGAAGGGCTTGGTCACAAGAAAATTTACCGTGACCCGGCCATTGTCAAAAAAGTCATTGACTTTCTAAGTGCCTAAGGGTTGAAAGACATGACCTTCAATAGTGCGTGTTCCGTCGTATTTTCGTCGTAAACGGAAAACGGAGTTGACCCTTTGCACCTGGAAACGATGCGCCGTGACACTTGCGGATCGCGCCGCTAAGTGTTTATCCGTAGACAATAATATGCCTAATGTGACTATTTTTATTTTTTGAATCGGGTGAAACGCTCAGCCGAAACCTAGCTACCAATCCGGCAGTAGGGAGCGTGTTTTTTACAGGTATTTGGGGAAGCGATTGCGGCGTTTTCTGTATAACCAACTATGAGCAAATCGGTTTATAACGGGTTCACGATTTCTAGCATTTTAGTGTTGCTGGTTTTTTCAGCAGTAATTTTCCTTTCTTTTCACCAGACTTCCGAAACACGAATTACTGCCGGCTGGGTTGCCCATACCCATGAAGTAAAATACCGCACCGCCGAAATTCTTTCACTTGTAAAGGACATAGAGACCGGTACCCGGGATTATGTGTTCACCGGCCAGCCTGGCTCCCTGGAGCTGATAGAACGTTCAAAATCGGCAATCGGTACCGGGCTGGACACGTTGAAACAGCTGCTGGGCGGCAATTTGGTTCAATTGCTCAACACCGATACAATTCACCGGGTTATCAGTAGAAAGATCGCCATGGCTGACAGCGTTGTGCAGGTGAGGCAACACAGTGGCATACAGGCTGCGGCTGCCCTGGTTGCCGCAGGCACCGAAGACCAGTATATGAATCGTATCAGGCAGATAGCCGGCAGGATGCAGGATGTTGAAGATGGCCTGCTGGTGAAACGGGAATCGGAAAATGCAATGGCCAGCATGCTGATGAACCGTATCATCATTTCTATTATTATAATCACTGTTTTACTGGTTATCCTGCTTTCGGGAAAGGATTACCTGGCAATGAGAGAAAAGAATACCGCTGAAACCGCGCTCAGAAAAAATGAACTGTACTTTGAGCTGATGGCGGCTAACATTAAAGACTATGCGATTTTCATGCTGGATGTCAACGGAGCGGTGATCACCTGGAACCGCGGGGCAGAATCGCTGCTCGGGTACGACAAACACGAAATAACCGGTCGTTCCTACCATTTCCTGTTTACGCCACGTGATATTGAAACGGATGAACCTGCACGGACGCTGGGGCTGGCAAAAAAATATCTCCAGTATGAAACCGAAGGTATCCGGCTGAAGAAAGATGGCATCCTGTTCTGGGCGAACGTGGTGGTCACCTCGCTGCTGGACGAGTCATCCGTCTTTTTTGGTTATTCCGTGATCATAAGGGATATAACGGAAAGAAAAAAGGAAAAGGAACAGCTCGAATTTTTGTCGAAGCAAATCCATTTTTCCAACGATGCCATATTTGTTGTTGATGCTGATCGCAGAATAAAAAGCTGGAACCGCGGTGCAGAAAATTTGTACGGGTACAGCCTTTGGGAAGTGATGGATAAAGAGGCCAATGTGCTGTTGAAGACCGGATTCCCGGATCAGTCGCTGGAAGAAATTATCGGTATCATAGAAAATAAAGACTACTGGACAGGCGAATTGACCCGGGAAACCAGGGGCGGCAGAAAAATTATTGTAAGAAATTCCACCTCGGCCATCCGCGACAATAAGGGGATAATTACCGGTTTTGTGTCGGTCAGTTTCGATGTCACCAGCCAGCAAAAGCTGATGGCAGAACGCAACTACCTCGCCAGCCTCGTAGAACAAACCACTGAAGCAATCATCGCGGCGGCCATGGACGGCACCATACTCAGCTGGAACAGGGGCGCTGAAAAACTGTTCGGCTGCAGCCGGGGTGAGGTGGTGGGTCATAAATTGGGGGAAACACAGCTCGTCAATAAAATTTCCGGAAAAAAATTACTGGAGCTAATTACCCAGGTAAGAGACAATGGTTTCGCCCGCCAGGAAACTACCCTGCACCATTGTGACGGCAGCAGTTTTTTCTGCTCCGTTAATGCCAGCAGTATAAAAGATGAGCAGGGTGATACCAGCTCGGCAGTTTTTATCATCAACGACATCAGCGTCAGGAAAGACCTGGAAGACCAACTGCAGCAATCCAACCAGGTGCTGGAAGAGCGCATCCTCGAAAGAACGGCTGAAATAGCAAGGAACGAACACCGGTTCCGTTCGCTTATAGAAAACAGTGCGGAAGGGATAGTGCTGCTGGATGCTAAAGGCGGCGTTTTGTACCGGAGCCCTGCGGCGAATAAAATTTCAGGGGCTGTTCCTGCCGCGGTATTGGAAAACATTCACCCCGACGACAAGCCATACATGAAAAGCATAGCCGAGCAGGCGCTTTCCAATCCCGGTATCCCGGTACCGTGGCTGGGCCGGTTTCAGCATGCGAATGGTCATTACAACTGGATTGAAGGTACCCTATCCAATCTGCTGGACATGCAGGATGTGCATGCGATGGTTTCTAATTTTCGTGATGTAACGTCCAGGAAAGAGGCGGAAGACAGGCTAAAAGAAAGTGAACATCTTTATCGCAATCTCTTTGAAAATATGCAGAGTGGTTTTTGTTACTGTAAGGCCGAAATCAGTCATGGCGAAGTGCATGATTTTATCTTCCTGCACGTCAACGAAGAATATGAGCGCATAACGCGGATGAAAGGGGTCACGGGAAAACGGATGTCTGAAATCAATCCGGCTGTTCTCGATGCTTCAATAAAAGCTATGCAGGTGATCAGCCAGGTGGTGATGTGCGGCAAACCCGAAATGTATGAGCAATATTCTTCCACGCTGGGCACCTGGTTATCCATATCGGTCTACAGCCCGGAAACGGATTATTTTGCTGTGCTGGTAGATGATATCACTGACCGGAAGGAAGCAGAGAATCGTATCATACAAATCAATGCTGCCCTGGAAGACCGTGTCATGCAAAGAACCGAGCAGCTAAAAAAATCCAATGAAGAGCTGGAGGCATTCTCCTATTCCGTATCACATGATTTGCGGGCGCCACTACGGGCGATAGTCGGGTTCACGGCTATCCTTGAAGAAGATTACAGTTCAAAGCTGGATGAAGAAGCCAGAAGAATCACCGGGGTAATTAAACACAACACCCTTAAAATGGGTTACCTTATAGATGATTTGTTAAGTTTTTCAAGAATGGGGAGGAAGGACCTGGTGAAGACGCAGATTGATACCGCAGCAATGGTAGCCGAAATCATTCACAGTCCGGAACTGGCGCAGGTCAGCCGGCGGGAAGTAGAATGGATGATCGACATATTGCCGCAGGTAAATGCAGACATCAATTCACTCCGGCAGGTGTGGGTTAATCTAATGAGCAATGCCGTAAAATATTCTGCGAGGTCCGAACACCCCGTCGTAGAAATAAGGTATAACCGAAACAACGGAAACGACGTATTTACCATAAGGGACAACGGGGTTGGATTTGATGAACAATATAAAAGTAAACTGTTCCGGGTTTTCCAGCGACTGCACAGTGCAGAAGAATTTGAGGGAACTGGTATAGGGCTTGCAATAGTTGATAAAATAATTGATAAGCACGGTGGCGAGGTATGGGCTGAAGCGGTACCTGGAAAAGGAGCTTCATTTTCTTTTTCGCTGCCCCGCGAGCAAGGCGGCAATCATTAAACCATTTATACTATGAGCATGGATTTGATTGAGGTATTACTGGTGGAAGACAATATGAGTGATGCAGAACTGACGATCAGGGAACTGAAGAAACATAAAATGGCGAATAATCTCTACCATGTCAGGGATGGAGAGGAAGCGCTGGATTTTATGTTTGCGAGAGGAAAGTTTTCCGGCAGGAATAAACAGCAGGTTCTGAAGGTCATTTTGCTGGACATCCAGATGCCGAAAGTGAATGGTATCGAAGTGCTGGAGCGGATTAAGTCGGATGACCACGTAAAAGCTACCCCGGTTGTCATTCTTACGTCCAGTAAGGAAAACCCGGATATTAAAAAGTGTTATGCGCTTGGTGCCAATAGTTATATCGTAAAACCAGTCAACTTCGAGCGTTTTGCTGAAGCAATCAGGAGCCTGGGCTATTTCTGGCTGGCGCTGAATCAATCCCCCCAATGACTATGGAAAGTAAACTAAAAATTCTATTGTTGGAGGACAGCCTGGCGGATGCGGAACTGATCAGAAGATTCCTGGAAAAAACCATCATCCACTGTGAATTCCGTCATGTGATAGACCGCGAAAACTTTATCGAGGCACTCGACGATTTTCGTCCAGGTTTGATCCTGTCAGACAACTCTATGCCGATGTTCAGTGCCGGGGAAGCGCTGACCATCACGAGGCTCAGTAACCGGTATATCCCTTTCATTATGGTCACCGGAACCGCGTCGGAAGAATTTGCGGCGAGTATCATCAAGCAGGGTGCCGATGATTATATTATCAAGGACCGGATGAGCCGGCTGCCCGCCGCCATTGATGCCGCATTGAAACAACGCAGGGCAGAAAAGGAGATTTCTGATTATAAGTATGCACTTGACCAGGCTTCCCTGGTATCGCTCAGCGATAAGAACGGGCTTATCCAGTATGTCAATAATAACTTCTGCCGGGTATCCGGTTACCGCCGGGAGGCGCTGCTGGGCCAGGATCACCGGTTACTGAATGCCGGCCATCACGCGGCAGCCTATTTCCGGGGTATGTGGAATACCATTCTTGCCGGGAAGATATGGAAAGGAGAATTCTGTAACCGCACCAAAGACGGGGATACATGCTGGATTGACGCTACCATTGTTCCTTTCCTCAACAATAACGGGAAACCCTACCAGTTTCTTTCCATGGCCACCGACATCACGGAGCGAAAACGAATTGAGGAAGAACTGGAAAGCAGCACTGAGCGATTTAAGTATGCCACAGCGGCTTCCTCCGACCTCATTTGGGAGTTCGATTTCGACAGCGGAGACTACCGCGTTTATGAAGGGAAAGAAAAGTTTTTCGGGTTCGATACCGGGATTCACTGGGAAGCAGGGGATACTGCAATCAATATTGCAGCAGACGACAGGGAACGCGTGCGTGCGGGTTTCCGGGAAGCAAAAGACAACCCGTCAAGAAACCTCTGGAAAGCAGAATACAGGATATGCTCTCTGGAACAATACGTGCTGCACATCACCAACCATGCGATCTTTATCAGGAACAGTGACGGCAGGGCTGTACGGGCCATTGGAGCGATAACCGACATTACCGAAAAAAAAATCCTGGAAGCCGAGTTATTCGAACAGCACCGCAAGGAACAGTTGAAAATTACCGCAACGGCGCTCGATGCCCAGGAAAAGGAAAGGAATGCGATTGGCCAGGAACTGCACGATAATGTAAACCAAATACTGCTGGGTACAAAGTTGCTGCTATCCGTCGTTAAGAATGAACCTGACGAAAATCTGTACCTGCTTGAATCCTGTATCAGGAACCTGCAAAATGCCATCGATGAAAACAGGAAAATTGCCCATATTCTCGTAGTGCCGGATTTCCAAACCATCAGCCTGATCGACCAGCTGATGAGCCTCACGGAAAGTATGCTTAAAGTGTCGGGCATCGACGTGACGGTGGACAGCCTGGGGATGACGGAAAAAGAGCTGCCGGTGAAATTTAAACTCCCTATCTACCGCATTGCCCAGGAACAATGCACCAATATCGTAAAGTATTCTGAAGCCCGCGCCGTAACCCTCTACCTGGAAACAAATGAGGATTTTTTCAGGATGACCATTTCAGACAATGGAGTTGGGATGGATGTCGATAAGCTGACTACCGGCATCGGCCTGAAAAATATAAAGGGAAGGCTGAGCGTACTCAACGGTTCAGTGGACATCATAACAGCCCCGGGCAGGGGCTTTACCCTGGATGTTACCATCCCGTTTTAATGCTGGCTCACTGCGTTTCCCGAATCTTCACCCCATCTGGTTTTGCAATCCGGGATCCCCCGATATGGCTATCTTTGCCATGAATGTTAGGGTGAGAATTTCCGTATAAAACTGACACCGGATGTATGATATCTGTGGCATAGGCCATATAACGCTCGATAAAGTAACTACTCCCCAATCCGTAACGTACATGCCCGGCGGCACTTCCTATTATTTTTCCGCAGCTATTGCAGAAATGCCATTGCGTTACCTTTTGATCACCGTACTCGGTGAACCGGAAATGCCTGCCGTCGATGCATTGAGGCAAAAGGGAATCCTGGTAAATGCCTTCAGCAGCCTGTATTCGGTTTATTTTGAAAATACGTATGGCGCAGACCCCGACCAGCGCACCCAGCGGGTTTTGAAAAAAGCCGATCCCTTCCGGGAAGTACACACCGAAGGCATCCAGGCAAAAATATTTCACCTTGGCCCGCTGTTAGACGACGACATGCCTGAAGCGTTCATAACCGACCTTTCTGCCAGGGGCAGGATATCACTGGACATCCAGGGTTTCCTCAGAAAGGTCGACCGGGAACAGGTGGTACTTTCCCGGTGGCAGGAAGCTGAAACCATGCTGCATAGCGTTAACATCGTAAAAGCCGACGACTATGAACTGGCGTCGGTAACGGGGACCGCCGACGTAAAAGAAGGCGCGCGGTTACTGGCATCCTGGGGCGTAAAAGAAGTGGTTATCACCTTCGGCAGCCGGGGCTCGCTGATTTATACGGAAGGCGTCTTTCATGATATACCAGCCTTTACGCCCCGCGTTTTGGCCGACACCACGGGTTGCGGAGATACGTACATGGCCGGTTATCTTTCACAGCGAATTCTCGGCAGCGATCCGCGGGACGCAGGCGAATTCGCATCAGCTATGTCCGCCCTTAAAATTGAGTCGCACGGACCGTTTACCGGCACGCCTGAACACGTCCGTTCATTCATGGCGACACAGGAAACCAATCGCCTGGCTGACGGTAAATTCTAAGCACCGGCGGGCTGGCTGGGGCGTCAAATGGGGTGCAAAAAATCTGCCTATGTCCACACGAATCATTGACGGTGGCTACAGCATTTCTTCAGATTTCGACACTACCTTCACCGGCGGATATGAAACTGTTAATCATTGAGGACGAACCACAACTGGCAGAGAGTATCTGCACTTATCTTGATTCAGCAGGATTTATATGCGAGTCATCAGCCGATTATGCCAGTGCCGTCGAGAAAGTTAACCTGTACGATTACAGTTGTATCATTCTTGACATCACCCTGCCGGGGGGAAGCGGTCTTGATATACTGCGTCATTTGAAAGCCGCTAATAAATCGGATGGCGTGCTGGTGATTTCTGCAAAAAATTCACTGGATGATAAAATTGCCGGGCTGAAATCCGGTGCTGATGATTATCTCGTAAAGCCCTTTCACCTGCCTGAACTCGCCGCCCGTGTGGACGCCATCATCAGGCGGAAGAGCTACGACGGAAAAAACACGGTCGTCATGGGTGACCTGGCTATCAATATCCCGGAAAAGCAGGCCAGTGTGGGCGACAACCTGCTGGATCTTACTCGTATGGAATTCAACCTGCTCCTCTATTTTGCGGGAAACAAAAACCGCGTCATCAGCAAAAGCGCCATGGCAGAACATTTATGGGGTGACAATATGGACATAGCCGGGAACTACGACTTTTTATACACACACATCAAAAATCTCCGTAAAAAAATGCAGCAGGCCGGTTCCCCGGATTATATTAAATCCATTTACGGGCTGGGTTATAAATTCACGGTCTGACTGCTATGAAATTATTCACACGATACCATAACATCAATCTCCTTGCGACCATCCTTGTATTCCTGCTTTCCGGCATAGCGTATTATTTTGTGCTTCGGGTAGTATTAATTGGTCAGGTTGACGAAGACCTGCGTATCGAGCAGCACGAGATCGAAACCTATGTATCTAAATACGCACGGCTCCCGGAAATTATCCCTGTCCGCGACCAGGTTACCACCTATTCCGTCTTTACCGGCATATTACAGGAAAAAAGATTTACCACCCTCAAAATGACGGACCCAACCGAACATGACGTCGACGTTTTCCGGAGAATCAGTTTTACCAGCAGACTTGCCGGTCAGACTTACCTCGTCACCGTCAGCAAATCCCTGGAGGGTACCGACGCTATGATTACCTCTATCGTAACCATCACCCTAGTCACCATCCTGGTCATACTTATCTTATCCCTGGTCATCAACCGAATTTTGCTGCGTACCCTCTGGAAACCGTTTTATGGTACGTTGCACACCATGGAAAACTTTGCATTGGGCTCCGCTACCCTGCCGGCTTTCCCTGCCACTAAAATTGACGAGTTCAAACTGATGAATGAAACCCTCCTGCAGGCAACAAGACGCGCCAGCACCGAATACAGGCATCTGAAAGACTTTACGGAAAATGCCGCGCATGAATTGCAGACACCGCTGGCCATAATCAGATCCAAAATGGATTTGCTCATCCAGGATGAACACCTGTCCGAACCACAGAGCAAAGCAGTGCAGGGAGCCTATGAAGCCATTGGCAAACTCAGCCGCCTCAACCAGGGACTCCTGCTGCTTACCAAAATCGAAAACGGCCAGTATGCCCGGACAGAACTGGTACACCTGCGAGCAGCACTGAGCGGCAAGCTTGAACAATTCGAGGAAATGATACAGGCCAGGGAGCTTGCCATATGCATAGACATTGACCCGTTGCTGACGTTTACGATAAACCCCGATTTGCTCGACCTGATCCTGAACAACCTGCTGAGCAATGCTATCCGCTATACCATTACCGGCGGCCAACTGATCATTGATGCCCGCGACGGCAGGATGGCCGTAAGTAACAGCGCTGCAAATGGTAAGCTCGACCAAAACCTGCTGTTCAGGCGGTTCAGTAAGACAGCATCCGGCGGCGAAGGCGTAGGCCTGGGGCTGGCACTTGTGGCAGAGGCAGCCGCAGTATCCGGGTTCCAGACACAGTATCTTTACCAGGATGCCATGCACCAATTTGTCCTTTCCACCAAACATCCCTGAAAAAAAGTTTATGTCACTGAAACCGATCGTATGCTGTTTAGTCCTCACCGTAAATTTTTGTGGCCTGCGGTTGACAGCCATGCAGACCGATACCCTGCCTTTCCCCCGATTGTCCGACAGTTCGACGCAGGCTCAGCCTGTTGCCAGAAACACCGGTGGCTATCGCCTGCATGGAGCCGGAATATGGGTACCGGCAGGCCTGATGGCTTACGGGGTAATTGCGCTTCACGTTGACGCCCTGCTGGACATCAATGAATCAGTAAAAAGAGTGGTGTATACCGATCGCCTCCCCAAAAAGGTGACACTGGACAATTACCTCCAATATGCACCCGCGGGTGCTGTTTACCTGCTTAACCTCGCGGGTGTTCACGGCAAGAACAAGTTTGTCGACCGTACTATCATTTATGCGATGTCCAACCTGTTTGTCGGGATCATCGTCACGCCGGTGAAGCACCTGACCGCCGAAACAAGGCCGGACGGCTCAGACAACCTGTCGTTTCCATCTGGTCATACAGCCACCGCTTTTGCCGCAGCAGAATTTCTCCGGGAAGAATACAAAGACGTGTCGCCACTCTATGGCATTGGCGGTTATGCGGCGGCGATAGCGACCGGTTACCTCCGGATGTCCAACAACAAACACTGGCTGGCGGATGTGGTAGCCGGGGCCGGCGTGGGAATGCTCTCTACCCGGGTTGCTTACCTCATTTACCCGGCCATCAAACGGAAATTCAGTAAAAAAAAGGAATTGACCACGCTCGTGATGCCGGTCTACCAGGCTGGGAATTTTGGGATAGGGGCCGTCCATTATTTTTAATTATACCGGCCTTACCCAGCAACTTCAATTTTGCCACAGAATTCCGCGCTATTTTAGTGCAGGATTTCAGTTATATGAATTGTATTTTTTTACCTATGCAGGATCAGTTTGTTACGATATGAAACGAAGTGTAGCGGGGATAGCGTTTTTGTTACTCTGTGCCGTCCCAGGACTTGCACAGGTTAAAAACCTGCAATATTATATCGACCAGGCACTGGCGAACAGTCCTCTTTTAAATGATTACCGTAACCAGGTGTACATCAACCGGCTGGACAGCCAGCGGATCAGGGCAACCTACCGGCCGCAGGTGACCGGTACCAGTAATGATTCCTATGCGCCGGTAATCAATGGATTTGGCTACGATGGCGCGATCACCAATGGCGGGCAGGTCAGTGCCCTGGTTGGCGTAAACCAGTCGCTGGTCAGCAACCGCTACCTGCGCGCGCAGTTTGAAACCCTCCGTTTGCAAAACCAGGGGATAGAAAACAATGCACGGGTGTCCGAACAGGATCTTACCCGTACAATCACCAGCCAGTATATTACGGCATACGGCGACCAGCAGCAGCTGGCATTTGCCAAAGAAGTGAACGAATTGCTCAAAAAGGAAGAGGACCTGCTGAAGCGGCTGACCAACGCCAACGTTTACCGGCAGACGGACTACCTCACTTTTCTGGTGACCAGGCAACAACAGGAGTTAAGTGTAAAACAACTCAGCTTGCAGCTGCAAAACGACTTTGCCAACCTGAATTACCTCGGTGGAATCATTGATACGGCGCGGGATAGTATTGCCACACCCGAAGTAACGGTAAAACCTTTACCGGAAATGAACCAATCGGTCTTTTTCCGAAAGTTCACCATTGACAGCCTGACTATCGGTAACAGCCGCGCATTGGTGGCCTTCAATTATAAACCCCGGCTCAATCTTTTTGCAGATGGCGGTTATAATTCCACCCTAACCTACCAGCCCTACAGGAATTTGGGAACGAGTTTTGGCGTCAGCCTTACCGTACCCATTTACGATGGTGGTCAGCGGAAAATACAATACAGTAAATTAAACGTTGCCGAAAACACCCGCCGTGGCTACCGAAATTTTTTCATCAGCCAGTACAGGCAGCAGCTGAGCCAGCTGACACAGCAGCTCAACGGCACGGCTGACCTTATCGACGCCATTACCAACCAGATAAAGTATGCGGAGGGACTAATAAACGTCAATATAAAATTACTGGAGACGGGGGACGCAAAAATCGCCGACCTGGTGATCGCCGTGAACAATTACCTAACTGCCAAAAACCTGCTTACCCAGAATACGACAAGCCGGTTACAGATAATAACACAAATCAATTACTGGAACCGATAAAATCCAACTATGCAACAGCCGGTAATAAAATATCTTTTCCTGGGCCTGCTCGCCACCAATTGCCTTGCCTGCAACCAGGCAACGAAGGAGCCTGCGGCCGCGGAAACTCCGGAAGCGCCGGAGACACCGGTGACCGTTACCGGCATCAATACCGATCCGATGACGGATTCCATTGTCCTGAATGCCACTTCTTCGTTCCTCCAGAAAAATTATATAAAAGCCAACGCCAATGGTTACCTGCAATCTAATTTCACCCACCCCGGCCAATTCGTAAAACAGGGCCAGGCCTTGTTTACTATAAAAACAAAAGAAGCCGAAACAATTGGAAATGCGGTAAACAAGCTGGACTCGACCTTCCGGTTTACCGGTACCAATTCTATCAGGGCCGGGGAAAACGGGTTTATCACCCTGCTCAGTCACCAGGCGGGTGATTACGTGCAGGATGGCGAACAGCTGGCAGTGATCAGTGATGTGAACAGCTTCGCTTTCCTGCTCGACCTGCCTTACGAACAAAGGCCGCTGCTGCAAAACCGGAAGACGGTCGACCTGGTGTTACCCGACGGGGAGCATTTTATTGGGATCATTTCCGGCACACTTCCTTCTGTGGATCCCAGTTCACAGGCGCAGAGTATCATCATCAAAATAAATTCAAGCCATCCCATTCCCGAGAACCTGGTGGCTAAGGTGAAGATGCTCAAAGATCTGAAGGAACACCCGGTTACCCTGCCTAAAGCCACCGTCCTAACAGACGAGACCCAGTCAAATTTCTGGATCATGAAAATGATAGACAGCAGTACCGCTGTGAAAGTGCCCGTAAAAAAAGGGCTTGAAAATAACAACAGGGTGGAAATACTGTCGCCCGTTCTGACGGCTGACGACCGGGTACTGCTGAGCGGCAATTATGGGTTGAGCGATACGGCCAAAGTAAAAATTGTTTCACCCGGCAATATAAACGAGCATTGAAAAATTTCTTTCTTGCCTATAAAAACCCGCTTACGGTTACGCTGGCGATAATTATCGCCGGCGGGATAATGGCGTATTCGAAGATGCAGACGTCGCTCTTTCCGGAGATAACATTTCCCAAGATTAAGATCATCGCGGATGCAGGCCTGCAGCCGGTCAATAACATGATGGTGACCGTTACCCGGCCGTTGGAAAACGCCATCAAACAGGTCCCGGACCTTACGCTGATCAGGAGCACGACCAGCCGCGGCAGCTGTGAGATTTCCGCTTTTATAGACTGGTCCGCCAATATTGATCTCAGCAAGCAGCAGATTGAATCCAAAATAACCCAGGTCAGGAATCAATTACCGCAGGATGTGAACATTACGGTGGAAAAAATGAATCCCTCGATACTCCCGGTAATGGGGTATACGCTGGAGAGCCATAATAAATCGGCTATTGAGCTGAAACTTCTCGCCACCTATACCATCAAGCCGTTCCTGTCGCAGGTTGCCGGTGTGTCTGAAGTGCGCGTTATCGGCGGCAAAAGCAAAGAATACTGGATCGAACTCGACCCCCGTAAACTGAGTGCTACCGGTCTTACCCCGGATTCTGTGAATAACGCGCTGACACAAACGAATTTTATCCGGTCTACCGGCTACCTGGCCGATTATAAATTTTTATACCTGGCGGTAACCGATGCCATGGTGCACAGTACCGGTGACCTCGAAAATATCATCGTAAGAAATGATGGCCGACGCGTGATTACGGTAGGCGACCTGGCCAAAGTTGAGATCAGGGAAGCGGTGGAGTATACCAAGATAAATGCCAATGGCAAGGAAGGGATCCTCGTAGCGGTCATTAAGCAACCCAATTTTAACCTGGTTGACATGTCGGTGGCCATGGCACAGAAGATCGCCGACCTCCGTAAAATTCTGCCCCCGGGGGTAACTATTGAGCCTTATTACATACAGGCAGATTTCGTAAATGAATCCGTGAAGAGCGTCACCGACAGTTTATGGATCGGGCTGGCCCTGGCGATTATCGTCGCAATTATTTTTCTTCGTTCGCTGAAAGCAAGTGCCACCATTTTAATCACCATACCGGTAACGCTTTGTCTCACTTTGATCGTCCTGTATGCGATTGGGTATACCTTCAACATCATGACCCTGGGGGCGATTGCGGCCGCTATAGGGCTGATTATTGACGACGCCATTGTTGTGGTGGAACAAATTCACCGGACGCATGAGGAATATCCTGATGAGGATACGCCCCTGCTGCTGAAGAAGGCCATTGATTTTCTTTTCCCGGCGATGCTGGGGTCTTCGATCAGCACGATTGTCATCTTTATTCCTTTCATACTGATGACGGGGGTCGCCGGTGCTTATTTTAAGGTGCTGACCAATACCATGATCATTACGCTGGTCTGCTCATTTTTTGTAACCTGGATCGGCCTTCCCGTGGTTTATCTTCTTTTATCGCGCAAACGCAAAGCAGCTGCACAAAAAAAAGAGATTGCCCACAGTGTCAAGTCGCAACGCTGGGTAGCCTTTTTCATCCGGCGGCCGGTCATTGCTTTTTTAATTCTCGGGGCATTTATCCTCGCTATCATCCTTATTCTTCCCCGGCTGCAGACCGGTTTCTTACCTGAAATGGATGAAGGCAGCATCGTGCTGGATTACGCTTCCCCACCCGGCACCTCGTTGCAGGAGACGGACCGGATGTTGCGGGAGGCAGAGAAGCTGATCGTACGGGTGCCGGAAGTAAAAGCATATTCCAGGAGGACGGGAACACAAATGGGGTTTTTCATCACCGAACCCAATACCGGCGATTATCTCATCCAGTTAAAGACGAAACGGGACCGTACTACCGAAGAAGTGATAGCCGATATCCGTAAACAGATAGAAAGTACGCAGCCCGCTCTGCGCATCGATTTTGGCCAGGTGATTGGCGATATGCTGGGAGACCTGATGACGTCCGTGCAGCCCATCGAAGTGAAAATTTTTGGTGATAACCAGCAGCAACTTCATACACTTGCTACGCAAGTGGCAGATGTGGTAAGCAGCGTAAAGGGAACCGCCGATGTATTCTCCGGGATCGTGATCGCCGGCCCTTCCGTAAGTGTTTCACCGGATTCGCGGAAGCTGGCCCAGTTCGGGCTTACCCCGGCAAGCCTCCAGTATCAGTTGCAGACCTCGATGGAAGGCAATCTAGCCGGGGCCGTGCTGGAGAAAGAGCAGCTCTCCCCTATCCGGCTTGTATACCCTAATAATGTGAAGATGTCTGTTGCTGATATCAGGCAGCTGCCCATTTTTCTGCCGGGTGGGAAACTGAATCCTATCAACTCCCTCGCCGATGTTACCGTTAACCCTGGCGACGCAGAAATACAGCGGGAGAACCTGCAGTCGATGGGCGTAGTAACGGCGAGACTTGAAAATAGTGACCTGGGCTCCGTGATTACCGGGATTCAAAAAGCGGTGTCGGCAACAATCCATTTGCCAAAAGGATATCACATTGAATATGGCGGGGCATATGCCCAACAGCAGCAGTCTTTCAGGGAATTATTGCTGATTCTCATAACGGCTTCCCTCCTCGTGTTTGGCGTTATATTGTTCCTGTTCCGGGAATTCAGGATTGCCGTCCTCATCCTGCTGGTAGCCGTGACAGGTATCGCCGGCAGTTACCTGGGGCTCTACCTCACCCATACCCCGCTGAATGTGGGCAGCTATACCGGGCTGATTATGATCGTCGGAATCATCGGCGAAAATTCAATTTTCACCATATTACAATACCAGGAAGCCAGGAAGGAGAAATCGGTTGATGAATCCGTAATTTACTCCATTTCAACACGGCTAAGACCGAAGCTGATGACTGCACTCGGTGCCATCATTGCCCTGATGCCGCTGGCATTGGGAATCGGCGCCGGGGCACAATTGCACCAGCCGCTGGCGATCGCCGTCATTGGCGGGTTCCTGGCTGCATTACCTTTACTGCTGATTGTACTGCCCACCCTGCTCCGGTTACTCTACCGGGAAAGGAGTGGCAAAGGCAATGGTGCAGCGACTGTTCCCATTTCGTCCACTTAAAAAAAATAACATGAAAAAAATCAATTGGCTTTTTAGCGCAGTTCTTTTCACGGGTGTGTTACTGGTGAATGTGCAGGTGTCCGCACAGTCGGGGGCTTACCATATGGTGAAGCCGTTCCCGATAGCCAGCAGCGGCGGCTGGGATTATATTGCCGTCGGGCCGGGCAACAACCGGTTGTATGTTTCCCACGGCACCCAGGTGAACATCCTGGATGAAACAACGGGAGATTCCACCGGTATCATCCCCAATACAACCGGGGTGCATGGCATCGCCTTTATTCCTTCACTGGGGAAGGGCTATACCAGTAACGGCAGGCTGAACAATGTAACCGTTTTTGATCTTAAGACCAACCAGATCGTAGGCACCATCGCAACGGGACAGAATCCCGATGCCATTATGTTCGACACCTATTCCAAAAGAATCATCACCTGCAATGGCCGCAGCAATGATGTAACCATCATCGACCCGGTGAACGAAAAAGCGGTAGCTACGGTTGCCGTGGGCGGAAAGCCGGAAACCGCGGTCAGTAATGATGCGGGTAAATTGTATGTGAACATCGAAGACAAAAATGAGATCGTGGTCGTCAACCTCACCACCAACACGGTAGAACAGCACTGGTCGCTTTCTCCTGCTGAGGGTCCTACCGGGCTGGCCATCGATCTGCCGGGCAAACGCCTGTTCGCCGGTTGTGATAAAATGCTGGTGGTGCTGAATACAGAAACCGGCAAAGTGGTAAAAACGCTGCCGATCGGCGACGGCTGCGATGGCGTGGCTTACGACAGCAAGGCGAAGGACATCTTTGCCTCCTGCGGCGAGGGAAAATTATCGATATACCACGAAGACAGTCCGGATACCTACACAGCGCTGCCCGATGTAAAAACCAAGAGAAGTGCGAGGACGCTGGCAGTCGATGAAATGAATCATACCGTATTCCTCCCTGCAGCGGAGTTCGGTCCAGCTGCCGCCGGCCAGAATCGTCCGCCGGTCATTCCCGGCACGTTCCAGGTACTGGTGGTAAAAAAATAGGTTTTCCTTTTCAACCGGCTGATTGTTGTTCTATAACGGGCATCGTCAGCCGTTTTTTTTAACTTAAAAATTGGGGTATGTGGTGGTTCTACGCATTGTTATCAGCGCTGTTTGCCTCCCTGACGGCCATCTTTGCTAAATTGGGTATCGCCAATGTAAATTCTAACCTGGCCACGGCAATCCGGACTGTTGTCATTTTGGTGATAGCCTGGGGGATCGTTTTTGCCAAAGGCGAAACAAAGGGACTGGCTACGCTTTCGCGGCACAACCTGTTCTTCCTGCTGATATCGGGAGTGGCTACGGGCCTTTCCTGGATATTCTATTTCAGGGCCCTGCAATTGGGAAAGGTATCCCAGGTGGCGCCGGTGGATAAATTAAGTGTGGCGCTTACCGTTGTTTTATCAGTGGTGATCCTGCAGGAAACGCTCACGATTAAAACAGCCATCGGCGCAGTATGTATCATCGCCGGTACGCTTGTCATGATTTTATGAGTGCGCTTGTTTCGAAACGGATGAAAACAACAACTGCCCGCAACAGTAAGTGCGGGCAGCGTTGCAGGCGGATCTACTTTAAACTTTGTAATACTGCTCCCATCCCTTTCTCGGGGGTGGGCCCATTAGCAGTTCATTGGCCATTTTGTTGTTGGTAATCATTCTTTTCTCGCGGTCAAATTCAAGTTTTTGATTGGTCCATTGTGCAAGTACCCCCAGGCAGAACACCTGGCTGAGTGGTCCGGCGATGGCAAAGGGCGACCTGGTTTCTTCCTGTCCCTGGCAGGCCAGGAGAAAATTTTTCCAGTGGTTGGAGGGGCTTACCGGAACCTCAGGTAGCCGGGAAGCCATTTCCCTGGCTTTTTCCTCTGGAATAATGGTGAGCGTACTGCCATGGGAGCCTCCTTTGAAGGTGAGATCCTTGCTATAGATAATTTTCCCGGGGTTAAGTTTTGTTGGCTTCAAGGCACCGTTGCTCGGAGGAGGAATATTGGGGTCGAGTTTAGCGGTGTTGCCATAGCCTTCCGGGAGTGGCGGCAGGTTATCCGGCCCGTCATACCATTTTATTTCCAGGGGTGGCATGTTGCCACGTTTGGGAAATTTAAACGAAAGGGTGGTATCCTGGGGGTAGAAAAAACTATTGTGGCCGTCGGCCCGCAGCGGGCTCACTTCATAAGGAAGGCCAAGATCAAGAAACTGGTGGACGGTATCAACCAGGTGGGCGCCCCAGTCGCCGAGTGCACCCATCCCGAAATCGTACCAGCAACGCCACTGCCCATTTACAAAGTTCTGGTTATAGGTATGCCCCTGTGACGTCGTTTGCCAGATATCCCAGTCGAGCGTGGACGGCGGAACTTCTGCGGGCGGGAATGTGCAGATTTTAGTATCCCAGCCATGCCAGCGGCGGGCAGAATTCATGTGCGCGGTAACGGCCGTTACGTCTTTGATGATCCCGGCATCTTTCCAGGCTTTAAACTGAAAATAGTTGCCTTCAGAATGACCCTGGTTACCCATCTGAGTGGCAAGTTTCGGATATTTCTTCGCGGCCTTCATCATCAGGTCAATTTCATTGAACGTGCGTGCCATGGGTTTTTCAACGTATACATGTTTACCCAGGCCCAGCGCCGTCATGGTAATCGGGAAATGCGAAAAGTCGGGCACCGCGATGGATACCGCATCGATTTGGCTGCCCATTTTGTCGAACATCTGCCGGAAATCCTGGAAACGCGGCACGTCCGGAAATTTTTTCATGATAGCGAGGGTGTGGGGCGCACCCATGTCCACATCGCAGAGGGCAACAATGTTGGCGAGCCCTGTTTTGTATAACTCAGGGATAATCTCTCCTCCCCTGTTACCGATACCAATACAGGCGAGGTTGACCTTTTGCTGGTCTCTCGCGGTGAGGATATTAGGCGCAGCAACAACTGCGGCTGATGCCAGCACCGCCTGCTTTAAGAATTTTCTTCTGGAGTAATCGTTTTTATGCATGGTTATGTGTTTGAACAAATACAGGAATTTTATGCGGGTGCCGGAAGCTGCCATTTGCCGATGGCTGACCCGGGAATCCAACCTGCCGGTGCTGGTCGATCCTGGTGATGAATTTCCACGTTTTATTTTATTATCCCGCGTGTGTTTAATTGTATTCCCATTAAAATTTCCATGGCTAAAAATGTTTGGGTTACCGGGCCTAGACACACCGCATTCCAGCCTGCTCACTCCGAAAGCGTGGCACCTGCTTTGCCTTACCCTGCGTGGTGGAAATCAGGCATAGCGGGACAGGGCTGGTTGCCTAACGCTGTTGTCTATGCACTACCGGTTACCGATCTACCCATAAAGATAATAGCAAACATGACTGACGCCACAAATATCATCGGTATCGTTGCCGGAATCTGCACGGCAGTTTCATTACTGCCACAGCTGATTAAGATTGTCAAATGCAAAAAATCCGAGGACATCTCCGCGTTTACCTTGCTTATCCTCCTGACGGGAGTGGCCGGTTGGGTGTGGTATGGATTGCGAAAAGGCGATATGCCCATCGTCGTGACCAATATTTTTTCTTTGTTGGTCAACCTGCTGGTCATCTTTTTTTCCCTGCGCTATAAAAAGAACAGTAGCGACCTTTCCTGACCCGACACATTTTCTGCTGCGGCTGCGATTACCGGAACCCGGGAAACGGATATATTTGGCCCGGCGTTACCACCCTGTTTAAATCAGTATGCATGCCTACCGGAACTTTCAGCCAGTACGACCACGGAAACTACGCCCAGGTAAATGGACTTCGCATGTATTATGAAATCCATGGTAAAGGCAGCCCGCTGGTATTGATCCATGGAGGCGGGTCTACGCTCCATACTTCTTTCGGAAATATCCTGCCCGAACTGGCGAAAGAGCACCTGGTAATCGGCGTGGAGTTACAGGGCCATGGTCATACCGCCGATCGCGCCGGGGCGGAATCGTTTGAACAGGATGCCGACGATGCGGCAGAATTGCTAAGCCAACTGGCTATCAGCGGGGCCGACCTGTTTGGTTTCAGCAATGGCGGGAATACGGCGTTGCAGGTGGCAATAAGGCATCCCGGCGTGGTCCGTAAAATTATCGTGGCTTCTTCCTTTTATAAAAAATCGGGGATGTACAGCTGGTTTTGGAAAGCCATGGAAAAAACCTGCCTGGAAAACCTGCCTTCGGTTTACAAACAGGCATTCCTGCACATTAACCCCAACCCGGAAGCGCTCCGCACCATGCATGATAAAGACGCTGCGCGGATGAAGACGTTCACCGACTGGCCGGAAGACTTGCTGCGGGCGATTGCAAACCCGGTGCTGGTGGTGATTGGCGACGAGGATATTGTGACTACCGAACATGCGGTAGCCATGTACCGGTCATTTCCTTATGCGAGGCTGGCCATATTGCCGGGTAACCATGGCAGTTATATGGGTGAAGCGATGTCCCGGGATCAAGACAGCAAAATACCCGTTCTTTTCACAGCCCTGGTAGAAGAATTCCTGGCCGCGCCGATGCCGGAATGAGGAAGGGCTGTTCAATCTTAGAAAGGAGGTTGCGTATTACCCACACCGGTGAGCAATTCCAATTCCGGGGACTTCAGCCAGCCGCTCGCCGAAAGGGCGGCATCAAACAATTTGAAGGACTGAAGTTGCTGGAGCACCTCATGGGCTGCTTCATCGGTGAAACTATCAAGGTGCATGAAAGTCTGGCCATCGGCAAGGAGGTAGGCACTATAATGGATGCCGGGATGATGCAGTTCCTCCAGTTCGGCTGTTATCTTTCGAATATTTTCCTGGTTTACGGGCACGAAGGATTTTGCGACGGTATATTGTACCCTGACTATTTTCATGATGCCCTGTTTAGTGGAATAATTAGGGTGTGAAAATAAATGATAAGATGAAAATTGACAGGCGTGGCCCCGACTTTACCAGGGTGATTTGCGACAATTGACGAAAGAAATACTGATCCCAGAGCTGCTGAACCCATCCTTAAAAAAAGCCGTTCCCATTTTTCCCGGGTAATTTTTCCAGCTTGGGACTTGTTGGTTACCCGTTCATGCGCCTGTAATTTGCCTGGGATTGTGCTGGTCCCGGGCGATCCTTGACGGGCAACCGCTGAACTGAGCGTAGCAACGATGCTGCCCATAGCGCTGCAGCCTATCACCAAAAAAAATATATTTAAAATGAAAATCCCGGCCTGGGCCGGGATTGATGTATGATTGGTTTAATAGGTTCGTTACTGGATTATGACCGGCAGGGTTTCGTCTCCGGCTTTCAACTGGTACCATCCTTTTGCCCGTACACCCAGGGAAATAAGTCCGGTTCCAGCATTCATTTTCCGTGTAAAAATAAGTGTCCCGTTGCTGTTATACAAAGAAACCTGTGCAGGCTCCCGAAGCTGGATATTGAGCTGGCCGTTGCTCACGGGGTTGGGATATACCAGTATCACGCGCCGGCTGCTGCTGAATAAGAAACGGATTGATTTGCTATACGTCGTTTTACCGTCCCTGTCCACCTGCATTATACGGTAATAATTAAGGCCCGCTGCCGGGTTGGCATCGGTGAATACGTACGACTGGCTGCCGGTACTGTTGGCTGTAGCGGCGGTTGTACCGATATTATTCCAGGAGGAGCCGGTACTGCTGCGCTGTACGCGGAATTCGAGGTTATTGATTGCTTCGGCCGTGGTCCAGTTCAGCGCAACCGTATTGTCTTTTTGCTGTGCCGTGAAGGCCAGCCAGGCAACCGGTAACGCGCTGAGGCCGGAAAACTGCCCGGCCATGTTCGAGGTGGCTCCTGACAAGGCAAAGTTACTGAGCGTACCATTATTATTTCCAACCTTGTCCATTGCCGTTATGAGACCGGCATTGTTTCCCCCGATATTTCCCTGGTCGGCTGTGTAATAACTGACCAGCCCCGTCTGCACTGTCGGATCGATTTCCATGTTCATGGCGGCCTGGATCTGAGGCTGGGTCCGGGCTACATTCCATATGCGCATTTCATCGGCTGACCCGCTAAAATATTCCGAGTAACCGGACTGGTTACCCAGTGTGAGCGGATTGGTATTGGTGGTGATACTGCCGGTCATAGCCATGGAGTTGGCCAGCACGCCGTCGATGTACAATTTGATGGTGGCCCCGTCGTAGGTAACCGCAAGATGGTGCCAGGCGTTGAGGGCAGGATATACTGCAGAAATGGTTCGCCATCCGCCGGCAATATGGAGGTAAGCCACCGCATGCGCCCATCCATCATCAGTACGCGGGAAGATATAGCCGTTATTCTGGGTGTTGGACGATTTGCTGATGACGTTCTGAACGCCTGCGTTTTTAGTGGGATATACCCAGGCTTCCAGGGTTATGGCAGCCGTGATGTTTAGTGAGGTGGCCGAGGGAATGGAGATGTTGTCATCAATTCCGTCAAAATTGACAGCGGCCGTAGCAAACTGTACCGGGCTGGCTGTCCGGGCCGGTGCATTGACGAGGGTGCCATCAATGCCCGTCACGTTGGTGGAGCTGTTGGCCGTGGTGGTGCCGCTGCTCTCATTCATCCGGTAATAGGCTACCAGTCCGGCAGCTGCATTAGACAATGACTGGTTAAATACGTTGGCCTTTACCTCTGCCTGGGTGCGGGCCGTATTCCAAATCCGGATTTCATCGAGGGCTCCGGCAAAGATGCGGGTAGAATTCAAGCGGTTAGCCAGCCGAAGCCCCTGCGCGTTAGCCGTTAGTGTTGCAGCGTTACCACCGGAGCTGAAGGTTGGAACGCCGTTCAGGTAAACGGTGATGGAAGCGCCAGTTTTTACCAGGGCAATATGGCTCCAGGTATTGAGGGGCGCAACAATACCGGTATTGGTCCAAGACCAGTCATTTCCTGCCCCATTGGCACTAAAGGCAAACTGGATGGTACCATCGGCGAAGCGCGCCAATTCGTAACTGTTTTCCTTGTTGATAATTATGCCTCCTTCAGTGGGATCAGAAC
>JBBROE010000053.1:0-27170 GCA_038229695.1 Chitinophagales bacterium | reverse complement strand
CAGCTCCTGTTTTTCCCCGCTCAGTATGGTGGCATGTCCCATTTTCCTGCCGGGCCTGGTTTCCCGTTTGCCATAGATATGCAGGAAAACATTGTCCATCCGCAATACTTCGTCAAGTCCTTCATACACAGCGGGGCCCGAATGCCCCGGCTCCCCGAGGAGGTTCACAATGGCGGCAGGCAGCACGGCAACGGTGTTGCCGAGGGGATAGCCCAGCATGATCCGCCACAGCATGTCGAATTGGGAGCTGTAATTACCCTCAATACTGTGGTGACCGCTATTGTGTACACGGGGTGCAGTTTCATTGACGAAGACTTCGCCCTGGTTATCAATAAAAAACTCTACGGCAAAGATGCCGGGACTCCTGAGGTTTTTTACGAGCGTTACAGCGATGGCTTCAATTTTCCAGGCTGCTTTCTGCGGGATGTCGGCAGGACTGATCTGGTAATCCAGCAGGTTCAGATCTTTGTTGAAAATCATATCAACCGGCGGGTAAAGTGCTGTTTCACCTTTTTCATTCACCGCGACGATCTGCGCGATTTCCTTCTGTATTAAAATCTTTTTCTCCAGCACAGCCGCTGTGTCAAAACCGTTTGGGAAGTCTGCCCGTGAATTGATAACCTGCACGCCACGGCCATCATAACCGCCGACTGCAACCTTATGAACAGCAGGCAGGAAACCCTGGTGCACGGAGAGATCGCCCCTCCCGGAGGTAATGACGTAAGGAGCAGTGGGCAACTGGCAGTCGCGGTAAAAGTTTTTCTGGAGAATTTTATTTTTGATGGTCCGTAGCGCTGCGGACGTAGGAAACACTTTGACGCCCTCCTGCTCCAGTTTTTCGAGCGCATCCTCATTTACCTGTTCTATTTCGATGGTGAGTACGTCCAGGCCCTTACCGAAATTATAGACATCGTCAAAACTCCTGATATCGCCTTTTGTAAAGAAGTGACAGAGGTGGGCTGCGGGGCAATGCGAATCATTTTCCAGTACATAGGTCTCAACGGGATAATTAATTGCCGCCTGCAGCAGCATCCGCCCCAGTTGCCCGCCGCCCAGAATGCCTGCCTTCATCATAGTGCCTGTTTTGCTGTAAAAATAAGGGTTGAACCGGAATTGCAAAGAATAGGGTCTGGCCATACTGCATGGCGTTCGACCGTTGCAGCAACTTTTATCCAGCACAGGGTTATCGTTGAGAAGAGGGATGCGGGCGTTTTGTTAAAGTTGTGTTCAGCCTGCTTGTTTTCCACAAAGGTGGAAAGGCAAAACTTTTTTTCACATCGGTTTAGGGTAATTTTACGCACTTTTAATACAGTTCGGAAATAATAATTTCCCCCCGGCGTTTTATATCGTGATTTCTCTGTTATGGCCAGATTTTTTGTATCTTTTTTGAGTTGTTTATGGGTGGTGGCCACCGCTGCCCAGGCGAGTGCGCCGGATATCAGCTTCAGCAACTACCAGCGGTCTTTCCCGGTATTTAACGAAGCACTCAAACGAAAAGAAGACACCCTCGCCAAACAATTTGCTGAAAAGAAACTGGTCTGGCCGGCCCGGTACATGTACATCCGCTCCTTTAAATACGACAGCCAGCTGGAAGTATGGGTAAAGCAGCAGCTGAGCGATCCATATAAATTATTCAAAACCTATAAGATTTGTGCGCTTGCCGGTACACTGGGACCCAAGCGCCTGGCAGGGGATTACCAGGTGCCCGAGGGATTTTATTATATCAATGAATTTAACCCGCACAGTAATTATCACCTTTCTCTTGGGTTGAATTATCCCAACGCCTCCGACCGCCTGCTTAGTGACTCGGTTCAGCCCGGGGGTGATATCTATATTCACGGCAGCTGTGTAACGACCGGCTGCATCCCCATTACTGATACGCAGATAGAAGAACTTTATGTACTGGCCTACAACGCAAAGATGATGGGGCAGGACTTTATCCCGGTTCACATCTTCCCGGTGCTGTTTAAAAATTACAAAAGCAACGAATACCTGGCGAAGTATGAAAAAGATTTTCCGGACTACCGCAAAATGGCTGAGCAGCTGAGACAGGTGTATTATTATTTTGAAAAACACAGGAAGCTTCCGGTGATAATGGTCGGTGACAAGGGTGAATATGTTTTTGGCGAGGATGTAAAGCAGGCGCTCGAGGAAGCAAAGCCCGAAGTGAAAGTGGTTAAGCGCCGGGAAGCAATACCCGTGCATTTTGACGAGTCCGAAATCGAAAACTCCGTAAACAAACTGCCGGTCTTCCCCGGAGGTGCTCCTGCTTTCCAGGAATTTATTGACGGGCTAAGCAAAGACCTTGTGAAAATGCTTCCCTCCGATCAGAAAAAGGCGTTCATCAGCGTAGAATATATCGTTACCAAAGAAGGGAAGACCATTCTTCCGCGGGTGCTTCGCGGTGCGACCAATGAAATGAATAACCTCATCATAGAAAGATTTGAGGCGCTACCGATATGGGCGCCCGCTATCCGGTTGGAAAAGCCCACCCCGATCAAATTAAAACAAACTATTTACGTAGAGGCGGATTAACGGCCTGGCCGCCAGCATACCCCGGCGCTCTGACCGGGTTGTACGGATGCGTCGATTGCCGTAGCTTTAAGCGGAAATATCATTCAATACCCCGCATATGAAGATCGTCGCACTCGCCGCCATTGGCTTAGTAATGTTAATTGCTTCCTGTAAATCCACTACAAAACTCTACGACGAGGGCCAGTACGATAAAGCGGTCTACTCTGCACTGGACGATCTCCGTAAGAACTCCGGCAACACGTCAGCAGGTGAGATTCTGCCGCAGGCCTACCGGCAGGCAAGAAGCCGATACCTGCAGTCCGTCACTGCTGCTTCTGCAGGGATACCCAATGCACAAAAGCTGGATGTTATTTACCGGGACTACCTCGGCCTGGATAAACTATACCAGGCCATAGCCGCCACACCGGCTGCATTTCGTTTTGTACAGGCCGGCAGCTATACTGTTGAACTAACGCAGGCAGCAGAAGCAGCAGCGGCTTTCAATTATGACCAGGGGGTCGGCTATATGCAGCAGAGCAACCGGCTGGCGGCGCAGAAGGGGTATGAAGCATTCAAAAGGGCGGCTGGTTACGAACCCGGTTACAAGGACCTGGAAGAAAGGATGGCTGACGCCTACGACAAGGCCGTCGTCAATGTGATCGTGGATAAATTTGATCAGCGCTTTGGCAATTATTCACTCGATGCCGGCTATTTCAGAAACGATATCCTGCGCAACCTGAACAGTATTGGTAACAGCAGGTACTACCGGTTTTACAGTACGGCTGATCCGAAAGCCAGGGAGGTGCGGGCCGATCAGTTTATGGATATCAACGTGTACGATATCCGGTTTGGGGAAATGGCGGTTAACCGGGACAGTTATACCGTAACGCGGGATCTCACTGAAAAGGACCCGGCAGATCCCAAGAAGACGGTGACTACCACGGTCAGGGCTACGGTAAATGTGATTCGCCGGGTGATTGTTTCCAATGCCAGCATGGATTACCGGATCGTCGACCAGGAAAGTCGACGGATGATTGACAACAATCGTTTTTTCGCGGAGTATACCTGGGAAAAAGTAACCGGTGGGTTTACAGGCGACCAGCGGGCGCTGGGAGATAAAGACTGGGCCGTGGTCCGGGGCGTGTATAACAACCAGCCCGGCTACGATGCGTTGTACCGGGAACTTACCAGCCAGCTCATGAACCAGTTCAATGCACGTATGCGGGATATCTACAGCAGGTCTTACTAGGTGCGGTCTTTCAGGAGTACCTGCACGGTACCTTCATTCTGCTGGCGGAGCACGACCTTCCTGTCTTTCGTGAGTTCCTGCAGGAGGGTCTCATTGAAATGCCTTATGGTGAGCAGGGACAACCCTTTTTCCACCGAAACTTCGAACAGGTCGGCGGCGGCCAGTGCAAGTTTTTCAATTTTTTCAGGCTGATCATCCAGGCAGATAACCAGCTTTACCGCGCCTGTCTGCAGCAGGTTGGGTTTGGTCTTCACCTCGGCAAAGATTTCATACAGCCGGCTCATAGGCTCCTCGCCGATAAAAGAGAAATCGCGCGTATGAAGATGGGCGAGTACCTGGTTTTCCTTTACCACGATGATGGGCGGCAATGCGGCCAGCGGTCCCTTGCCGATACGGGTGCCGGGCAGGGCAGCATCCAGGAAACATTTGACCTGCAGGGGAATCCCTTTATTCTGCAACGGTTTGATGGTTTTGGGATGGATCACCTGGGCACCATAATAAGCCATCTCGATAACCTCATCATAATTCAGGGCGGGGATGTACGTGGCGCCCGGAAATTTTTTGGGATCAGCATTCATGACACCCTCCACATCCTTCCAGATGGTAAGCTGGCCGGCCCCCAGCATATTGGCGAAGATGGCAGCGGAATAATCACTTCCTTCTCGCCCCAGTGTGGTACTTTCATTTTCATCAGTAGCGCCGATGAATCCCTGGGTGACCACCAGTCCGTGTTTTTGCAGGGCCGGCGCAACAATTTCCTGCATTTTCCGACTGGTAAATGGAATATCAACGCCGGCATCCCTGAAGTTGTCATCTGTCCGGATGATATCCCGTACATCCAGCCACTGGTTGGCGATCCCCGATTCATTGAGGAAGGCGCTGACAATGGCGGTGGACATCAGTTCCCCGGAACAAACGACCTGGTCATAATAGTAATCGAATCCGCGGACCGGTTTATCGTGCAGCAGCCATTCTGTTTCCGTAAAAATATCGCGGAGCTGTGCCTCGCACGCGAGGTAATGGGTAACCAGCAGATATTTGACTGTTGTGAGGTGCTGCTCCTTAATCTTTTCAAATAATTGCAGCGCCAGGTCTGACCGGTTGTTATAAAATGACTCCACTACTTTTTCCAGGGCATTAGTTGTTTTACCCATCGCTGAAACAACCACCAGCAGTTGTTCCTCTTTCCGGGCCCGGAGAATTGCCGCTACCATGCCGAACCGTTCCACGCTGCTCACGCTCGCGCCGCCAAACTTAAATACCTCCATACCGTTTGCCCTTTTTTTATGATTACCGCAAAGAACGCTAAAAAACCAGAATTCTACCGGTAAAATACAGCACCCAACACCGGGTCTAAAGCGTTTGCCGCGCTGGTTTGCAGCGCGGTGTGCGCGGTACGGTAGAAGGTTTTTGCGCCGTGGAACTGAAACGATTACGTTGCTTATACAGGGTTAAAACTTTTGGGGGTATGGCGCCTGTGCAATATTTTTGCCCCACTTTAACAACAACCGTATGGCAAGAAAGATAGCACTAAGGGAAGCGCTGCGTGAAGCAATGAATGAAGAGATGCGACGGGACGACCGTGTGTTCCTCCTGGGCGAGGAAGTAGCCGAATACAACGGCGCCTACAAGGTGTCGCAGGGTATGCTGGATGAATTCGGACCAAAGCGGGTGATTGACACCCCTATTTCAGAGCTCGGCTTCACGGCTGTAGCGGTAGGGGCAGCGCAACAGGGACTCCGGCCAATCGTTGAATACATGACCTGGAATTTTGCCGTACTTGCCCTGGACCAGATACTGAATACCGCCAGCAAGATGCTTGCGATGAGTGGGGGACAGGTTTCCTGTCCGATTGTTTTCCGGGGTGCCAATGGCTCTGCCGGTCAGCTGGGTGCCCAGCATTCCACAGCTTTTGAAAGCTATTACGCCAATATCCCCGGGCTGAAAGTGGTTTCGGTCAGCAACCCGTATGACGCCAAAGGGTTATTGAAACAGTCCATCCGTTACGAGGAAGACCCGGTCATTTTTATGGAAAGTGAAGTGATGTACGGGGAGAAGGGCGAAGTGCCGGAAGAAGAATATTATATCCCGCTGGGAAAATCGGATATCAAAAGGGCAGGGACCGATGTCACGATCGTATCCTGGGCCAAAATGATGAAAGTGGCGCTTGGCGCCGCTGCCGAACTGGAGAAAGAAGGCATTAGTGCCGAAGTGATCGATATCCGTACCGTTAGGCCGCTGGACTGGATGACCATCCTGGACAGTGTGAAAAAAACCAACCGGCTGGTTATCGTGGAGGAGCAGTGGCCGTTTGCGTCCGTGTCGTCAGAAATAGCCTACCGGATACAGAAAGAAGGGTTTGATTACCTGGATGCACCCATCCGCAGGATTACCGCGGCCGATGCGCCCCTGCACTATGCTGCCAACCTGGTGAACCTTGCGCTGCCGGATGTTCCCCGTACCGTGAAACTGGTAAAGGAAGTGATGTACGTTCAGAAATAAAGCTGCCCCTTTAAATAGTAAAGCCCTGCCTGAAAGCGGGGCTTTTTGTTGCGGTTTCAGGGATAGGCCATAGCCATTCATCACCTGTCCGGGCTTGCAGTGAAAAGCGTTAAGAAAAAGTCTTGATGATGGAGCTGAGCGTGAGCAGGAAACAGTAACTGTAGGCCATCAATATCCCTGCCAGTAAAACCAACCGTCCGGCAAGTTGCCATACGTTATAATCTGCGACGGAGCGCTGGGAAATAAAATTTACTTTCATAGGGTATTTTTTTTAGGTTTCGGATTAGTAAATGTAAAAAACTTCTTTCCGGGCTGCAAGCGGTTAGTACTTTATTTTGATGGGAATTGTACGATTTCAGGTGAGCACCGGCGAACTTTTTTTTGATACCGTATATGGCTAAACGTTACCGGTTTTTGGGAATTTTACTGGCCCTGTTGTCAGGCTTCGGAGCAACGGCCGGAAGGGTAGGCGGCCTCATCACCGATGAGAAAGGAGAACCGCTGCCCTATGCTTCCGTGTTTATTAAAGGGAGCAGCCGGGGCACAACCGCCAATAACCAGGGTCGCTACTTCCTTGACCTTGACCCCGGCACCTATACGCTATACTGCCAGCACGTCGGTTATGCACGCCAGGAAAGGGAAATCAGGGTAGATGGAAGTGATCTCGAAGTGGGTTTTCACATGGAACTCCTGCAGACGACCATGAAAGAAGTCATCATCCGCCCGGGCGGTGAGGATCCGGCGTATGAGATCATCCGGCAGGCCATCAGGAAGAAAAAGGATTATGTTGAACCGCTCGATTCATTTACGTGTGAAGCCTATATCAAAACGCTGATCCGCACCAGGAAAGTGCCCGCGCAGATCCTCGGCAAGAAGATTGAGCAGTCGGACCGCCGGAACATGGGCGTCGATTCTGCCGGCCGCGGCATCATCTACCTGTCTGAATCACTGACCAAAGTAGCTTTTAAAAAACCGGGACAGACCAAACTGGAAGTCATCTCCGGCCGGGAAAGTGGCTCCAACGGATTCGGATTCAATTTTCCCACCTTCACCAATTTCTACCAGAACAATGTGAACGTCTTCGCCGTTACCCGCATCAGCCCGCGGGGATTTATTTCGCCGATAGCCGACGGGGCGCTTAGCTATTACCGGTATAAATACCTCGGTTCATTTTACGAAGATGGCAGGGAGATTAACCAAATCAGGGTAATACCGCGCCGGAAATATGAACCCCTGTTTTCCGGAACCATCAATATCACGGAGGGCGACTGGCGGATCCACAGCCTGGACCTGGTGCTGCTGAAAGAATCGCAGTTGCAGTTGCTCGATACGCTGGAAATTAAGCAACAGCAGGTGCCCGTGGGTAACCAAGTCTGGCGGACGGGGGCCCAGACGGTATATTTTACGTTTAAAATTTTTGGGTTTGACGGGGTAGGTGTATTCCTGAATGTGTACAACAAATATGACCTTGCACCGGTATTCAGGAAGCATTATTTCAATAACGTGGTGATGGCCTATGATACAGCCGTCAACAAAAAACCGACAACCTACTGGGATACCCTCCGTCCCGTACAACTTGCCCCGGAAGAAGCCCGCAATTACCAGGTAAAAGACAGCCTGTTCGCAACGCAGCATGATTCGGCCACGGAAAAGCGGCGGACAGATTCTCTCCGGCGCAACCAGGGACGCATTAGTGCCGGAAAGATTTTATGGAAAGGCTTTGAGCGATCCGACTACCACCCGGTCCACCCTTTTTCCTATAAGTGGGAGCCGCTGCTAAAAAACATTTCCTACAACACGGTGGAGGGGGTAGTCGCGAATGCCGCAGTCACCCTGCGAAAAGCTTGGCCTGCTGCCCGCCAGCAGGTAACTTTTATTCCGCACCTCCGGTATGGATTCAGCAACACCCATCTGAATGCCTGGGCGACCCTGCAGCTCAGCCGGCGGGTCTTCAACCGTGATG
The DNA here is from genome assembly GCA_038229695.1 of Chitinophagales bacterium. GTDB lineage: Bacteria > Bacteroidota > Bacteroidia > Chitinophagales > Chitinophagaceae > JACMLD01. The sequence continues at coordinate 18,942 of JBBROE010000053.1, read as the reverse complement.
CGGATGGAACGGGCACCGCTAGCCGCAGCAGCTGGACCTTTTCCGGGGGCAAACGCGTGAGCCAGTTCAACGCAGACAACCCAATAACACCGCTGTTCAATACCCTCTATACGCTTTTGTTTGAACGAAATTACTTGAAAATTTATGAGAACTATTTTGGGGCAGTGAGCTGGAACAAACGGTTCGACAACGATTTGCGGCTGACGGCCGACCTGCTGTACGAGGACCGGTTGCCGCTGGATAACAGTACTGACTTCACGATTTTCAAATACGAAGGGCGGGTCTTCACGCCGAATTATCCGTATGAAAAGATAGCGACGCAGTTCAGTCGCCACCAGGCCCTGGCAGCCGGCCTGAACATTCAATACAAACCCGGGCAGCGGTTTATACAGTTTCCACGGGGTAAAGTGCCGGTGGGATCCAAATACCCGACTTTTTATGCCAGCTACCGGAAAGGGATAGCCGCTCTGGGCAGCGATGTGGACTACGACAAATGGAGTTTTGGACTGTCCGATGAAATCAATTTCAAATTACTGGGCGCGCTGAAATACCGGTTTAGTATGGGCGGCTTCCTGAACAGTAAGCAGGTCTACATCCAGGATTACCAGCATTTCAACGGTAACCAGGTCTTTTATGCGAGCGAATACCTGAACAGTTTCCAGCTCGCGCCTTATTACGCCAATAGCACGGTGGCCCCTTTCTATGCCGTGGGCCATATTGAACATCATTTCAACGGGTTGCTGACCAACAAAATTCCTGTATTCCGCAAACTGAACTGGCAGCTGGTGGCGGGCTCCAATGCCTTCTATGTAAACACGGACAGCAATTACGCCGAGGTTTTTGCCGGTTTGGAAAATATCCTGAAAGTTTTCCGAGTAGATGTGGTGGCCGCCTACCTCAACGGACACCGCGGGCAGGCAGGCGTCCGGGTTGGCTTCGGGGGGTTATTCGGCGGCTCTGTGCGCGGGCGCTAACTGCTGCGCAATGATTTAACAGGTATTTCGTACCCGGCTGCCAGTCAGCCTGCCAGCTTTTCCAGAACGCTGTTTATCTTTGCCCATCCAGGCGCCGGGCAATCCGGACAGGAAATTTTGTTCACCACGCAAGTGTCCTTAAAATTTTCATGGCAGTATGGCAGTATTACACAACCGGGTCTCCCAGAAGGAATTAAAAGCCCGTCTTTACCAGGAAACAGAACCCCGCATCACGCTCTCCTTTTACCGGTATTTCCCGGTAAACGATCCCCTGGCTTTTCGCGACGAACTGTACCGTGGGTTGCAGGCCCTTGCCGTTTTTGGGAGAGTCTATGTGGCCGCCGAGGGAATCAATGCGCAGGTAAGCGTGCCGGCCTCCGCGCTGGATATGCTCCGGGCGCTGCTGGATGCCTTCCCGGGGATGCGCGCTATGCGACTGAACATTGCGGTAGACGATGACGGCCGTTCGTTCTGGGTGCTGAAGATAAAAGTGCGGCAGAAGATTGTCGCAGATGGTATTGAAGATCCTACGTTCAGTATGGAACGCAGGGGAAAATATGTTGATGCGAAGCAGATGAACAGGCTGATGGCAGACAGCGATACCATTGTTGTGGACATGCGTAACCACTATGAATACGAGGTTGGCCATTTTGATAAAGCACTCGAAATTCCCAGTGACACTTTCCGGGAACAGTTGCCGATGGCGGTGGATATGCTGCAGGCTGATAAGGACAAACCCATCATCATGTACTGCACCGGAGGCATCCGATGCGAGAAAGCCAGTGCCTATATGCTGCACCATGGTTTCAAACAGGTCTATCACCTGGAGGGCGGCATCATCAATTATGCGCAGGAGGTAAAACAAGCAGGGATGGAAAACCGCTTCATTGGCAAAAATTTTGTTTTCGACGACCGCATGGGCGAGCGCATCACGGACGAAATTATTGCGAAGTGCCACCAGTGCGGGCAGCCGGCAGACAGGCATACCAATTGCCGGAACAGTGCCTGCCATTTGCTTTTTATCCAGTGTGAGCAATGTGCTGCTGACTTTTCCGGGTGTTGCAGTGCAGCCTGCTGCGATAGGGTACAGTTGCCGGAGGAAGAACAGAAACTACTGCGCAAAGGCATCGATAAAGGAAGTGTGATCTTTAACAAGTCAAGGCACCGGCTGCGTCCCCGGAGCGGTGAACATAGCCCGGATGAAGCCGGTGGGTAACGCGGTTATCCATTTGAGTTAGTGCTGAAATACGTCCCGCCGCACAAGTGTGCGACGCCACCAGCGCCGGGATTTGTTCTGCTGCCCGGCCCACACTTATTTGTCTATCCATTTCAGGCACACCGGGTTGCCAACATCAATCGTTTTGCCCGTTGCGGTGAGCAGGCCGGTGGTTTTATTTCTTTTAAAGACAACGATGTTGTCACTGTTTTGGTTGGCAACGAGCAGGAAATTGCCGGAGGGATCCAGGCTGAAGTTCCTGGGGGCAACGCCCATAGTAGGCTGGTAGGCGGCGACCGTCAGCTTACCGGTGGAACCGTTGATCCGGAAAACGGTGAGGGTATTGGCGTCGCCGCGGTTACTGCAGTACAGGAATTTTCCGTCGGGAGAAACATGGATATCCGCGCTGCCCATGAAGCCTTTAAAACCGGGAGCGGCTGCGCTAATGTGCTGGATGGCGGTCAGCCTGCCGAAACGGTAGCGGTAGGCCACCACTTCGCCGGTGAGTTCCTGGATAAGGTAGAGGTAATGGTGGTCGGGCGAAAAAATGAGGTGTCTCGGACCCGAGCCGCCCATGGTTTGTATAAACGGCTGCGGCGCCGGGCGAAGCTTTCCATTCGCAGCGTCGAAAGCATAAATCATTACTTTGTCCATGCCCAGGTCGGGCGTCAGCAGGAAATGGTTATCGGGGGAAAAGAAGCTGCTGTGCACATGGGCTTTTTCCTGCCGGTCTTTATTGGTGCTGCTGCCGTGGTGTTGAATAACCGTGTCCGAAGCAGAAAGACGCCCTGCAGCGCCAATACGGAAGAGTGCCAGGCTGCCACCACTGTAATTTGCGGCTGCCAGCCAGCGGCCGGATTTATCTGTCGATACAAAACAGGGATCGTCACCGCCCGAAGCTTCTTCGTTGATAAACTGCAGCGTGCCGGTTTTATGGTCAAATGAATAGGCGCCGATTTTGCCACCCCCTTTTTTTTCGCCCTGTTCAAAGGCCGCGTAGACATTTTTCTGATCCGGTGAAACCGCGAGGTAGGAGGGATTCGGGGCTTTTATTTTGCTTTGGTAGCGGGCCTCTCCGTTTGTAACGTTAAAATCGTAAACATAGATGCCTTCACTTTTGCCACTGGTATAAGTGCCGATGAGCAGCCATTGGGCATGGGCGAAATGGGAGAAGAGGCAGGCGAGGCAAACAAGTAGTTTTTTCATGTTATGGTCAATTGAAGATGCGTTGAATAAACCGGTGAAATACCGGGTGGCTGTCTGGTGAAACTTTTTTATTCCATTTTTTGGCCCTACGGGCGATGAAAATAAGCGTCAGTGTCCCTGGACGGCCAGGGCGGCGATGATAGCAGTAAAGGTGGCGTCGTCGCTTACGGGCTGGGGCTCAAATTTTTTCCCGATGATTTGTTCGTACAATTCGATATAGCGGTTACTGATGGTCGTTATCCACTCATCCGTCATTTCCGGTATGGTCTGGCCGGTCTTCCCCATGAAGTTGTTTGCAATGAGCCACTCCCGGACAAATTCCTTACTGAGTTGTTTTTGCTTTTCCCCGGCGGCCTGCCGCTCTTCGAATCCTTCCGCGTAAAAATAGCGGGAAGAATCCGGGGTATGAATTTCGTCCATGAGAAAAACTTCGTCACCGATTTTTCCGAATTCATACTTGGTGTCGACGAGGATGAGCCCGCGTGCTGCCGCCAGCTGTTTCCCCCGTTCAAACAGTCGGAGGGTATAATCCTCCAGCACCGCCCATTCCGCTTCTGTGGCCAGTCCGCGCGCGATAATTTCCTGTTGGCTGATGTCCGCATCATGTCCTTCATCGGCCTTGGTGGTGGGCGTAATGATGGGGGTGGGGAAATAGTCGTTTTCCTGCATCCCATAAGGCATGGCTACGCCGGACACGGCCCGCTCACCGCTGCTGTAGGTACGCCAGGCATGCCCGGTGAGGTTGCCGCGCACGACCATTTCGATTTTAAACGGGGTACATTTCCGGCCGACGGATACCTGCGGGGCCGGTACCGATAACAGCCAGTTGGGACAGATGTCGGCCGTAGCCGAGAGCATGTACGCTGCAATCTGGTTGAGGACCTGTCCCTTGAACGGAATGGACCGGGGCAGGATGACATCGAAAGCGGAGATCCGATCCGAGGCAATCATCACCAAAAGATTGTCGTGAATAGAATAAACGTCTCGTACTTTGCCGCTGTAAAACCTGGTCTGTCCGGGGAAGTTGAATGAAGGCATGCCCGAAATTACGTGCCCGCCAATTCAAACCCGTTTTAAAATATCAACAAGCTGGTGCACACCTGAATTATTTTTTCTTGAAAGCAGATTACAATCCTTACTTTGCCTCAACTAACGATTTCACTTAAACCCAGTTGTATGAAAAAGTTCCTCCGCCAAGGGGTAGCCGCAGCTGCAGCCTGCGTGCTATGGACCTGTTGCTATTCCCAGTCCCTTACGATTTCGGGTTCGATAAAAAACAATGCCACGCAGGATGTCCTTCCCGCCGTCTCGGTGGCGGTGAAAGGATCAACGGCGGGCACGTTTACCAACGAGAAGGGACAGTTCCGGCTCGAATTCAATGGGGTTCTGCCCATAACCCTGGTATTTTCTTCGATCGGATTTGAGACGCGTGAACAGGTGGTGAACAGTCTTTCCCGTACGGTTGAAGTGAGCCTTGTGCCTGCATCGACGCTGGGACAGGAAGTGGTGGTCTCTGCCAGCCGCGTGCCGCAGCGCATACTGGAATCGCCGGTTTCCATCGAACGGGTGAGTGCAGCCGCTATCCGCAATTCTCCCGCTGCTTCCTATTATGATGTACTGGCCAACCTGAAAGGAGTGGATGTCATCACCTCATCCCTTACCTTCAAGACGCCTTCCACCCGGGGGTTTAATGCAAGTGGCAATACCCGGCTGAACCAGATCGTGGACGGGATGGATAACCAGGCGCCAGGCCTTAACTTTTCGGTTGGCGGCGTGGTGGGGCTGACCGAGCTGGATGTAGATAATATTGAATTGCTTCCCGGTGCCTCTTCCGCCTTATACGGACCGGGGGGTATGAATGGCACCATCCTTATCAACAGTAAAAATCCATTTAAATACCAGGGGCTTTCTTTCGAAGTGAAGGAAGGCATCATGAATACTGATGCCAAATTCAGGGAGCTGTCACCCTATCACAACTGGACCATGCGCTGGGCGCAAAAAGTATCTGAGCGGTTTGCTTTTAAAGTAGGGATGGAACTGGTGGCAGCCAAGGACTGGCTGGGGTACGACAAAAGAAATTATGCCCGTACGGGAACCAATGGCGCGGTCATTCCCGGCGATCGTGCGACCGACCCGAATTACGACGGGGTGAATGTGTATGGGGACGAGACCACGATAGATGTGCGATCTAACGTGTTCCCGGGCATTGCGGGCCAGGCACCTTTCCTGAAAGGTTTCCTGGATACCCTCAACCACGGCAGACCGATGAACGTGTCTCGTACCGGTTATAATGAGAACGAAGTAGTGAACCAGAATACGCTGAATTATAAAGTTTCCGGATCACTCAATTACAAACTGTCTTCGCGGACAGAAGCCATCCTGGCGGGTCACTGGGGCACGGGGAACACCGTGTATACCGGCAGCGACCGCTACAGCCTGCGAGGATTGAAAATAGGGCAGTATAAACTGGAAATAAATAACCCGAACTGGATGCTGCGTGCTTATACCACGCAGGAAAATGCCGGCGAAAGTTATAACGCCACCGTTACCACGCGTTTGCTCAATGAAGCCTGGAAGCCCAGTGGCGGATCCACCGGGTGGTATGCGCAATATGCGCAGGCTTATATAGGCGCTCGGCTGAACGGGCAGGGTGATTTTGCGGCCCAGACGGCTGCCCGGGCTATGGCCGATATCGGGCGGCCCGCGCCGGGGAGCGACCAGTTCAACAGCCTGCTGAACCAGGTGAGGAGCGTGCCAATTTCAAAAGGCGGGGGGCTGTTTATCGACAAGACAAATTTGTATATGCTGGAAGGGCAGGCCAACCTGTCGCCCTATACGAATAAGGTTGCCGACATCATCATTGGTGCCAGCTTTAAAAAATATGTGTTGAACAGTGAGGGTACCCTCTTTGCCGACAGCACTACCAAGATCCCGATTAATGAATATGGCGCCTATGCGCAGGCCTCCCGGAGCTTTCTACATGATGTACTGAAACTGCAGGTGAGCGGGCGCTATGATAAAAACCAGAATTTCAAAGGACGGTTTACGCCCCGTGCAACGCTGGTGCTGAAGGTGGCGGAAAACAATAACCTTCGCTTCAGTTTCCAGACCGCCTACCGGTTCCCGAGTACGCAGCAGCAATGGATAAACCTGGATGTAGGGTCTAACACAAAACTGATTGGCGGCAATAAAAACTTCTGGGATTTTTATAACCTCAACAACACGACCTATGAACTGAGCGCGAGCAATCCGCCCCGGGTAACAACTTCGCCCTACCAGCTGAAAGAGTCCAAGCCTGAGTCGGTGACCACTTACGAGATCGGGTACCGGGGACTAAGCTTCCAGCACCGGCTGCTGATTGACGCCTTTGCTTACTATGGTGAGTATTCCGATTTTTTATACAGGACGCTGCTGGTGCAGCCATTTAGCGGAAACGTAAACGACGTGGTAATAGCGCTGGCTAACAATGTGCCGGCCTCAAATGTCGGCCGAATATTTTCCATACCGGCCAATACCACTTCGAAAGTAAAAACTTATGGATGGGGGATATCCCTCGATTACAGCCTGCCCCTGAACTTCCAGGTCAGCGGCAACCTTTCCTCTGATAACCTGAAAGACGACGGTGGATTCCGCTCGGCGTTCAGCACGCCGAAATACAGGAGTAACATCACACTCGCAAATTCAGGGTTTGGCACCGGGAAGCGTCTCGGATTCAACCTCACCTGGCGTTGGCAGGATGCCTTTTATTACGAGAGTGATTTCGCCAACGGCAATGTGCCGGCATTTAGCACCGTGGATGCGCAGGTACGGTATAAAATTCCTGACACGCGTACTGCCATTAAGATCGGGGCAAACAACCTGCTTAACCAGTATTATATAAACGGTACCGGCAATTCATTTATCGGCGGGCTTTATTATGTGGCCTTCGCCTATAACGTGTTCTAACCTTCTTACTCTAAAAAATTTGTATATGGCTAGCGTATTTCATCGTTTAAAAAAGATCGCGTGGCTGCCCGTGCTGGTGGCAGGCGTGCTGGCGTCTTGTAATAAAGTGGATTACCTGCCGGTGCCGCTTGCTGTTCCTGGTACCGCCGCCGGAAAAACGGTCGCCCAGGTACTGGCAGCTACGCCGGGCGATAGCCTTTATTACCGGCTGGTGGTACGCTCAGGTATATTAACCGCGAATCCGGCAACCATCATCGATTCAAGTCTCCGGTTTACGATGTTTGTACCGGATAATGCCGCTATGAAAGTTTTCATCAATGCTATCTCTGGCGGTGCGGTTCCGCTGGCGGCGCCTGATGCGGTGTTTTCCGGTTTCATCAGCGCCAATATTCCCGTGGCGAGTGCGGTTGGTCTAGTCAGTTATAATATCGTTCCGCAGTCGCTGACCACGGCAAGTTTTCCGTCCACCTTTCCCAACCTGCAATACCCCACCATTCTTAACCCGGCGCCGACGCTTAGTGCACTCTTGCGACTAACTACCTTTCCCAGTAAGCGCCCAGGATTTGCATGGGTCAATAACGTACCCCTTACTGCCGCGGACAATGTAACGGCTAACAACGGGGTGATCCACGAGGTGGCGGCCGTTGTGGTGCCTCCGTCGGCGAGCCTGTGGGCAAGAATCAGTACCGATCCGGACATGACGTATTACAAAGCGGCAGTGATCAGGGCCGATAGCGGTACCGCCGCCGCGCCTTCCACCGTCGGTACGTTGCAGGGCTACCTGGATAACATTGGTGCCAACTTCACGGTATTTGTGCCCAAGGATTCAGCGATGCGGGCAACGCTCACCGGCCAGATTACGCTGGCGCTGATTGCCCAGGGTGTACCACCGGCAAATGCGGCGGCAACAGCAGCGGCACTGGCGGCCTCTCCTGCGGTGTTCAGTAACCCTGCGCTATATGGCGCCCTGCCACCCCGGCTGGTGCAGGGAATTGTTGCCTATCATATTTTACCCATCCGTGCTTTTACCGTCAATTTACCCCCTGCGCCAACAGTTTTTTATACGCTGATTGGCGGGCCCCCGGGCATCTCCGTGCAGGCTGTTTTCGCAGGGCCGGTCGTGTCTTCTGCTACGGTGAAGGGGCAGGGTAATGCCACCGCTTCCCGTGTGCTGCTGGATCCTACGCCGGGAACCGGCAAGAGCGATCAGAATGCCACCAATGGCGTCCTCCATAAGATCGACCAGGTCCTGCTGCCACAGTAACGGAACCTGGAAAATTTCAACGATGCTGATCGAGTAGGATCATGTTGTGGTCAGGATTAGTGATGAAGAAACTGGCCGGGCCGGCCGGCGATGGTTCGGTGAACTGGCTGATCGCGATCCCCTTGCTGGTAAGCGCAGCTTTTATGTTACGAATATCTTCAAAGGCATCAACCGGTTTGCCCGATTCATCCCAGCCGGGATTTAAGGTGAAGATATTGCCCGTAAACATCCCCTGGAAAAGGACGACGAGCGCATGCTCGTTTTTCATGATCAGGAAATCTATTGCAGTAACCCCATGGGAAGCATTCGTAAATGCGCTCTTCAAGGCTCGGGGTATCCATGAGCGTTATATGGTGAACCTTTGGTAATTTCCAGCAGCAGGTTATCAAGAAAACCATACCTTAGGCCGGAGAATAACTTATTACCATGCGATATTCCCGCTGTCTGCTTCCGTTGTTATTATTGGCTCTCCTGTCCGTAGACGCCCAGCATGTAAAGCCCGTCCCTGCAGGTTATTTCCCTCCTGCCGGCAGTTGGGAACAGCGGTCGCCGGAATCATTGGGGCTGAAGGCCGCAGACGTGGAACAGGCCGTTCAGGCAGCCATTGCCGGGGAAACCAGGGCGCCGCGTGATATGGAGATCAATCACTACCGCACCTTCGGCAAAGAGCCGTTTGGAGAAGCGATTGGTCCTTTTACCGAGCGCGGACCGCCAACAGGAATTATCATTTATAAAGGATACGTGGTGGCCACGTGGGGCGAACCCGACCGCTGCGATATGACACACAGTGTAACCAAAAGTTTTCTCAGTTCCGTAGTGGGCGTGGCGGTTGACAGCGGTCTCATCAAATCGGTATCGGACACCGTGGCATCATACGTTCCGCCGATTGAATTGTACAACCAGCCGGTGAACCGTTCGGCCGATCTCATTGGGCAGCCGCAGCTCCTGTATCCGTTTGCCTCCCCGCACAACCGGGTACTTACCTGGGATGATATGCTGCGGCAGGTCAGTGACTGGGAAGGAACGCTGTGGGGAAAGCCGGAATGGGCAGACCGCCCTGATGGGGACCCCTCCAAATGGCAGAACCGGTCACGGAATTTGCCGGGGGCTGTCTGGGAATACAATGATGTTCGGGTAAATGCGCTGGCCCTGGCGGCGACCAGCGTATGGAGAAAACCTTTGCCACAGGTGCTTAAACAGTATATCATGGATCCAATCGGAGCTTCGTCTACCTGGCGGTGGACTGGTTACCGGAATGCCTGGATTGTATTGGATGGAACGCCCGTTCAGAGTGTAAGCGGCGGCGGTCACTGGGGTGGCGGAATGTTCATTAACGCCTGGGATATGGCGCGGTTTGGCTTGCTAACGCTGCACCACGGGCGATGGAAGAGCCGGCAGCTGCTGAGTGAAAACTGGGTGAAGCAGGCGCTTACGCCAACTAAAGCGCGGACGGATTACGGGTATATGAACTGGTTCCTGAATACAGGCAAGAAGCTGTTGCCATCGGCTCCCGAGACGGCTTTTATGCATATCGGCAACGGGTCCAACCTTATTTATGTAGACCCGCAACACGACCTGGTTGTGGTGGCGAGATGGATAGAGACAAAAGCGATGGACGATGTCGTGAAAAAGCTATTTACTGCACCATAAAAAAACCGGCTTACTTAGCCAGTTTCACGCGAACAGCATTTGCCCCTTTCGGACCCATCTCCACTTCAAAAATTACTTTATTATTTTCCTTGATTGGTTCCGTGAGCGAATTAATGTGTACAAATACGCTTTCCTGCGTTTCAAGGTCCTTGATGAAGCCATACCCTTTGGCGTCATTAAAAAACGTGACAATACCCTTGCGGATAAGATCTTCCGGGTTCGGTGGCGCCTGTTTGGGAACTCCGATTTCGATATCCTCGACGTTGATGGTTATTTTTTTCCTTGGATCCGGTGGCTTGGAGGAAAGGTTTCCATTTTCGTCCAGGTAAGCCATCATGCTGTCCAGGTCATTGCCGTTTTTGGCATGTTCCTGGCGTTCCAGTTTTCGTTCTGCTTTTTCTTTCTTGTTTTGTTGTTTCTTCTTTTCTCTTTCTTTCTTATTCCAAGTTTCTGACATAGTGAATAAATCGATTTAATTAAAAATAGAGTCTCAGTCGGCCCCGCCAGGGTACACGGTAACGAGAAGCGCAAAGGAAGGAAGCAAATGGCGTGACTGGCTATTGTAAAGGTACGGATTTTTCCCCGGATGATTAATGTGCCGGTCGCTTCCCACGAATTGTTATGCACGTACTACTCACCGGGTAATTACGATTGCCTGCCAATCTGTTCAAACGCCGGGTCTGAGCATACAGCGCGCCCCGGCCGGTGGCGCTGCGGAACTTACTTTATGGCCAGGAGGCTCACTTTTTCAATCACCGGGTCTTTGGCAAGCAACCTGGACGCGTTTTCCATTAGCGCGGCGGCAATTTTACCGTCGAGATGCGCCTGGCGGTCCTCTTCCCCGGCGAACGTGTCAAAAATACCAAATGTGGAGGGTCCGATTTGCAGGGCGTACCACCTGATTGTCCCGGGTTCTTCCTGGGCAAGCGGCATCGCGCTCTTTAGAAAATCGAGTACTTCCTGTTCTTTACCGGGCTTGGCTTCTACGCGGGCGAGCAATGCAAATTTTTCCATACTATTTTTTTATTGATGATGAAAATGGTAATCGGCCGAATTGTTCTGGAACTAACAAAACAGGACCAAGAAAGTTGCCAGAATTGCCCGGTAAATTACCGGCGTTGCGGCTGACGATTGAAAGTGGGCTGTGTTGAGGCGAATTATTGGCATCGGCCGCCGCCGATAACCCGTTTAGTTTTATTTTCGGCAGATGGATTGGTTACAGGTGGACGGAATAACGGCAGTTCAACAGGGCTATCACGGGGTATCCGATATCCGTTTATCATTAGGGCAGGGAGAAAGAGTAAGTATTGCCGGGGAAACCGGCTCCGGTAAAACGACGCTTTTAAAGCTCATCGGTGGATTGCTGGATGCCACCTCAGGAACTGTATATTTTGAAGGAAAAAAGGTTACCGGCCCCTTGTTCAACCTCATCCCCGGGCACCCGGGCATTGCTTTCCTGGGGCAGCATTTTGAACTGCGAAACAATTACCGGGTGGAAGAAATTCTTGCATTTAACAACGGGCTGAACGAACCGGAAGTGAAAGAACTGGTGAGCGTGTGCAGGATTGAGCCGTTGCTGAAAAGGAAGACGCAACAATTATCCGGGGGAGAGCGCCAGCGCATTGCGCTTGCGGCGTTGTTGCTGACAAAACCGCGCCTGCTGCTGCTCGACGAACCGTTTTCCAACCTGGATGCACGTCACCGGTCCCTCATCAAATCCGTTTTAGCTGATGTGGAAAGCCGCCTGGGCGTGACGATGATCCTGGTGAGTCATGACTACCGTGACCTGCTGGCCTGGGCGGGGCGGATAATCGTGTTGCAGTCGGGAACCCTTATCCAGTCGGCCAGCCCGCCAGTTATCTACCGGCAACCCATAAACGAATACACGGCCGCGCTTTTTGGCAGTTATAACCTGCTGCTGCCGCAGCAGGCCGCCGGCTGGAACCAGCCCGCTTTCCATGGAGAAAAAGCCCGGTTGATCCGGCCGGTCGACATCGACTGGACACGCGATGGTACCGGCGTGAAGGGACGGATTCGGCAGGTAGATTTCGTGGGTTCCCATTACCGGCTTACCGTGGACACACCCGCGGGGATCTGGCAGCTTACGACCACAGTCCAGCCTCCAGAGAGCGGGGCAGTGATTGGGTTGATTATACGGCCGGATACGGCAGCACATTACATTCCCCTTAAAAATACGTAACCTTGCCGCTTAACTACAATTACACCGACCATGTTGCTAGCGGATATACTACCCCGTTTTTCTACCGCTAACTGGATGCTCGTATCCCTTGCGGCAGTTTTTATCGGGATGTCAAAAGCCGGCCTGAAAGGCGTGGATATGCTCAACGTCACAATCATGGCCATCGTTTTCGGCGGGAAGGCCTCTACCGGCGTAGTGCTGCCGTTGCTGTGTGCGGGGGATGTGCTGGCCGTACTTTATTATTACCGGCATGCCAGGTGGCCGATTTTCCGTAAGCTGGTTCCGTGGATGATGCTCGGTATCATTGCCGGTGTGTTTACGGGAAAGGGACTGGATGAGACAATGTTTCGCAAGATCATGGCCATCATTATTATGAGTACGGTGATCATCATGGTGGCAATGGAATTGCGTAGGCACATGACCGTACCCACCAACCCGCTTTTCACAGCACTGATGGGGCTGGTATCCGGTTTCACCACGATGCTCGGTAACCTGGCCGGCGCGTTTTCCAATATTTATTTCCTGGCGCTCCAGTTGAATAAAAATGATTTTATCGGTACTGCCGCCTGGGTGTTTCTGTTCATGAACTTCTTCAAGCTGCCGTTCCAGTTTTTTTATTGGCATAATATGGATATGGCTTCCCTGACCACTGATCTTATTTTAGTACCGGCAGTCATCGTCGGTTTCTGGGCAGGTGTCAAAATAGTGGCGAAGATCCGGGACGACAATTACCGAAAACTGGTGATAGCCTTAACCATGGTGGGGGCACTGTTTATCTTTTTCAGACGTTGAGCTGTCAAATAACGCACAAACCATTTTTTTGATTTTTTGCGAACATCAGAATGGCTAATTTTAACGACTACCTCTTATGGACAAACTAAGTTTCTGGCATAGAGTGGCTTTCATTGCAAATTGTTGCTGGCTGCTCACCTGGGTGCTTAAATATTATACTTTTCTTCCGCCGGGCGGGATGCAGTCGATCCTCATCATTACCGGCCTGCTTATCGCCAACACGGTGAATTTCCTGGTTAATGCCGTTACCTGTGCATACTGGTTCCGGAAGCAACTGGCGGGCCGGGTACCGCGCTGGCTGGTACTCCTCAACTTTACATTCCTGGCCGCACAGCTTTATATTTTTATATTATGATCGGTTCTATCCTGAAGGACAAGCCTACGAAACTCTTTGTATTTTTTACCGCTTTTTTTGTCGCCAATGCGCTGATCGCGGAATGTATCGGGGGAAAATTATTTTCGCTGGAAAGCGTGCTGGGTATTAAACCAGCCAACTTCACGCTGTTCGGGCAGTCCGGCCTCAACTTCACGCTCACCTGCGGTGTGCTGTTGTGGCCGCTGGAGTTTGTGATGACTGACATTGTAAACGAATACTACGGGCCCAAAGCTATAAGACGGATATCTTTCACGGCCGTCGCGCTTATCCTTTATGCCTTCCTGATGTTTTATCTCGCTATTCACCTGCCGGCGGCTGATTTCTGGGTGACCAGCAATCAATCCGGCGGGGTGCCGGACATGCAGGCCGCTTTCAACGGCGTCTTTGGCCAGGGAATGCGGATCATTATCGGCAGCCTGATAGCCTTCCTGGTGAGCCAGATCGTAGACGTTACGGTATTTCACCGAATCAAAAGGGCAACAGGTGAGAAGTACGTATGGCTGCGGGCTACCGGTTCCACCGTGGTATCACAGCTGGTCGACAGCTACATCGTACTTTTCATTGCGTTCAGCGGCAAGTTTACATGGCAACAAATACTGGGTATTGGTATGATGAATTACTTTTACAAGTTTACGATGGCGATCGTGCTGACTCCCCTCATCTATCTTATTGAAGCGCGGATTGAAAAATTCCTGGGGCATGACGTTACCCGCCAGATGAAGTCCGCTGCCATGGAAAGATAATAAGTTGGTTAGCCGATGTCGTTACAACGATCTTTCCATCACGTAGTCATTCATAAAATAACCCTCGCCGATGTCGATATCCTCTTCGCGGATGATGGCAAAACCCTGCCGTTCATAAAATGTAATGGCCGGGTTGCCACGGTTTACGTTTAGTTGTAACCGTGAGCAGCCTGCGGCGCCTGCCAGGCTGGCGACCGCCGTCACCAGAAATTTCCCCACGCCTTTTTGCTGTAGGTTCCGGAGTACATAAATCTTCTGCAGTTTAGCGATGCCGGGGTCACCAGCTGCTGACCAGGAGGCGAAGCCCACGGGCCGCCCGGCGTCGGTGGCCAGCAGGAATTGGTGATGTTGTTGCATTTGCGTTGCCAGCGCTTCCGGGCTGTACATCTGGTCCATCATATACAGGATTTGCCCGGGCGTAAGGATGTCCGCATAAGTATCAGGCCAGATGGCCATCGCAAGCGAACGGATGGCTTCAATGTCGCCAGGGCCGGCTGGTTGAAGGTGTAACTCACTTTCCATGGTATCATTTTGTTTGAAGACCCTGTTGATTTGCCGGTCTCCGGAACGGTGGGTATCTTGAACCGCACGGCGGTAAAGCTGTAACGCCAGCAGCGTACTGGCCGTAATTACGCCGTAAAGTAGGAGGCGCCCCGTTAAATCCGTGAGGTAACCTGCCTGCTGGAGAAACAGGATAAAGTCGAAACTGCCATGGCACAGGATGGCCAGCAGGAGGCCGGTGGCCAGCCAGGGGAATGTTCGCGGCGCTTTTTTTGCGCGGCCAGCGTAATACCCCATGATACAGCCAAAGACGAGGTGGGCCGGTATAGTGATTAAGGTACGCAGCAGGGCAGTACGGATACCGTTCCGGCTGGCATATCCAAGTTGCTCGATCGATGCGAAACCTACTGCGATGAGGAGTGAAAAAATCATCGCCGTTTCCGGCCCGTCAAAACCTTTCCGTGGAAATGCATAGTAACGAACCACGAGGAATTTACTGCCCTCTTCGCTAAGCGCCACCGTGATAAAGGCCGTAATGCCGAGAAGAAACGGACCCGCCTGGTTCATCGTTGTACCCCAGAAAAACCGGGTCGCCAGCTGAACACCTGCCGCCGGCCCGGTAGCCGCCATCCCCAGCAGGAACGCGATTATAAAATTAAGTTTTACCACCGGGGTAAAAGAAGTGGCCAGCACAATATATAGCAACACCAGGATGCCGGGCGCGAGAGCAATGGTATAGAGCTGCATCGGCTGGTTAATTAGCCGACAATTTACAACGGGTAGCTTATATTTATTGAATCTTCTTAATTCGTGATTTATGTGCAGAAATGTTTTTCTACTGTGTTTGGTTTTTACAGGGATCGGGCCGACTGTCGTCGCACAGCGGTTCGGCGGCAATGCGCCCTCCGTTCATTTCAGGCAGCTCAACACCCCGGCCGCCAGGGTTATTTTTTCACCCGGGACAGATTCCACGGCAGAGCGGGTGGCCAACATTGCCCTTCGCCTCTCCAAAGAAACCGCTTACAGCATCGGCAGCCGCTTCCGGAAAATCAATATCGTTCTTCATCCCCGTACAACGGTTTCCAATGGCTACGTCGCGCTCGGACCGTTCCGCAGCGAGTTTTACCTGACACCCCCTCAGAATAGTTTTGAACTGGGCAGTCTTCCGTGGCCGGATATGCTGGCCATTCATGAGTACCGGCACGTGCAGCAATACAATAATTTCAACACCGGCTTATCCCATGCTTTCCGGCTGGTATTCGGGGAGAACGGCCAGGAGCTGGCAAATGCGCTCGCTATACCCAACTGGTTCTGGGAAGGAGATGCGGTGTACCAAGAGACGCTGGTCAGCGCCCAGGGCCGGGGCAGGCTGCCATATTTTTTTAACGACTACCGGTCCCTCTGGCTCGCCGGGCGCCGCTTCAATTATATGAAACTGCGGAATGGTTCTTTGCGCGATTTCACCCCCGATCATTACCGGCTCGGCTATATGCTGGTGGCGTATGGCCGGGAAAAATTCGGGAACGACTTCTGGAAAAATGTAACCCATGACGCGGCCGGTTTCCGGCCACTCCTTTACCCGTTTCAGCATGCCGTCAAACGTTATGCTGGTATTTCCTTTCCTGCATTTACCCGCCAGGCGACCGGTTATTTCATGGACCAGGCCGGCGAAGCGCATACGGCTGTTACCCTCCCCCGCCATTTTAAAGCAGACCAGGAATACCCGGCGTATGCCGACTCTGGCATCGTGGTGTATTTGAAAAGCAGTTATCATGAACCGCCGTATTTTGTAATACAGCAGGATGGGAGGGAGGACCGAATCCGGTCCCGCGATGTGGCCATCGATAACCAATTCTCGCTGGCTGCCGGTAAAATCACCTATGCCGCCTACCGGCCTGCTACGCGCTGGGAATGGAATGATTACAATGAAATCAACGTGCTGGATATCACTACCGGCAAAGAACAAACGATAACCCACCGGACAAAATATTTCTCGCCGTCCTTTAGCCCGGACGGGGGAACAATCGTCGCTGTTTCAGCCGTTCCAGGAAAGGCTTGCGCGTTGCACCTGCTGGAGGCAAACGGACGCCTAATCAGGGTGTTGCCGAACCCGGATACACTGTTCTATACTTACCCGGTATTCAGTGCTACGGGAAACATCGTGGCCGCCGCCCGTACCACCGCCGGTAAAATGGCATTGGTGGAGGTCGACAGCAGCACGGGCAAAACGACGTACCTCACGCCACCCGCCTTTCATGTGATGGGCAACCCGAGGCCGGCCGGGGATCGGATATATTTTACCGCTGCCTTCAATGGATATGACCGGCTGATGGCTGTGGTACCGGCAACCGGTGAGTTGTTCTGGCTGCCTCTTGCCCCGGTAGGGGTCGGGGTTTACCAGCCTTTCATCCGCGGTGACCAATTACTATTTTCCAGTTTCACCGCCACCGGGTTCCGGTTGCAGGATACCACGCTGTCCCAAGTGGCTGCGCAGCCCGTCACTGCTTCAGCATGGGAAACTCCACCGGGCAGCTTCGGAGTTCATTTTACCGGGCCTGCGGCAGGTATCCTGGCCGGGATAACGCAGCAGCATTTTCCGCCATCGGGTTATTCTCCGGCCACCGGCCTGTTCAACTTTCACAGCTTGTTGCCCTATGTTAATGACCCCGACTACCAGCTGTCATTAGTCGGTAACAATGTACTCAATACGATGTCGTCTGAAATATTTGGCGGGTATAACCGGAATGAGGGGTATAAGCAAGTCGGGGCAAAGTTCACTTACGGCGGTTTCTTCCCGTATATCAATATCGGCGGGAATTATATTTTTAACCGGAGGGATTACATCCGTGTGAACCAGGCTGTAAGCTGGAATGAAAGCCAGGTGAATGCAGGTCTCGAGATCCCGTTGAACCTAAGTAAAGGAAGGCGGCTGACCAACCTCGATATCGGCAGTGACTACGTGTATAAAACGGTCAGGTATACCGGCGTTTATAAAGACAGTATTGCATCCACTCAACTGGGTTACCTGAATAACTATTTTTTCTTCAGCAGCCAGTTACAGCAGGCCCGGCAGCAGATTTATCCTGCGCTGGCGCAGGTGATTTCCCTAAGTTACCGGACCGCCCTGGAACAGTTCACTGCGCGGCAGTTCCTAGCCTATGGTGTTTTTTATTTTCCCGGGGCCTGGTTCAGCCACAGTGTCGTGGTAAACCTCGCCTACCAGAACCGGGATACGCTTAACCATTACCGTTATTCAAACAGTTTTCCGTTTTCCCGGGGCTACCAGTCGCCCAACCTGCGGGAAATGGCCCGGTGGGGGATCAATTATCATTTTCCAGTGGCGTACCCGGATTTGGGAGTTGGCAACATCGTGTATTTCCAGCGGGTACGTGCCAATGCTTTTTATGACGATACGCGGGGTATTGTGGCGTATACCAGTGGCGCGCGCATCCGCACCCCGTTCCGGTCAACCGGTGCGGAACTATTTTTTGATACCAAGTGGTGGAATGAGTTGCCGCTGTCATTTGGTTTTCGGTTCAGTCACCTGCTTGACCCGGATCTTTTTGGAGGCGCCGGTTCTTCGCGGTTTGAATTTATATTGCCGGTAAACTTGTTTCAGCGGTAGACGCCGGTATGTCACGGTGTACGGGGCGCGATTACCGCCACGGTCTGGATTAGGATTAGACGGATTAAAGGATGAAAAGATGCTGCGATCGATGCTTAGCCTTGATTTATCAGAACATCAGCTGGCGATTCTTTAAAGGATAGATCTAAGGCGACGGCCAGGGCCCCGCTGCCCTTCACCTCCATGCACAAATGATCAACAGCGGACCACCCGAAAACGGCTGTCATCGTTTTCGGGGCGCCTGTTGCCCTTTCTTGTTTGGCGAAGCAAAAAGAACATAAATAATCTAAATGGACTTTTATTGACAAGGTAAGTTGCCCCTGGCTTTGCCATTGCTTAGCCTTACTTTTCTCTTGAAAGAAAAGTAACAAAAGTTCAAGGCTGCGGCAAAAAAGCTAAAATCCGGGCGCTTACGCGGCACCGAAAAAGTCATATCCCAACAGTGGTTCT
>JBBROE010000052.1:0-27404 GCA_038229695.1 Chitinophagales bacterium | reverse complement strand
GGGCGATGGGCCGTGAAGTGTCTGTAAATGCAATAAATGAAGCCCCTGACGCGGCTGCTTTTATTTACCTGAAAGTGGACAGGGACATGAAAAAGGTTTTCGTGAATGAAATTGAGTACATCGAAAGCTGGAAAGACTTTGTAAAAATTTTTCTTACAGGCGGCAGGCATTTGCTGGTAAAGCGTGCCATCAGTGTAATTGAAAATATTTTGTCCGATCACAAGTTTATTCGGGTGCACCGGTCGTACATTGTTTCCCTCGGCAAAATTTCCGGCTATAATTCACTGGCTGTGCAAATAGGAAAATGTGAAATTCCCATCGGCCGGCTATATAAACAATCGGTAATGGAAAGGCTGCAAAGCAAAGAATCGGCATAAATTCAAGCAGGTTCGGGAACAATTGATGCGGATGCCGCCTACGATCATATCAAAACCCACTGCGGCATTCCTGCCTGCCATAATTTGTTAGCCGCTAAGTTGGTTCGAACTGGACGTAGTTCCTGTAATCGGGATATGAGGTAGTGGCATTAACTTTGTCGGGAAAAGCTCACCCGGCATGACCCCCCGGGAGCTCCTGCGCCCTGTTAATCGGCTGGCATCGGGGCGAGGTCGCTTTTCGCCGGAAACAGCACTTTATTATTTACCTTCAATTTGTATCCAGCAAATGAATCAAGGGTATTCGTTTGCTGCTTATCTATGTATTCACCCCTCAACCGTAAACGCTGTATGCACCGCAGAATGATTCCCTGCAAGCTACTTATCGCCCTGGCAGGCTTATGCTTGTACTGTAAAGTGCAGGCCCAGTTACCAGGCAATTTCAGTCCTCAATTTTATACCAACGGAAAGGGAGACACCTTACGCTACCGGCAACTTATTCCCGACGCCAATCCTAAGCGCCATTATCCCCTCCTGATTTTCCTGCATGGCTCAGGTGAACGGGGCGCTGATAATATATCCCAACTAAAATGGGGCGTAATGAATTTTGCGACCGAACAGAATCAACTGAAGTATCCAGCCGTAATAATCGCGCCGCAATGTCCCGCAAACAACGGCTGGACAGACCCCGGCAACGACCGTTCTGCCACCATGGCCCCCTTCGCGCCGAATCCTACAAAACCAATGGAGCTTTTACTTGTCCTGGTTAAGAAGATTCGGGCAGAGGGCCAAATCGATACTTCACGCATTTATATCACTGGCCTTTCCATGGGCGGCTTCGGAACCTTCGACGCTATAGAGCGGGAGCCTGGTCTCTTTGCTGCAGCAGTACCGGTATGTGGCGGTGGCGACCCGGCCAAGGCTGGAACCCTGGCGAAACTTCCCATGTGGATATTTACCGGATCGGAAGATCCGGCTGTCAATCCGGAATTTTCCCTCAATATGCTGGAAGCACTATGGAAAGCGGGAGCAAGACCGGGTTTCACGATGTTACCGGAAGTAGGCCATTTTGCGTGGCTCGGCGCTTATACAGATCCGCTTATGATGGAATGGCTATTCCGTCAACATAAATAAGCCAACTCCGGGCTTTGACCAATCTTTTTACTTTTTTAAATGACCTGCTATTTTGAGGTTAACGTAAAGACCCGGTTACTCCTGGCAACCCGTCTGTCATGCAGATTTTAGCGCCTCCAAATAAATACGCGGAAAATGCGTGTTTACCAGCCGGGCCATTGTCCGCAAATAATTGTTTACTGTATAACATGTCGGAGGTGGCACCCCATAAAGCAGCGATGGTCTGACACGGCTTTGTTCAGGCAGACTACTGCTTCCAGTTATAATATATCAGGCTGCTGTTGTACAATAAAAGAGATCTTGTGCTCCCCTGCCTTCAGGTAATATATTCCTGCGGGGTACTGGCTACAATCAATCCTGTTATCACCTTTCGCCAATCTTTTATTAAAGACAGCTTCACCATTACTGTTATTTATAGATCCCATGGATGCGGGGGTCATCGATACTGTGAGCGTGACATCCAAACCGGGTTAGGATAGCGCTTAATCTTATCACCTGCCATAGCGCACACCGCCGTTTTACTATAGCTGAACTGCCCGTCCATATCGATTTGTGCGAAGCGATAGCAGTATGTGTTTTTAAGCATCGGCTGATCAGAAAACTGGTGATTCCTGTCCGTAGTCGAATTGCCTGCGGCGGGTAATAGATTTTTTAGCTGTTTGCGTTTCGCCAAATTTGATTTACAGCTGGCACAGTCGATAATAATCCCCGTGTAAGAATCCCGTTATTTATTTACCGACAACAAGGTAGATGATTTAGAATGGTCTCCGCTGTGAAATATTGGGAACAGGATGGAAGACTCCTTTGAACTTGCGTTAACACCTGCTGATAAAAGTGGTGATCTTATTCTCTCCCCCGGCCACGCGCCCCGACGCCGTGCTCCTCAGTTGATTTATTATTTTAATTAGCGGGTACAAACCGCTTCGACGTTTAAACTTTATCGTAATCTCCTTAAGCATGCCCGCGACATCCACATCCACCAGGGAAAAAGTGATCAAAGCATTTGGAGGCCCGGATAAAAAAAATCCACGGGCAGCATTACACTACCCGTGGAGAAACAGCAATTTATTTATTTAATTGCCCATCCAGAAATTCCATAACGTACCTGATGGCGTTTGTGCCCCCACATTGAAGATCGACTGTCCGAGATCACGACCATCAATCATCGTGGAAGCCCGGTCGTAGTGCACCTGGGGCCCGCCTTTCAAGTGCTGGCTTGGGTAGGTGCCGTCACCGCCATGGTAGGCTGCAACTTCCTGGAACCATGCCGCGTTGACATCGCAACCAAGGGAGGCAACGATGCCGAAACCGCGGTTGGTGGCATCATCAGGATAGAACATAATCGTCCGGAAACCGATGGCATTATGCATGCCTTTAAATACGCCCCACCATACGTTGAACGCATCATATCCGTTGCCACTCCCCCCCGACTCGTTGGCGCGGTCGTAAAAAGAGGGAATCACTTCGCAGGACATAATGACCCATGTCGCCAGTACGCCTCCCGTTGCTGCGCCATACCCCGGGTTACCGCCGGTACCAATATCGCCCACGTACCAGAGGTCGGCATTATTACTCATGGTGGTATTGATGAGCCAGTCCCCATGCGGCACCGTGTAAGCAACATTCACGGCATTCATATAAGATTTTGAAGAAGGACCCACCACTTCCCATGGCCAGGCTTCGTACCATTGCGTACGGGTAACGGGTGGGGTCATACCGGGTATGACAGAATTAAAGAATTTCAAACCATTGAAAAAAGCATAAGACATGCTGATATACGCATTATCGTTTGGCCAGTCCCGGTTGCAGTATTCGCCCAGCGTAATGTCATTGGGAGTAGGGGCGCTTCCAATACCACCGTCCTTGCGTCTTGGATCGGGTGTTTTCGCCTTGCCGGGCGACGCGGCATCCATCTTTTTAGTAAGATCGGGGATCGGTTCCTGGGCCCTGCCGATGGGCATAAAACCGGACACGCGTATCGGCGAAATACGTTCGTATGCCGGTTGCACGGTGGCTTCAAAATGATAGACGGGTTGCAACAGATTCTGGTTATTATCATAATAGGCTATCTCTACCTTATCTACAACGGCTTTGGTGCCCATTGACCGCACCATCGGTCGCAACTGGCGCATTATTTCATTCCGGACATTCTCCGGGTTCATCAATGGCACGATGCGGGATGCTGCAGTCGCGGTACGCCAGCGGCGCATCGCACCAATCACCGTACCATCATTGGCCATCGTAACCAGCGCATGGGAGCCAAAGCCGTAAACCGGGAAGCCTCCCGCAAAACGAAGCGCCGGAACCATCGTCATCAGCTGAACGGCCTCTTTATCGGTTTTGGTAGTTTTGCCGTCCGCGTTGGGTTGGGCACCTTCCCCACCCATCACCGGTATCGTTTCTGCTACACGCAGCTCCGTGGCGTCTTTCGGAATAAAGCGCTGGTCCCGGAAAGCAGCCTGGGCCAGCTCCGTGGCACGGGCCGGATCCAATGGCCTGGTGTTACCGGTTGTCCTGACAAGGTCAGCAAAACTGGGAACAAACTCAGCATCGCCGCTTTTCAAATCAATAAAAGCACGAAGCCCTTCTTCTTTACTTTCACCACTGCGTACCGAATAGTATTGTTTATCCAATTTAAGTGTCGGCTGCTTCGACCTTTCGAGTTGCTCGTTTAGAAAGTCGACCGGCGCACGTGTAGCGATGAGCTTGTACAATAACATGCCGGCAGGTGCTTTTGGGATAGTCGCGGTAATGCGGATGGCGGACAGGGTGTCGGTCTGAAACGGTGAATGTAAATCTGCAGCCAACACCTGGCTGTTGCCCGATGCCGGAGCGTGGGCTTCCGGGCTGAATCCTGTCACAATAATGGACAGGACTGAAAAACTGAGGATGGACAGGCTTCTGGTCATGGTAGATAATTAAAGGGTAAAATAATGACACAAGCTACCCTGAAACGGACCTGAAGGAAATACCACTATACTAGTACTGACCGATAAGAAGGTCCCAATTCCTTATTGGATGGTAGGAAGCATCTGGCTACCCCTCAGTTTTCTCTATTTGAACAACGCTGCATTTCCCCGCAAAAAGATTCAGTTATTTTTTACTGCTTCACATGATTTTTTTTGTCCATCAACCTGGATTGGAGCTGTAAATGGTTCGTTTACTTGGTTATTAGACATCACGTCGTCAATCATTTCCCGGCCCAGTCTAATAACATGTAGCGTGGTGAAAAAGCTGAGATGCTGCTGGATCGGCGAATAACAACAGCCCGGTAAAAACCAGCCCGTTTGCCATCGATACAACGGGTTCCTGTATTTTCCCGCGCCCGGACATCAGATCATTTTTATAGCAGTTTTTACCTTACATTCAACATTAAAATAACTATGTCATTAGTTTTGTATTTTAGCAGGAATATCAGCAGTGGTTTGTTCGCGGTTTGTATGCTGGCTGCCACCGGTATCAGCGCGCAGACGGCTGACGAGATTGCCGGCAAATATGTGGAAGCGATTGGCGGCAGGGATGTAATCGGCAAAGTGACGTCGCTTTCGACGGAAGGCTCAACAAGCGTGATGGGCAATGATGCGCCAACCACTGTTACCGTCTTAAACGGAAAAGGCTATAAAAACGAAATGGAATTCAACGGCTCCAAAATTATCCAGTCGGTTAATGAAAAAGGCGGATGGGCAATCAATCCTATGAGCGGTGCGGACGCGCAGGCAATGCCTGACGAAGCGTATAAAGCCGGGCGGGAACAGATGTTCGTAGGCGGGCCGCTATTTGATTATGCGGCTAAGGGGAACACCCTCACGCTGCAGGGCAAGGAAGACAAGAGCTATAAGATTGCTGTAGTAAATAAAGACAAAATCGAGAGTACGTACTTCATCGATACGGCCACTTATCTGATCAATAAAATCGTCAGGAAAGGAATGGCGAACGGCCAGGAAACTACCATTACCATTAAATACTCAAACTACAAGAAGACTGATATAGGGCTTGTAGTGCCTTACCAGGCAGATATTGATCTCGGGCAGTTTCAACTCACCACCGTTTATTCCAGGGTGGACGTAAACAAAGCGGTAGACCCGTCGGTCTTTGTAATGCCTAAATAAATCATCGCAGGCTTTATCCTGCAGTTCAATCAGGCTTTTGCCAGGATCTTTTCCACGTTTTTATAACTGGTTGTGATGCTGGCGTAGGCATCGGCAGGCATGTCATGTTCTACAAAGAAATGCTGCATTCCGGCCGTCTTCGCGTGAGCGAAAACCGGTACAAAATCGACAATTCCCTCGCCCACCGGAACAGGACCTTTTTTATCGGCGGACAGGTCCTTGACATGCCATAGCGGGAAACGCCCCGGATGTTTTTTAAACAGATCAACCGGGTCCACGCCGGCCTTCGTCACCCAGCACAAATCCAGTTCCATCTTAACCAGCGAAGGATCGAGGTGTTCAAGCATCGTGTCGTATATCACCCGGCCATCCTGCCGTTCAAATTCCTTATCATGGTTATGATAAGCCAGTGAAATACCCGCTTTTTTGCAGGCTGTCCCGGTCTTGTTCAGCGTCTCAATCGATTGGTCAAGGTCTTCCTTTGTCTCAAAGGGCGTGTTGGCACAAACAAGCCAGGGCACTCCCGCATCGGCCACTTCATCTACCAGTTCCTGCATATTATCGCGCAAGTTGCGCATTTTCGGAAACGCCATCGGTTTTCCCGAAGCGTCGAGTATCGGCTTGGCATTTGCCGGCATTTTAAACGGAGCCCCGATTACATGGTGAGAAATCCAGCGCATTCCCAATCCTGACAGCAAATCCTTAAACGCTTTCGGTTGCATTCCATAGAAGCCGGGCCTGGTACTGAAAGCGGATTCAATCTCCCGGTACCCGATGGCCGCCACTTTCTTCATCGCCCCTTCCGGATCTTTATCCATCCCTGGGAAAAGCGTAAACAACTGCAGCCCTACTGGATGACTGGGCTTAACCTGGTTCAATAAAAAGTTCGCTCTGTTGCCTATTAGGGAAGCGCCCAGCAACATAGCGCCTGATTTGCGGATAAATTGTCTCCTGTTGGTCATAATGATTTATGTTTTGTTGTCCATCACCAGGATGAAGAATGACTGATCCGAACGCAGGTTCACCTGCTTTATTCATTCCCCGGTAACAGGAAGATAAACAAAATGATCAGAACTGTGAAACGGGGGTTCCCGGCGTGTAAGGGTAACCTCGCAGGCGCAACTATCTTGACACAGGAAGCACGGCCCCTTCATCCCAACCGAAATAAAGTCAGGCGGAAGGGCCGCACTTTTCGCAACAACCTATTTTTTTGTATTGGTAGCGTCGACAAAGAATTCTGTTTTCCAAACTTCCTCCATTAACAGTACCCTGCTTGCATTGGTGTCGTTCATACTTTTCGTAACATCTATATTGGGAAATGCCTTTTTGATGGCTTCCGCATATTTGCTATCGGTGAGAAAACTCATATCGTTAAAAAAATTCACCGTTTCATAATCGTAAGGAGCCATGGTATTAAATGGAAGCGCTTTTTCAAGGAGGATCCAATCATTAAGTACGCCCATTTTACTCCTTTCCCGGTGAATGGGTTTCCATACCTCCTGTTCCAGTTTGATGTAGTCGGCAGTTTTGCCGGCCGCAGTTTTCATATAATCGACCGTATAATACTTCGTTGGTGCGGCTTTGGGGTCCAGTTCATCAAGCGCGGTAAAAATTTCCTTTTTTACAATAGTCCGCAGTGGACCATAACGCGCCATCTCCGACTGCATATAGGATTCAGAAGCCTCGGGATTCACCTTTTTGAAGATTGATAGCGGCGCGATGGAATCGTCTACCAGGAATTTCAGATCGGAAGACACTACAATGACCGATACATCATAAGGTGCTTCACTACCAGTTGGCAATAGGAGGCTCGACACGTAATACCCCATGGCCCTGCCCTGCCTGAAATTATACTCGTAGAGTTTACGGCTGAAATTTTTTAGCAGGTCCAGGTACTCCGACTGTTTCCCTGCCTGGCACTTGATGTAATTGACTGAAACGTACACCGGCTTGGGAGCTACCGCCTGGGCCAAGGAAATCCCGCCGGAAAAAAAAACGAACGAAAAAATTAACGAGAAAAAAAATGAACGGCCGGTAGACAGCGCCGGCAGGCGCAATGGTTGGGTTGTCATATATAATCGGTTTGGGGGTGACTTATATTTGACTAACCAGGAGCTTAACAGGAAAAATCAACACAGGGCAGCATATGACGAAAGGATTGCCGTGAAAAAGTTAAGATAATGACGGGGATGATCCAAATTTTGTTTTCCATCCAAAATAGTTTGCCGCCATTGCCACCCCCTTACCCAACCGGAACCGCCTGCAGTAAAGGCCTTAAGGTATTTTTTAGCGGAACGGCCGCATGAAAGGGGCTATATTTTATTGATCGAACGCAACAACGCCAAGTCCTGAGCGTGGGTTTCCACTATTCCTTTAAATAATCAAGGCGCGCATTTTTATAAGTGGGGTGCTGGATAAAACCTCTTAATTTCTCAATCGACTGAAGCGGTCCCTGTGTAATAAATAAGTTAGAAAGCCACGCAGGAATGGATCCACCCGGGTCGGCATGGATTGTATAGGTGAGTTTAACCTGGTTGCCACCGACCGGAGCAAGGATCCATTTTCCGGTGGAGTACGTTACACGCACCATGTTGGCTTTTGCCGCCACCATTCCTTCCACACAGTTGGCATCAATAGTGACTACCCGGCTTGGCGGGTCCTGGCTCACTTTAAGGTGAGAAACAAAATCCCGGTTACTCACCGGCCAGGGAATTTCGACCACCGAATAATAATAAAGATCTGCGGGGGTGATTTGTTTGACGATAAAACAACCTGCTGTATGAAAAAGCCATTCTGGCGTCCTGTCCACATCCATCAGTGCCTGTACCATCTGTGAAAGTGTTGCATTGAACGTACACGATACTTTCAGGGCCTTGAATTTAGAACCTCCTACGTTACCGGTATAGACGGCAATGCCATCCCGGTTCTGCTTCAATTCCCATTTCACGACCTGTTGCCCATGAGCAGAAAAGACCATGATTAGGAGACATACCGCGATTACATGTACCGCCTGGCGGACCTTTATTTGCTTCAACATCCTACACTCCATCTTTACGTCAGTTCTCTTTTTTTGTACCCGTTTTTCACACTCCGAACTTCTTATGGGCAAGAACAAAACTATCATCTAAAAGTTAAACAATTTTACTGACATTTATTCGGTAATGGTTTTACCTGCAGCGGCCTGCCTTCTAACCCCGCGGCACCGGGTTTACAGGTTGCCCGCAGCCTAGAAGAGCGAAACAAATAATTCGGCAGTGATTCTCCAGGTATTCCCGGTTCGCTTCCACATCGCACTGTACCTGCCCCCTTTGCTATAGGAATGAGAGGCGCTCCACGTACCCTCCTCCCAAGCCAGGGTGTCATTCCTGCTGACAACGATCACGGACGGGGTACGGACATAGCGAACCTCCGGGTTATCGCGAAATAAAGCCTTCCAGTCCCTGACTATATTTTCCTTCCCCGTTACCACCGTGGAATTTCCCCGGATGAGAACGAGTCCTTCGCCCCAGTAAGCGGACAGGGCGTCCACATCGTGCCGCGCGATGGCGAGGTTGGAGGAATCCCTCAATAACCTGATGGTCTGTACATCCGGCCTGCCCTGCGACTGGCTGGCAACCTTTCCCGCTGCCGAAAAGTAAAGGAGTAACATCAACATGTTGCGCATAGAAAATGAATTGTAGTTCGGTCATAAAAAAACCGGGCCATTCCGCCCATTCCTGTTCAAATATAAACGATACGCAAACGACCAGGTTGAAAAGCGCTTGGCAGGACACCGATCGGTACTTTCGATTTGCGTGCCGGGGCAACTGCTATTTTAATTACTTTGAGGCACCAACGCAACAGCATGATTAAAAAATTGACGACCTCAGCAATCCTCTTCCTCTCGGCAATCACAGTTTTCGGCCAGACCGTTATGCCGGGGGTTTCCGCCAGTCTTGCCGCATACCGCCACCGGGTAATCAGCAGGCTGACCTATGATTTATCGTTTACCCTTCCCCCCGACAAAACCGCATCCATAGGCGCAACAGAAACCATCCGATTTTCCCTGGCGGATGCAACCCAGGATGTACAGCTGGATTTCAGGCAGGACAGTTCCCATGTTCTCCATATAACAATCAATGGCCGCGAGGCCGAAGTTCAGTCCATCCGTGAACACCTGGTTCTCAATTACCGCCAGCTGGTTAAAGGAATCAATACCGTCAGCATCCGCTTTATCGCGGGAAATGAATCGTTGAACCGCAACAGTGAATACCTGTACGCGCTGTTTGTACCCGACAGGGCCAGGACCGTTTTTCCCTGCTTTGACCAGCCTGATCTCAAAGCGAAGTTCAGGCTGAACCTCACCGTTCCCTCCGGCTGGGCAGTTCTGGCCAATGGTCGTATGGAGGACTCTTTCGTTGCAGGAAAAAATACCACCTACCATTTCACGGAAACCGAACCGTTGCCCACCTACCTGTTTTCTTTCACTGCCGGGCAATATGCGATCGCAGACCGCTTCGGGATGCGCCTGCTCTACCGCGAAACAGACACCGCAAAAATCCGGCTTAGCGTAGATTCCATTTTCCTCGCACACCGCGCCGCTATAAATTTTCTTGAAAACTGGACCAGTATCCCTTTCCCCTTTCAAAAAATCGGTTTCGTTGCCATTCCTTCCTTCCAGTTTGGGGGCATGGAACATCCGGGTGAAGTGCAGTATAATGCCGGGGCGCTCTTTCTCGATGAAGCAGCGACCCGGGATCAGCAGATCGCGCGCTCGGCGGTCATCAGCCACGAAACAGCGCATATGTGGTTCGGGGATATGGTCACCATGGCTTGGTTCAACGATGTATGGATGAAAGAAGTGTTTGCCAATTTTATGGCAGATAAAGTGACCGAAAAATTACTGGGTCACGAAACGTTTACCCTAAAATTCCTGCTGGACCATACCCCTGCGGCTTACAGCATCGATCGTACGACCGGGGCCAACCCGATACGCCAGCGGCTTAACAACCTCAGCGATGCCGGATCACTGTATGGCAGTATTATCTATCATAAAGCGCCGATCATGATGCGCCAGCTGGAAAGCCTCATGGGAAAACGAAATTTTCAGCAGGGCGTTCGCGAATACCTGCAGAAGTATAAATACGGGAATGCCAGGTGGGACGACCTCATTGCCCTTCTTGCCCGGCACACGACAGCAGACCTCGGGAAATGGAATAACGTATGGGTCAACCGGACCGGCCGGCCGGTATTCAGCTATCGCTATGCTTCGGGTAAAATTTATATCACCCAGCGGCCTGAAAATGGTCTCCCCGCGGTATGGCCACAAAAATTTTTACTGGCAGTTCATTACCCTGGCAGGTGGGCCACCGTGCAAGTTGACAGCCGGTCAGCTACCACAGAAGTTGCGGTCGAGGGAAAACCGGATTATGTCGTTTTCAATAGTGATGGAAGCGGGTACGGACTATTCCCACCCTATGCAGGAAGCGACCTTTTTACGTGGCAGGACCCCGTCCAACGGGCCGCTACATACATCAACCTCTATGAAAATATGCTGGCAGGAAATGGACCCGGGCCACTTCAACTGCTGCAGCTGATGGAACAGGGTTTTAAAGCAGAAAAAAATGAATTAAACCTACGGCTCATCTGCGGGTATGCCGGCACTATCTACTGGAATTTCCTACGCAATGAAGAACGCGATACCGCCACTGCCGATCTTGAAAAGCGATTGTGGAACAGCGTTAGCAGTCAACCCACTGCCAATAATAAAAAAATAATTTTCAGGACCTACCAGGATGTCTTCCGGAGCCCGGAGGCGGGGGCGCGCATCTACCGCATCTGGCAGCAGCAGCAACCGCCAGACAGCATACGGCTCACGGAAGACGATTACACGGCACTTGCAATCACCATCGCCATAAAAAACGATACGGCGCACACCGTACTGACCCGCCAGCTGGAGCGTATCAGGAACCCCGACAGGAAAGCCCGGCTGGAATTTCTCATGCCCGCACTTTCACCGGATACCGCAACGCGGGATGCCTTTTTCATCAGTCTTTCCGACCCCGCTAAACGGCACAAGGAAGCCTGGGTGGCGTCGGCCCTTGCTTATATGAATCACCCCCTCCGGCAGGCGGCTTTTGTAAAGTTTTTACCAGCCTCTCTGGAAATGTTGCAGGACGTGCAGCGCACCGGGGATGTTTTCTTTCCGCAGAACTGGCTGAATGCCATTTTCCCGCAGTACAGTTCGCCCGTTGCCTGGCAGGTGGTGACTACCTTCCTCAAGGCACATCCCGGCTATAATCCAAAACTCAGGGAAAAGATCCTGCAGGCAACGGACAATATGTACCGGGCGCAGCATCTCAGGAATACTCAACTGCGAAAATGATGGTGATCTTTTCAGCAGCGGCGGGCAAAGCTTTCCAGCTTGTCCAATGAAGAACAGGCCGGGTCGCAGTTTTGCTGACGTCCCCGCAATGTACCAGCTAATAACTGTTGCAGCCGTATTTCTTTTGCAGCGCGAAACCGGGATTGTGTAACTTTAACCAGCACCTGCTCATTCTTCCCCATAACGCCGTTTAACATGAACAAACACCTGCGAATTTTGCTAACACCCGGATGTTTTATTCTCAGCCTTGTCTGCACCTGCCTGCAGCCGGTACATTCACAAATGACGCATGCCATGGACAGCAGCCACCATAGCGCTGACATCCGTACTATTGAAAAAGTGACCGGCATGAAAGGCATGGAAAAAAACGGTGAATACAAAATAACTGTACCCCAAAACGATCTCAACGTGATGGTCGATGGCTTTAAAATTACTCCTCCGATGGGCCTCGGCTCATGGGCTGTGTTTTCGCCATCTTCCCATGGTGTGATGGTAATGGGTGATATCATCCTGACCGAAAACGATTTAAAACCGGTACAACAGGAAGTCATTCGCCAAGGGCTGACCATTTCGGCCATCCACAATCATTTTGTGAGAAATCATCCCAACATTATTTATATGCATATTGGTGGCTCGGGGCAGGCCGACAGTATGGCGGCCAAAGTGAAAGCCGTGTTCGATGCAGTAAAAGCGTCCCGCGGTACAGACCCCGGGAAGGTTCCGAAAGACAGTGTTGTCAATACGATCGACCTCACCAGGCTGGATCATATCATCGGTGAAAAAGGTGAAATGAACGGCGGTGTTTACAAATATACCATTGGAAGACCGGATGTGAAGTTAACGGAACATGGCATGCCGGTTACTACTTTCGGTGGCTTCAATACCTGGGCCTCCTGGCAGGGTACACCAGAGAGGGCCGCAGTTTGCGGAGACTTCACCATGCTGGCCGATGAGGTCGCCCCGGTTATAAAAGCACTCGTTGAAAACAAGATCGAAGTCGTCGCCGTACACAACCATATGATTGATGAACAGCCCATCGTATATTTTTTACATTACTGGGGAACCGGCAATGCAGAACAACTTGCGCATGGCCTCCGCGCGGCACTGGATAAAACAAAGAAATAAACCGTTTACTGCCCCATCTTACTGCAGTTCTCTTTGTGTGCAACGTCCGGGAATTCCGGCCCGCAACTTACCTGTTCTTACCATTTTTTGGTGATCCTGTTCGCCCAGGCAACCGCTTGCGCTCCCGGCCGTATATTTTTTTGAACAACGGCAATCGGGTATCCAGATTGTCGTCATTCCGGATTACACCGGGTCATTTCCAAAAAATATTTTTATGCCGCGATCATTCAGCCGCGCTGCAACTGCGTTTACAGGCCTGTTGTGGTGCCTGTCCTGTACCAAAGACCACCTGGCTTCAGCCATACCCCTGCCGCAGCCCACGGTAATCATCAAAAACAGCACCGTATTCAGCAATTATTTGGCCGACAGCCTGGGGTTTGCGCTTTACTTTTTTGCAAATGATTTTGATGGCTCCCCTGGCTGCACAGCAGGATGCGCAGATACTTGGCCGCCTTACTACGCAGGTGCGGTCTTAACAAACGATATGCTCGCGGCCGGACTGGCACCGGGGGATTTTGGCATCGTTACCACCCCCGGAGGCAGCCATCAAACGACCTATAAGGGATGGCCGCTGTACTACTATGCTCCCCTGCTGAACGGAACCCATGTCCGGGAGCGCGCCGGCGACACCGGTGGTGATGCCATTGGCAACTTGTGGTTCATCGCCCGCAGTGACTACAGTATCATGATGATAAATGCCCAGCTTACTGGTAAAAACGGAAAAAATTATAAAAACGATTATTCAGAAGGCAGCGGAAAGACTCAATATTTTTCAGATTCCAGGGGCGTAGCCCTATACGCTTTTTCTCCCGACAGCTTCAACATGAATAAATACACTAAACCGGATTTGTCCAACAACGGCACCTGGCCGGTTTACGAGTCTGAGACAGCAGTCGTCCCTTCTGTTCTTGATAAATCATTATTTGGCACCATTTCCGTTTATGGCAAAAAACAGCTAACTTATAAGGGCTGGCCAATGTACTATTTTGGACAAGATAGCATGAGAAGAGGATTCAACCGGGGGGTGAGCGTTCCAACGCCGGGATTCTGGCCGGTAGTGGTTAAAACCGCCCCATTTGCGCCCAGATAAAACATCCGGGTTGCCAAATAAAATTATTGAGGCAACCCGGGTGGCTTTACTTCGTATTACCAGGTATAACCACTGCACCAATTGGAAGAACTGCATACTATAATGGAAGGGTGTGTAACCAATGACCCAAAAAGTCAGAAACGGCTTTACGAGCGATACTATGGATATGCCCTCAAAGTGGTGTTCAGGTATATATACCGTTACGACAAGGCGGTGGACGTGGTGAACGACGGATTTGTAAAAATCTTCATCCATTTTAAACGGTTTGAATGCAACGACAGGATGCACCTCGAGCGAATGTGGATGGGATGGATGAAGCGTATCATGATCAATACGGCGATAGATGAACTCAGGAAAAATAATATGATACCTGAAATTGGCGGCCTCCCTGATAATCTCTGGGAGATAGCTGACAACAGCCAGGGTGCCGACCAGCAGCTCTTGTACAAAGATCTGATTACCGAAGTAAAGAGACTGCCACCGTCTTACCGGGTTGCTTTCAATATGTATATCATCGACGGTTTTACGCACGCGGAAATTGCAAAGCAGCTTGGTATTTCAGTAGGCGCCTCCAAATCGAACCTGTCGAAAGCGAGGATGCACTTAAGAAAATTTTTCGATAAAGATTTACGGGAAGCGGATGTATGCATATGACAAACGACGATATGGATGAGCTGTTCAGCAGGGCTGCGGATGAATACCCGCTGAACACCGACAGTGCAGACTGGGTCAGTGTAATGCAACAACTCGGACAGGCAGGCCTGGCACACACGCGGCATAAAAAAAGCGAATACAAATTATTATGGCTATTGCTGTTGTTGCCGATAGGCTTTATCTGTGGTCGTATGTCAGATTCGGCAGCGGTAAACCCTACCGCTGGTCCGGGAGACAACATCAGCATGGCTGAGGCAGTTCGAATAAAAAAATCAACGCCGGTAGCAAAGCTGGCTGGTCCTGGCAAGAGCCCGGTTACTGTGCGCATTGCCAGCCCCTATTCAACCCAAATTTCAAGCCTTGTTGCAACCCGGCCGGGTTTCAACGCTGCAAGTCGACGCGTAACCAACGGTAAACCCCGACAGACGAATGAACCCCAACAGGCAGGAAAGAAAATTGTGTCGGCATTCCCCGATGCCTCACAGCGTGATGGTGAAGTAACTGCCCCAGTTGCCGCCCAGACATCCGGCTTGCAGCCCGATGAAATGGCAA
The DNA here is from genome assembly GCA_038229695.1 of Chitinophagales bacterium. Taxonomy (GTDB): domain Bacteria; phylum Bacteroidota; class Bacteroidia; order Chitinophagales; family Chitinophagaceae; genus JACMLD01. The sequence goes on along the minus strand of JBBROE010000052.1, from coordinate 12,002 downwards.
CTGCAGGCGATCCAGAACAGCAGCCATTTGGCCCAGCCATAATAAACAGGATTTCGCGGGAGCCTGTTGCCCATGTGGTGGAACCGGGCTTCCCCATTCTTTCTTTACCCGCCAGCAGCTCACAACATGTAACGAGGATGACCCGCCATACAGGGCTATACTATTCTTTTCTTGCAGGCCCGGACATCAGCACGGTGAAGTTCCAGCGCACCAGCAGAACGGGTTACAGCATCGGCATACTGGCAGGCTACCGGCTCGGCAAATCCTGGTCAATGGAAACCGGCCTTCTCTGGGACAGGAAAAACTATTACAGCAGCGGGCAATACCTCGATACCACCAGGCTGAAATTGCCGATGCACAGTATTGTCAACACCGCTTCCGGTTACTGTGATATGTTTGAAATTCCTGTTAACCTGTCCTATGAATTTCGACTCGGCAAAGAACATGGCTGGTTTATTAGCGCGGGTCTGTCGTCTTACCTGATGAAAAACGAAGACTATGATCTTAACTATAAACGTTACGGAGTATCCTACACAACAGAATATGGATACCGGAATGCCACCAACAACTGGTTCTCGGTAGCCACGCTCAGCGCAGGATACCGGAAAGATTGGGGTAAACATTTCAGCATACGGTTTGAACCATATATAAAATTACCATTACGGGGAATTGGCATCGCCAGTCTTCCTCTTCAAAGCTCAGGGCTAACGATCAGGATCACCCGCTTCACTCATTGACGGCCGCAGGTAAAGATTTTGTTATGCAAAAAAGAAAAGTAGTTTTTGCAGCAGCAGTGGTATGCGCTGCCATAATCGCCGGAACGGGCTTATATAAATTCAACCAGCCGCGTGAAAACTTCGCTGGCGTCGCAGCGGCATACAGACTCAGTGCAGCCGAGTTGTTTACTGCCTATTCAATGAACGGGTCGCGCACGGATTCTCTCTACCTCGGACAGGTGCTGGAAATATCCGGTACGGTGAACGAAGTAGTAAAAACCGATAGCAGCGAAAACATATCGCTGGCAACAGGCAATCCCGCGGGTAATATCAATTGCGGTTTGTTTACGGGGAAGAAAGGTCAACCGCCCCCACCCCCACTCAAAGGCGCCCACATCACCGTCAAAGGAAAATGCACCGGCTTCCTGGAAGACGTAAACCTGGTGGACGCGATAATTATCAGCAATTAATCAATTCAATTACTTAATATGAAAAAGATTTCCTGTATCATGATGCTGGCAGCGGCGCTTTATTCCTGTTCAAAATCGAATACGAATGCCGTCAGCCCCGGTACCAACCCGGGTAACCCGGTCTCCTGTGATACTACAAATATGAAATACACGGCTAACGTGTTGCCTATTCTGAAGGCCAACTGCTACAGCTGCCACGGCAATGGTAACTCACAAAACGGGATAACACTGGACTCGTATGCAGCAGTTAAAAACCAGGCCGACAATGGCAACCTGGTAGCCGTTATCACACACGCCGCTGGTTACCCGGCCATGCCCCAGGGTGCCGCAAAGCTGTCTGACTGCGACATCAATACCATCAGGGATTGGATTGCCCGCGGTACAATTAACAATTAAATACGGACGATATGAAAATGCTGTCCCTCTTATTCCTCGCCGCCTTGTACGCACAAAGCGCTTATACACAGGTCTACCAGACTAAAAACGGGTACCTCGGTTTTTTTTCAAAGACACCACTGGAAGACGTCAGGGCAGAAAGCCACCAGGTCTACGGCGTAATCAACCTCGGTGATCATTCCCTTTCAGTAGCCTGCCTGGTAAAAGGTTTTTTGTTTTCCAAAGCACTCATGCAGGAGCACTTCAATGAAAACTATGTCGAAAGTGACAAGTTTCCCCGGGCCTCCTTCTCGGGCAAATACAGCGGGGGAGCCGACAGCGCCAAAAACGGGATATACCCGGTACGGGTTGCCGGCCAGCTAACCTTGCATGGTATTACCCGGCCCATCGATGTGCCGGGGTCAGTGGAAGTGACTTCCGGCAAGGTCACCTGCGCCGCCTCCTTCTCCTTACTTCCGGGCGATTTCAATATTTCGATTCCTTCACTCGTGAGAGATAAGATAGCCAAACAAATCGATGTTCATATAATCCTTGAATGCTATGCTAAATAATAAGTTACCCGCACTGTTCATGTTATGGAGCGCTGTACAGGCCCTTCCAGGAACTGCACAAACCCTGCCTGCACGCACGGCTGCCGACTCCCTGCTGGCCGACCCGGTACAGCAGGTGGTGCACAGCACATTTAAAGCGACCCAGCTCATCAATACCCCGACGGTTGAAACGCCGGCCAGGAAAACACTGCAGTTCTTAATCATGCACCGGTTCGGGAAAATCAGTGACGGCAGTTATGCGCTCTGGGGAATGGATAACGCCGACATCAGGTTTGGACTGGATTATGGTCTTACCGATCGCCTGAGTATCGGGGTTGGCCGAAGTTCGGTCGACAAGACTTACGATGCCAGTGCAAGATTCAAATTGCTCCGGCAAACGACCGGTAAGATCCCTGTTTCCATAAATCTTTATGAGCTGGTGACCTACACCACTTCCCCGCCGCAGGCTGAGAAACCGTATCTTTCGGCCACCTACCGCACCACCTATACTTCGCAACTGCTTATTGCCCGCAAGTTCAGTTCCCGGCTGTCGTTGCAGCTTACACCTACGTTTATCCATTTCAATCTTGTTCCGGATGCAAGAGACAGGAACAGTCTTTTTGATCTCGGCATCGGGGGCAGGTTCAAAATTACAAAACGGATGAGTGTCGTTTCTGAATACAACCTCGTGCCCGCAGGACAAACGCTGTCTTACAAGCGCTATAATTCTCTATCAGCCGGAATAGACATTGAAACCGGCGGCCATGTGTTCCAGTTTGTTTTTAGCAACTCCCGGGGAATGGTTGGCCCGCAATACATAACGGGTACCGCAGGCCGTTGGCAGGACGGGGATATCTATTTCGGATTCAATATTTCCAGGGTGTTTAACTTCAACAGGAGAAGGTGAATGGGGGCGGTAGCACTCCCCCTGGCAATCAGTAAATCTGGATCTCCACCCGGTAACCACCGCGACTGAATAAGGCGGGCAGGCCGGCCAGGAAATTCACGCGTTTCTTTTTATCCTTCATAAAGAGCTGAACGCGTTCCTGCAGCAGGCGATGGCCAAGGCCGAGTCCCTTCATCCCTGCTACGATACCCGGGCCGTTGTCTTCGAAACTGATCACCACCGGGTCAGTGCCGTACACATCAATCCGGATCATTCTTTTGGCGGCATGACTGCCAATAATACCATACTTGATGGCATTCTCCGCCAGTGGCTGAAGAATAAAAGGTGGCACCATCACGGCCGCTGCGTCTACTTCGGGCGCAATATTAACTGAGTAGACAAACTTACTGTCAACATGAAACCGCAGTTGCTGGAGGTTCAGGTAGGCCTCCAGGAAATCCAGTTCTTCGCGCAATGAAATCTCGCCCCGGTTATTCATTTCGAGGTAGGTCCGCTGCAAGCCTGAAAAATCGGATATGACCTGTACGGCTTCTTCATATTTTTCTTCCAGTACGAGCGAGCTGATCAGGTTCATCGAATTAAAAACAAAGTGTGGATTTAAATTCTGGTTAAGTATCTGAAGCCGGTTCTCATATAATTTCTTTTGCAACTCCCGTTTTTCCAGCTGGGCCCTTATAATGAAAAACGCCGTGGCGGAGACCAGTACCGCCACAAAAATGAAAAAGTACGGATTTCGACCCAGTGGGATCTCGATGTGTACCCGCTTTTCTACGTTGGACCCGTCCCCGGTGACCCGTAACCGAAATTCACCGGACGCCAGGCCGCCCGGGAAATTAAACCCATTGCCAATGCTGTACCGGACAATGGTTTCCTGATCGCCGGAAGTAAGCACCAATTTTTTAAGAAACCTGTTTTCGAACAGGTAATCTGCGGATTGCATACTGGCGTAGAATGGAAGCCGTTCATTGACGGCACCGGGAAACGTTAGCATGAATCCATCCTGCGTTCCCGGGGGGTGATCGATATCCCGGAAAGGTATGCTAACGGTAAAGTTCCCCGCCTCCAGTATGATCCCTTCACCTGTTGTCACCGGTTTTCCCATCGCCAGGTAGTTACCAAAATAATAATAGCTGACGGGCTCGCTGCGCCGCGGATCAAAAAGAACAATACCCTTTTCATTGACCAGGTAAAGTTTTCGGTGCGCCGAAATCAGCCAAAGGGGCGTGAATCCTTCAATAAGACTATCCACACGAACCGTTGACCCCGGTAAGAGGCGGTGATGCGCGGTATCCACCCGGTAGATGAAAAGGGTGTTGCGCAACAGGGTAAAGAGGCTGTCACCCACTACCGTGAAATCTGCAGCAAAGGCAACGCTTTTATCGCTGCAGTTAAGCGGGTACGCGCTGTCTTTTTTGATGATGCTGAACCCTTTTTCCTGGTTCAGCAGGTAAATGATATCCCCGAAACGTTTCGGGACCGGTATAAAAGATTCGACACCGGACAGGGTCGACAGCCTCTGCCGCAGCAGGTCGTAGCGTAAAACCTTCCCGTACCCCGGGAAAATAAAAATGTCGCTATCGAGTCTTTCCAACGCGGAGACGGCAATACGAAAGGGACCCGGATCAGCCAGGGGCCGCAGGCTGGATACATTGTACATTTTCACTTCCCTGTCCGCAAAATAAAAAAGGGTATCCCCGGACAATAATACCCTCGCTTTATAATGCAGGTCGCTGTTGTCAACTTCCACCTGGCGGCCCCCGCTGCCGGTGCTGCTGTCCAGCTTCCTGATAAATCCGGTGCGGTATTCAAGGACATGCCGGCCATCATCTGCCAGGGTTGTACCTGCGGTTCGATCGAGCACCTGGAAACCACTGAATGGCCGCAACAGGAACAATCCTTTATGCAGCCCGCCGAAATAAAGATTATTACCGTCTTTTCCAAGCGAAAGACAGGAAAGATAATCGGTCTCCATTTTTTGCAGACCCGGTTTTTGGCTGTCGAGCAGCAGGAGACAACCGTCATTATTATTGCGGGTATCGCCCACAGCCAGTACCACCTTATTGCCAAAAGCAGCAATATCCCAGGTAACATATGATTTGTCCGGGTAGCCGGGCAGGCTGTACGTTTTTACCGGCACTCCTTTTTCGATAACCACCGCCATCAAGTGCAGCGCCGGCTCCGATCCGCTGCCAAGAATAAGTTTATTACCGACTGTAGCTGCTGAAAAATAAGTTTCGGCAGACAAGAGGGAGTCGCCGTTAAAAATTTCATGGGCTGCATCTTCCTCGAATGCGCCGTCCCGGTACAAAACAATCTGGTGGGTAAAGTAGGAAAGCCCGTAGAGATTATTATTCCAGCTGAACATATCGATGAGCATGTCACCATCGATTTCCGAGGTCACCGGCAACGGCAGCAGCTGGTCATTACTGTAAAGATAAGTTCCACCATTGGTGAGTATGAATACCTGCTTGTCAAACACCTTGATTTTCCGGATCAGGGAGATGGCCGCAGGGGGATACCGATGAATCAGCCTGCCATCCGTCCTGCTGAAGATATACAAGCCCTGGTAGCGCGTTCCGATAAAAACTTCGTTATTGAGCATGGCCAATCCCCAAACGCTGGCATTGCCGATCTCACCCGTTATTTTTTTGCAGGCAGCATTATTGGCCTGCAAGATCGCCAGGCCGTTGTCAGTGCCTATCCACAGCCGGTTTTCTGCGTCTCTTGCCAGACAGCGGATAGCATTGGAGGGCAACCCGCTGTTCAGGTCGGCTTCCGGCCGCAGCATCGTTTCCTGGGCCAGCACCGGCACACAGCAAAGCAGGGTCAGAAATGCCTGGACAATTCTTTTCCGCCAATGCGGGAAACGGGTAGGCATGTATGATAGGTTGTTATCAGGGAATCCTTATTAAATGATTGCACCATGGTTTTGTTGACGAGGTAAGATTTGTGTACGCGGATAAAGTCGTCTCCCAGCAGCGCAGTAAGGTGTTTCAGTGTGCGGGCGGTGGTATACTGCATCTTGTGAATGGAGAAAATCCGGGAATAAGGGCCATCGGCCTGGAGGTATTCTATCACCGAAAAACTGAGGGGTTTCGAAAGTCCCTTGTCTTTAACGATGAGGTGACTCTTACCCATCCCCCCGCCCATTACTTCCTTTTCAAATCTTTGCACACAGAGTTTTAGTTCGATGGGATTAAGGGGCTTCAGCAGGTAATCGAAAGCCCGCTGCTTGATGGCCTGGATGGCGTACTGGGAGTAAGCGGTGACAAACACAATTTTCGCGGATGGCTCTACGTGGGGTAAAATATCGAACCCGGACTGGTGCTGCAATTCTATATCCAGGAAGCACAACTGGAAACTTTCCATGGACAGCCTGGCAACCGCTTCTTCGACAGATGCGGCAGTCACGATGTTACTGAATAAATGGTCGAAATGTTTTTGCAGGAGGATCTGGAGAGATATCCTGCCGCTGTATTCGTCGTCGACGATTAGGGCATTTGCTTTCACGTGCTGCAGTTAATGGGTTTAGGGGAAGGATAGGGTTGCCAAATATATCACATCCGCCGCTGGCAAAGGGCGGTTAAGTTCCGCCTGGCATCAATTTTTCAGGGCAAAAACTGCCTGATCCCACTAAATAAATTTAAGGGCCGTTCCGTAAATTAAAAATGCAGCCGGGTGTAATAAGGATACTTTCATTCCAGTCAGAAACAACTGGTCACAACAGGTATACAACCCTGTGTATTGTATAGGCTCCGAAAGAAAAGCTTGCTGCCTGCAAAAGCGTTCATTAACCATCCCTAAACAGCTTCGCTGTTGGTATTCCTGGGCCGCCCTTTACCGGGCAGCTTTTTTGCCGGGTAACCCATTTTACGGCAGCAGCAGCGACGTTGCCGGATCGCGTTCCCACGCGATGGCGAAAATTTCGGCATGTGAAAGAGAAACTTTGGCTATGGGCGGGATTCCCAACTTCGAAAAAAAAAGATTCGCTTTCCCTGCCTCGGGGCGATGGAATTCCGGCAACAGAACATACTGACCGGGCTGTGCCGGCGATGTTTTAAAAGGCGTTTGCAGCTGCCCCGAAATAAAACAGGGCTTTTAATCGATTACACCGCTTCACCCCTCCCCATAAACTGCGATGTACCAGGGTACCTGTATGGCCTTCACCCGCGCCAGTATCATACACTAGCACCTGGTCACGATGATCGGCCAGTTCTTCCTCCATCCATTCCGCTGTCTCCATTACGGTGGAACTGGTAAGAAAGATCACTTTGCGGTTACCATGCAGGCCGAAAAGGAAATGGCGGATGAACGTCGTCTTTCCGCAGCAAGCGGGTCCGTAGGCCTGGAACAACTGGCTATACCGCTGATCGCAGAATGGCCGCACCATTACTTTAAAGTAGGCATGCATCACGTCACCTGCATAAAATTCGCGGAGATAAATAACGGGTTTGGCCATGTTTATTGTTCGCAGCGTCCACCCGGTCCCTTTTTTTCAAGCCGGTAAAACGGTACGGGCCGTCGGATGAATGTATCATGGTTGGAACAGTAAAACATTTTTGGTTATGGTTGCATATACAATATCCATCACCGGTTCCCCGGCCGCCCGCGTCATGTATTTTCAACGTACAAAATTTCTTCCGGGGTAGATGTATGAAGCAGCTTTACCCGAATTCCCATCGGTTTGCCGCAACGCTGCGGTATCAAACAGCTGGCACAAATGTTTAGATTACACGCTTCACTCAGCAGACAACTATTGCACGCAGGGAATTTGACTTCCCGTTCTAACAGTGCGCTTTCGCGGGGCACAAAGACGTCGTGGATTTAGAGCCAATCAATTCAAAATACAAAAGGGAGTTGCTTCACCTGGTTATGCCCAAAAAGAGGCAGCCAGGCAGCAACCACCGCTTACGATCCAGATTTGCTGAGGAGCGGTGCGGCATAAAAGGGCTGTCAACCCAACCGGTCGGCAGCCCTTTTTATAACAGCCGTTACGTTGACCGGAACAGCTACTGATTACCTGCCTCCCAGGTATTATTGACCGGGTTTGCATCTGGATATTGTTTGTCGGGATCGATCACCACCTTGCTGATAGCGGCGGTAGAATTAAACCGGAAACTCCAGGTACCGCCATGTTCCCATACTTCAACCGGCAATACTATTCTGCTGGTTTTGTTACCAGCTTCCGTAACCTCAACGGTGGAGGGCATGGGCAGCTTGCCCAGGTTGGCAATGGTAATGATGCTGCCATTGGCCGGATCATTCTTTATGTATTCAACTCCCCTTACCGCCTGGTCAATTTTCCAGTTATTGATAAACCAGCCGCGCCAGTACCAGTCCAGCGTTTCTCCCGCATAGTTTTCCATGCAATGAAAGAAATCATAAGGCGTCGGATGTTTGAAGGCCCACTGGTGAACATAGTAACTGAAGGCGCTGTCAAATCTTTTTTCCCCAAGGATATTCTCTCGCAGCAGCGTCAGTCCCAAACCGGGCTTGCCATATGCCACATTGCCCAGGTTCCTGGGATGGGTGACATCAGGGACGGTAAAAATGGCTTCTGCGCTGTCGTTGTAATAATACTTGCCCATAAACTGGCGGTTAAGGGTTCTTCCTCTCCGTACAAATTCCCCGTTATTGAAACTGCTGTCAGCCATTGAATTGATGAAAGTATTGAAGCCCTCATCCATCCATGGATATTTCCGTTCGTTACTGCCGACAATCATCGGGAACCAATTGTGGCCAAATTCATGGGAGGTCACATTCCATAATCCTCCCTTCGCAGCCCGGGCCTCGCAAAATACTATTCCGGGGTATTCCATTCCACCTACAATCCCGGCCACGTTGGTGGCCACCGGGTAGGTGAACGGGTACAGGTACCGGGAATAAAATTCGATAGCGCCCTTTACAAACTCGGTCGACCTTTTCCACGCACTGTCTCCTGCGCTCTCTACCGGGTAAGCAGAAGCAGCGAGTGATTTTTTCCCACCGGGCAGGTTTATCCTTGCGGCATCCCAGATAAATGCCTTAGACGATGCCCATGCCACATCTCTTGTATTCAGGCATCGGAATTTCCAGGTGAGCATATTTTTTCCTGCGGGTCTGGAAGCCGGATCGTTAATTTCCTCTTCGGAACGAATCACTATGGTTTTGTCACTTTGCCTGGCTTGCTGCCAGCGTTTCAACTGGACAGCCGTCAAAACCTCCTGGGGATTGAGCAGTTCTCCGGAACCCACCACTATCTGGTTGGCCGGTACTGTTACCGCATAATCAATATTGCCATATTCTAGATAAAACTCTCCCTGGCCCAGGTAAGGGAGGGTATTCCATCCGTACACGTTGTCATAAACACACATTCTCGGATACCACTGCGCGATCTCGTAAATCCAGCCGTTGCTGGTATTCAGCCGCCCCATACGGTCCGTTCCATATTCAGGTATCAGGAAACTATAGGCAATTTTCAGCTGCAGCGTTCCCCCATGGGCAGTGACGGGCTTTGCCGGCTTCACCTGCATACGGGTATCAATGATGTTGTATGTTGCCGGAATTGTTTTACCGTCCTGGAGGATGGAAACGGAACTGATGGTATAGCCGCCGTCAAAAGTAGAACGGTTAGCCCACCTCCCACCGTTGACCGCGGTTGCTGCAACACCTCTTGAAGTGAGACTATAGATATTCTGATCCAGTTGCAGCCACACAAAGGCCAGGTTCTGCGGACTGTTATTGGTATATTTGATCACCACCGATCCGGCGATGCTTTTGGCGGCATCATCTAACGCGGTGGTAATGGAATAATCGGCGCGGTTCTGCCAGTACTTCGGGCCTGGCGTGCCGTCCGCCGCACGGATGTCATCGCCATAGGCGGAATAAAAAACAGGATTAAACGCTTCGTGCTGGTCATAACCTGTGGTCTCCTGTCCATGCACAGGATGCAGCAACAAAACGAGGACACTTATCAATACTAACCGGGGAAGTTCTCTCATGTACTATTTTTTTGTGGAATCGAAATTACCGCAATTATGCAAAAGTGTATCGCCTTCCTGCTGTCTGAATCACCCGGCGTAGCAGAAAGGCGCGCCTGGCGAAACAATTTTCACCAACACGCAGGGCCACGATCGCATCGGCCGCCCATGATTAACTAAATTTTAATATCGCCCGTTCGCCTGGCGGTATCAGCCTTAGCTGCCCAAATGCAGGGCTCTACGATGTACTCCCGCCGCATCATCTCGCAGTTGGCCTGCCGCGTGCAGGAACAGGTATAATCGTTGTCGGCCGATATTGTACTGAACATCAGATATTAGAAAATCATAAAAGTTGTCGTAAGACCGGTTTACAGCATTAGATGTAATAATTTAGCGCTAATACTCAATATCCGCTTATGCCAGTAATCGTAGTTCGGAAAAACATCATTTTTCAGCCAGATTCCAGCCGCGTTATCGCAAGGTTTCTCTACAATAACGAAGATCGGTGCATTGATTTGATAACCCGTATTCTCGCCATGCCCGAAAAACAGCAGCGGGAGACACTTTTCCACGTATTGCGGGATTATTCAAAGCGGCACAGGAGCATCTCCCGGGTTTTTGAAAATAACTTCAACAAGCTGTTGCCGGTACTCGCAAAAATAAACATCGATCCCGTTACGCTGTCTACCGCTCAAAAAGTGCTGATAGGCTCCTACTTCACGATGGAGTATTCGATTGAAGCCGCCGCCTTCTTCAACCCTTCCATCATGGAAGACCCTGACCAGACCGGACTCTCCCCCAAAGAGAAACGCGTAATTCTCAGTTTTCGGGCTACCGGGGAAGGACATATCTCTTCGATAGTATTCCGATCGGGGATCATCGACAAAAATAATCATATCCTCATCGAGCCGCCCGGGCGCATGCTCGAATCGCCGGAACACGTTAAAAACAATATTTATGAAAAGTCGTCCTTCTTCTCCAAGCTGGGCGAAATGCAGCCCGCTGACAGCCCGGCATACAGCATTTTAAGAGAAAAACTGCCGGACTCATTCACCTACGAGCAGTTAAAAAAATATGTGGCCGAAGCGAAAAATCTGCTCCACAACAATACCGTGGAACTGGTTTTGCTGAATGAAATTATGTGGCTGGCTTCTTCTCATTATGAAATGGATTTTTCTGTGGATACCTCCATTTCGGAACGGGTCATTTTCCCAATCGCCGACACCGAAATGAAGGGAATCGAGGACGCCCGTTTTGTTCGGTTTACGGACGATAACGGTGAAGTAACTTATTACGCCACATATACAGCCTATGACGGTATTACCATCCTTCCGAAACTTTTACTCACCCAGGACTTTTATCACTTTAAAGTAATGCCTATCCATGGCGAAGTGGCACAGAACAAGGGTATGGCACTTTTCCCCCGGAAGATCAATGGCCGGTACGCCATGTTATGCCGGATTGACGGTGTCAACAACTATATTTCCTTCTCGGACAATATCACGGTATGGCGAAAATCGACGCTGCTGCAAAAACCCAAATACCCGTGGGAGTTTGTGCAGTTGGGCAACTGCGGATCACCGATAGAGACAAAGGAGGGATGGTTGGTTGTTACACATGGCGTGGGTCCGGTTCGCGAGTATTCGCTCGGAATTTCGCTGCTTGACCTGGATAACCCGGAAAAAGAAATCGGCAGGCTGGAAACCCCCGTGCTGTCGCCAAATGAGAATGAAAGGGAGGGCTACGTACCCAATGTTGTGTATTCCTGCGGTTCCATGATTTGTAACGACAGTCTTATCATTCCCTACGCCATGTCGGACTATGCTTCCACCTATGCCACCATCAATGTACAGGAATTGCTGAAGGCCCTCAAAAATTCTAGCCTTCCGGTGTGAGGTTGGTGATGGATCGATAGATCTGCAGGTAGTCAGCCGTCATTCTTTCAACGGAAAATTTTTCAACGGCTACATCCCGGCAGCGTTGACGTTTCAGGCCTCCAATCCGCTCCACCGCCCCGGCGGCTT
>JBBROE010000051.1:0-27507 GCA_038229695.1 Chitinophagales bacterium | reverse complement strand
TATTTCAGCCATCCCGCAACCGGCAATTATCCTGTTGTAGGCGTGAACTGGAACCAGGCCACTGCCTTCTGCGAATGGAGAACCCATTACCTCAATGCTTTCCTGGAATCCAAGAAGCGCTCACAGGAATCGGATTTCCGCCTGCCGACAGAAGCAGAATGGGAATATGCAGCCCGCGGCGGTCGCTCACAGTCGATGTTTCCCTGGGGTAACTATTACCTGAGAAACAAGAAAGGCTGTCTGCTGGCTAATTTCAAACCGGGTCGTGGTAACTATCCCGAAGATGGTGGCTTTTACACCGTCCGTGCCGACGGCTACTGGCCCAACGATTTCGGCCTGTATTGCATGGCGGGTAATGTGGCTGAATGGACGTCATCACTTTACTATGAAGGTGGCTATAATTTCCAGCATGATATGAACCCGGATATCCGTTACAACGCCAAGGATTCTGATCCCCCGCGTATGAAAAGGAAAGTTATCCGTGGTGGCAGCTGGAAGGATGTAGGGTACTTCCTCCAGACCGGTACCCGGGCGTACGAATACCAGGATACGGCGAAATCATACATCGGTTTCAGGACCGTTATCGATTTGCCTTCCGTGCAGGGACGCCGGTGATATTTAACACATTGAACAAAATTTTTTATTGATTAACCCGTTTACCGATTGATTTTGTAAAAAATCAACATAATATCCTTTTCTCAAAAAAACCCGTTTAAAAACTCTAAAAAAACGAAAACTATGTCCGGAGTAAGCAGATCAACAGACAAATTAGTAAATGTATTTGTGTGCGTTGGAGCAGCAGTGGTAATCTTTGGTGCATGGGCCAAAATCCTTCACCTTACTTTCGCCAACCAGATGTTAACTATCGGACTTTTAACCGAAGCCGCTATATTTCTTATCTATGCCTTTCTGCCACCTCCCGGCCAGGAAATGGCTGCCCTGGCAGAAGCACTTCCTAAAATGGGGAACAGCTCCAACGGTTCACTCAACGAGATGAATAAAATGATGACTGAAGCAGATATTACTCCTGTCAGCCTGAAGAAATTAAGCGAAGGCTTCCAGAAGTTTGGCGCCTCCGTTAACCAGATTAAAGATGTATCTGAAGTGGTTACGGCTACTTCTGAATATACAGCCAAGACTAAAGAGGCTACCGGCGCGCTCGGCCTGATGAAAGATGCGTATACCAAATCTGCTGCTACCATGCAGTCTTTTACCGACGCTTCTGAATCCACCAAACTGTTCCATGGCCAGGTAACTACACTTACCAAAAACCTTAGCTCTCTCAATACCATTTATGAGCTGGAACTGCAGGATACCAACAATCACCTCAAGGCCATGAACAACTTCTACAGCAACCTGGCTACGGCTTCACAGGCAATGCAGGGTAGCGTTGCTGATGCCAAGAAAACTCAGGAACAGATTGGCCTGCTGGCGAAGAACCTGAGCAACCTGAACCAGGTATACGGTAACATGCTCACTGCGATGCAGGGTAAGCACTAATTGTCCCGTCGGGATTTGAGAAAAGAACAGTTTTTGTTTGATCCGATATCCGATACCGTTAACCGAAAATGAAAAACCTGATTTAATAAATTTAATTCACTCTACCCATGTCTTTACCAAAGGAGCCCCGGCAGAAGATGATTAATATGATGTATCTGGTGCTGACAGCGTTGCTGGCACTGAATGTATCAAATGAAGTCTTGGAAGCCTTTAAAACCGTAGATAAAAGTATTGTTACCTCAAATACCTCACTCGACACCAAGAACAAAGTTATCTATGATGCTTTTGGTGAAGAACTGAAAGATGCCCAGACCAAAGCTAAGGCTGAAATATGGGCCCCCAAAGCTCAGCAGGTTAAAAAGTTGTCGGCTGATATGGACAACTACTTAACCAGTATGAAACAGCAGCTGAAGAAAGAATCCGGCCTGCGCACAGATGACAAAGGCGTGGAAGAATTCAAAGAAGATGATTTGGATGCAGCCACCCGCCTTTTTGCAGAGAAAGGAGAAGGCAAAAATATGTACGAGAAGCTGGCCGCCTACAAAAAAGATGTACTGGCTGTGCTGAACCCGGACGATTTTAAGGACAATCCTTCGCTGCAGAGAGACATTGCTGCCAAACGCGCTGAATTTGTTAAAACCCTGCCGCTCGACCTTTCTGTTCCGGAAAAGGCCAACGCAGAAAAATCGGGTGACGCCGCGAAAGACTGGACCTTCAGCTACTTTCACATGACGCCGACCATCGCTTCTTTAACCATCCTGAGTAAATTTCAGAATGACGTGAAGAATTCTGAATCACAGCTGGTGGATTACATTCATTCGCAGATTGGTAAAGTAAAACTGGTGTTCGACCAGTTCCAGGCCATCGCCCAGGCCAGCCGTACTTACGCTATGCCGGGTGATGAAATCGAAATCACTGCCGGTGTGGGTGCCTTTAGTACCGCTGCCAAACCTAAGATCTATGTAGGCGGCCAGCTGCAAAACCTCACTGCTGATGGAACGGCTGATTTCAAAACAACCGCTTCCGGCGCCGGTGAGCACACGGTGGACGTAAAAATCGAGTTTATCAAGCCAGACGGTACACCAGCCAGTGTCACCAAAACGGTGAAATATACAGTGGGAACGCCTTCAGGTTCTTCTGTCTTCCTTGAAAAAATGAACGTTTTGTATATCGGTGTGGAAAACCCCATGTCTATTTCCGCTGGTTCTGCCGGTCGTGAAAAGATGCAGGTTAGCATTACCAATGGCAACATCAACTCAGCCGGCGGAGATCGTTTTATTGCGAAACCAACCACCCCGGGCGTTGCTAAAATCAACGTAACGGTAAACGGAAAAACTACCCCGTTCGAAATGCGTGTTAAACGCTTACCGGATCCCAACGCATTCGTAGGTGACAGCAAAGGCGGAAGCTTTTCTGCAGCCAACTTCAAAGCACAGGGTGGCTTAAGGGCCAAACTGGAATCTGATTTCGATGCGCCTTTCCAGGTAATTGGTTATACGGTAGCTGCCAACGTAGGTGTTTACCGCGAAGTAAATAACGATGGGGCAAGATGGGGTGAAGCGGCACAGGCACTCATCAAACAGGCTGGCCCCGGTTCCCAGGTTTTCTTTGATAAAATCCGCGTAAAAGGACCAGATGGCACTACCCGTGAACTGCCTGGTATCTTCTTCAACCTGAAATAGTTTTTTTGATATTGATAAATTTTCGAGCAATGAAAAACCGAATCATCAAGTTGTGTTTACTGTTAACTGTACTGGCAATGTGTACAGCACCTGCAGATGCACAGACCAAGAAGCGTACGGTGAAAAAGCGCACCAGCACCAGCAAGAAAAAAAGTACCAGCAAGAATGCCGGCAATGCCACCGCAACGGTTACGCCGCCTCCTGCAAAGGATACTACGGTGCTGCCTGAGCCGGAGTTGAACCTCGGCGTCATCCGCAAAAGCCTGCGTAATGATGATGCGGTGGAACGTAACCTGGTAAAGGAAAGAACGCCGCTTCCTTACGAACATATCCGCGAGGACGATGCCGTTTACCGGCAGCGCCTCTGGAGGGAAATCGATGTGCACGAAAAAATGAACCTGCCCTTTGTGTATAAGGCGGACGGGGATGATGGAAACCAGCGTTTTATCATTATCCTGCTCAACGCTATCAAAAGCGGCGAGATCACCGCCTTCAGCTCTGTTGACGACAGGTTTACCACGCCCATTACCCTTAAGGAAATCGCGGAACAGCTGATTGGCAAACCCCATACCATCCAGGTGCCTGACTGGACCAAGGATCCGGATGGCTCAAAGGGAATTACCCGTGATTCACTGGTAACGGAGGAATTCGACCCCAACGCCATTGAAAAGTACTGGATTAAGGAAGACGTGATATTCGACAAAGAATCGTCCAGGCTGCATACCCGTATCCTGGGAATCGCCCCGCTGAAAACCGTGCGCAATGCGGATGGATCGTTCCGGGACGTAACTCCCTTATTCTGGGTGTATTATCCGGATCTCCGCCCAATGCTGGCTAAATTTGAAGCCTATAATGGTAAGAATTTCGGTGCCCGCTTAAGCTGGGAGGAAGTATTCGAAAGCCGCATGTTTGCCAGCCGGATCATCAAATCGACTGTGGAAAATCCAAATGACCAGTTTATTGCCGGCTACATCAAAGACCCCATTCTTCGCCTGTTGGAAGGAGACAATATCAAAGAGAAAATATTCAATTACGAACAGGACCTCTGGTCGTACTAAATAAATGAACTAAAACAAAAAAAGCATCGTAGAAATACGATGCTTTTTTTGTGCCCCCTGCTAACACAATATGCTTAGCGATTGTAAAAAATACCCTTAACCCGCTGATGTTTTATGGGATTTGTTTGCTACTTTTACCTCGGTTTTTCATAGGATATTGGATTTTAAAACGGGGCTGGATTTTTATCCTGGCCCCTTTCTTTTTCATCGAAATAACGGCGTATAATCACCGCTTTTGCCGGCCCTGCTATCTTAGCGAGTTCTTCCTCCCCGGCATTTTTAACTTTCTTTACTGATTTAAACGCACTCAGCAATGCATCCGCTGTTGATTTACCAATCCCTTTAATCTCTTCCAGTTCGTTTTTAAAGGTGCCCTTACTCCGTTTGTTGCGGTGAAAACCAATGCCGAAGCGGTGGACCTCATCACGGATACGCCGGATGAGCTTTAAACTATCGCTATTATATGGCAACTTGACTGATTGCTGATCACCCGGAAAAAAAATCTCTTCTTCATTCTTTGCCAGCCCAACGACCGTCATCTTGCCCGATAATTCCAGCGCTTCAATACTCTCCATGGCTGCACTGAGCTGCCCTTTACCACCGTCGATAATCACCAGCTGGGGAAAGGGTAGTTCTTCCTCCTTGAGGCGCCTGTACCGGCGGTAGACGACTTCTTTCATAGTAGCGAAGTCATTGATGCCTTCTACCGTTTTTACATTGAAATGACGGTAATCCTTTTTACTCGGGATGCCATCTTTGAAATTGACCATCGCAGACACCGGGTAACTTCCCTGGACATTCGAATTGTCGAAACACTCGATGTGGACCGGCACTTCTGGCAACTGGAGGTCTGCCTGCAGGTGATAGAGGACCTGTTTACGGTCCATATCGGATCGGCCCTCCAGGGCCAATATCTTTTTCTTTTTTATCTCCTCCCTGAAGTACTCTACATTTTTGATTGATAAGTCGAGCAACTTCTTTTTTTCACCTGCTTTGGGAATGGTTACGGTGACACCTGGTTCGGGGTAATCGATATCGAAGGACACAATGATCTCCGAAGCCTGGCTATTGAAGGTTTGCCGGATATTCCCCACGGCAAATGCAAGTACTTCTGCATCGCCCTCCTCCAGGTGGGTGACCAGTTCAATGGTATGCGTTTGTACAATCGTGCCATTCAGTATCATCAGGTAATTGACATACGCGGTTTCACCGTCTTTCAGGATAGTGAAGACATCTACATTGCCGATATGCCGGCTGACGATTACTGATTTTTCCTGGTAATTTTCAACATGTTCAATCTTCTTACGGATCATCTCTGCTTTTTCAAACTTCATGTTGGTGGCAAAATCATTCATTTCAGCCCTGAAATGCGTGATGACCGGGGCGAGGTTACCTTTCAGCAGGCTTCTTAAACGGGCCAGCCCTTCCTGGTAATCCGCTGCCGTCTGGTAAGCCTCGCAGGGGCCCTTACAGTTACCGAGATGATATTCAAGGCAGACTTTAAATTTTCCTTTGCTGATGTTTTGTTCCGTTAAATTGAGTTTGCAGGTGCGCAGCTGAATATTCTGTTTGATGAAATTCAGCAACTCGCGAACCCTCGCAACGGAGGTAAACGGACCGAGGTATTCCGACCCATCCATTATTTTTTTACGGGTAAGGAATACCCGAGGGAAGGGTTCCTTTTTGATCACGATGTACGGAAAACTTTTATCGTCTTTGAGGTCGATGTTGAACCTGGGCTGAAATTCTTTAATGAGTGAGTTTTCCAGGAACAACGCATCCTGCTCCGAATCCACAATGGTAAATTCAATGCTGCTGATACGCTTAACCAGTTCGTGTGTCTTATAACTGGTGAAGGTTTTGCTGAAGTAGGAACTGACTCGCTTGCGGAGGCTCTTGGCCTTACCTACGTACAATAGCTGTTTACCGCTGTCAAAGTATTTATAGATGCCGGGATTCACCGGGATGGTATGTGCGATCTGCTGAAATTCTGCTGCCGTCATTACTGTTTTCCTTCGCAGCGCCGGCGGCGCCTGCTCTTTTTTTCGGCTATGCCGATGTGATGCTTCAATAACTGTAAAAGTGCCTTAAGGTTGGCGGTAATCAGTTGCCGGTGTATTTCCTGAAAGGTGCAGCCGGGCTACTGGTGATTAGTCGGATCCGTCCCAGGAAATTTTTACTTGTTCCACAGGGAGCGTGATGCCTTTGATTTTCTTTTCTGTGTTGATCTGCAGGTTCCTGCCGCTCTTCCAATACAGCTGCTGGTTAAACAGCGTGTCTTTCAGCTTAAAAATCTTTTCAATATAGATACCGGTTACCTTGTCATTCTCCACCGGGTCGGGTTTTACAAAAACATTAATTTTCTGCACTTTCAGATCGGGCCTGGTGGCCGCGTAAATCAGCGTAACAGAAGGGGAGGCCTGGTCTGCAATACTGGTTTCGGTATAATATCTTTTAAGGTTGCGGTCACTGATGTCCGGCTGCTGGAAACTTTTTGCGTAGGCAACCAGTTCCTCCGCGGTAGCCATGCGAGAGGTCGCCACTTTATTTATGGTAGTGGTAAAGGTAAGCGGCAGCTGCATGGAATCGATCAGCTTCAGCTGCCCGCCAATATATTCCGGTACCGGGAAGAAAGCAGAAATCTGTTTGAGACTGTCTTCCATGGCGGCTGATGGCGCACCAGGGGTAGATTTGCTCTTACAGGTCCAGCTGAAGCAACAAAGAATCAGTAGAACGGGAATACAGCATTTCATATCCAAAAATACAAAATCCTGAGAGGCTGTGAAGCGGGAACGTAAAATCAGCGGATAGATTTGCTTACCGCGAATTTAATCCCGAATTCGGTGAGGTATTCTTTCACCTTGTACTGGTTGCTGTAGCTCGACAAGAGCTGGGAACGGAACTGCGGGCCAAGCTGCCATTTCATGCCACCCGCCTTATAAGATACGAAAGCTTCGAAATTGGTGTGCACATTGAAACGGCGGGCAAGGTCAGGGCTTTGGAGGTAGTTTTTATAATCGGAGGAAATCAGGTAAGCATTACTGTTCAGCAATAAAGTGGGTTGTACCCCGCCGCCGATGTTGAACTGCAAACGGCCATGCCCCAGCAGCGCGATTTCCATGCCCAGCGGAACGGACAGCTGCCAGTATTGGTTCTGGAGCTGCTCAGGAGCAAACCCGGAAAGGTTCCTGATGCTGGTGTATCCGGAGAGCGTGTCGGCCGAAAAAGACTTATTGTTAAGCGCAATACTGGCTTTTTCTGCCTTGTAAGAGAAGGCGTCAATGTAGTACCGGGAATAGTTTAATTGTGCGCCACCATAAACCGTCAGGTTATCAGAAAGCCGGTACAACAATTTCCCGCCCAGTTCGAAACCCGCCGCCGGTTTATGATGCACGTAGCTGTTTACATTTCCGGCATACTGGCTGGAGACCGGCGTGCCTGTTAAGGCCGGTTTATCTGAGGTCAGCCTGCGGTAACTGATCATGGAACTGGCATAAAACTGCAACATGAATTTACCAGGCGCCGGACTGGTTACCGGGCGGCGGAATGCAGCCATTGCAGGTTCTACAGGCTTGTCGTTGTGTTCCGTGAACTTAAGGGCCGGGATAACCAGTGAGGCAGTGGGCCGCGGGCGCAAGGGTAAAGTAATTAAGGTATAGGAACTGGATACCTCATCAGCCGGTTCCGGTAGCACGGCCTGGTGGTCTGCCTGCTGGTGGAGAGGGGTTACAGATACGCTGGCGGCGTTCGTTCGGGGCATCAAAACAGCCATTGCTGCTCCCTTTCCGCCCGGTATACGCGCTGAAGTTGGGGCGGGCCGTATGGCGTCGCCATTGATCTGCAGTCCTGTTGCATGGTTAACAGCCGCCGGATGGGAGGCCGGGTGCAAGTCACCGGAAAAAGAAACCGGGATGGAATTTTTGCCTATAAGAAGTGAAGTGCCGGTTAAGATTATAAGGAGGCCTAAACCTATCCATCTTCCGGGATGATGGAGCGAGCGATAAATATTGTTCCAAACGCGGTCTGCCGGGTAAATTTTGTATTGATCTGCCTTCTGTTTCAGAAACTCTTCAAAATCATCATTATCGTTAAAATTGCGGTCCATGGAAGCAGGGTGTTTGTGTACGGAGGTTCAGTTTTGGTTTGCCGGGTCAGGTTTAACAGGCGCTTTTGACCTGCGCCCGCATCAGGTTCCGAAAGAAGACAGCAGGTTCGCTTTTTTTGCTGTTTGCTGAATAATTTTCTTTTTCACCAGTATTTCTTCCAGCATTTGCTTCGCCCGGGTATACTGTGACCTGCTCGTGCTTTCCTCGATAGCGAGCATGTTCCCGATTTCGCGGTGGGAATACCCTTCTATGGCGTATAAATTCAATACCGTCCTGTAACCGATAGGCAGTATCCTGATACATTCCACCACCTGCTTGGCCTGTACGATGGAGGGTACACTTTCCTCCCTTACCTGAAGGCCTGTGGCATGGATGATATCAACACTTTCGTTAAACTTCCGGTTTTTCTTCAGGTTATTGATACAGGTGTGCACGATGATTCTTCGGATCCATCCTTCAAAAGCCCCCTGGTTACGGAAGGTGTGTATCTGTGAGAATACCTTGATGAAGCCTTCCTGCAGCATGTCCTCCGCATCCTCCCGGTTGTGGGCAAACCGATAACACACAGCGAGCATTTTCGGACTGTACCGGCCGTACAATTCCTTTTGCGCTGCCGCCTCATTTTTTAAACAACCTTTTAAAATGGAATCCTCTGTCATCATGGACTTTTGGCAACCTGTAATTTAAGACAAATTTTAATACCTTATGCGTCCCCGGAAAAACACAGCCAAAACGCTAAAAATTAGATGATAAAACGAAAAGCCTGTAAAACCGATCGCTATTTCTATGTATATCCCGGACTGGTTTGAAATTCTTCAGCAGCTCGCCGTCGTTCTTTAAAAACAAATATTAATTTAACGCATCGCAATCCTGCATCAGTACTCCAATCATGCAGGTTCCTGTGCTGTCAGAATAGTACCCGTCATTTCCGGCGGCACCGGAAGTCCCATCATTGTCAGTATCGTTGGGGCGAGGTCACCGAGTTTCCCTGCTTTCAGTGCCCCGCGCCAGCTTTTGTCAATCACAAAGAACGGTACCAGGTTAAGCGTATGGGCGGTGTTGGGGGTCCCGTCCTCATTAATCATATAATCGGCATTGCCATGATCGGCAGTGAGGAAAATGGTATACCCATTATCAAGTGCTGCAGTGACTACCTGTTTCACACATTTGTCGACAGTTTCTGCTGCTTTCATGCCTGCTGAAAAAATACCGGTATGCCCGACCATATCGGTGTTGGCAAAGTTCAGGCAGATAAAGTCTGCTGTGCTGTGTTGTATCTCGGGCACGATGACTTCCACCAGGTCATTCGCGCTCATTTCAGGCTGCAAATCATATGTAGCTACTTTGGGAGAAGGCTTCATAATCCTGGTCTCCCCGTCAAAAGGTTTTTCTCTTCCCCCGCTGAAGAAGAAAGTTACGTGCGGATATTTTTCTGTTTCGGCAATGCGGATCTGTTTCTTCCCGTGCTGTGCCAGGATGTCGCCCAGTGTATTTTTCAGATCGTCATTCTCGAAAGCCACTGACACATTTTTAAACGAATGATCGTACTGCGTCATCGTGGTGTAATTCAGCCGGAGCCGGTGCATCCCGAACGCAGGAAAGTCCTGCTGCGTAAGTACTTCCGTGATTTCCCGGCAGCGGTCAGTCCTGAAGTTGAAACAAATCACGGCATCGTCGTCGGCAATGGTAGCCAGGGGGCCGCCCGACGCTTTCTGTATTACCGCCGGAAGTATAAATTCATCGGTGATGTTATGGTGGTAGGAATCCGCAACGGCGCCGATTGCGGTAGCCGCGGTAATGCCGGTCCCTTTCACCAGCGCATCGTAGGCGAGCTTAACGCGTTCCCAGCGTTTGTCCCGGTCCATCGCATAATAACGGCCGCTGACCGTCGCGATTTTTCCGGTAGAGCCATCCAGGTGTTGCTGCAGTTCCGTAATAAATCCCAGGCCACTTTTGGGATCGGTATCGCGCCCGTCCGTGAATGCATGGATATACACTTCGGTCAATCCTTCTCTTTCACACATATCGACCAATGCCTTCAGGTGGTTAATATGTGAATGGACACCACCGTCACTCACCAGGCCTATCAGGTGAAGGGGTTTATGGTTGGCCCTGGCATAGCGGATGCTTTTCAGCAATACCGGGTTAGCAGCAAAAGAACCGTCTCTTACGGCTACATTGATCCGCTGCAATTCCTGGTAAACCACCCGGCCGGCACCCAGGTTAAGGTGGCCGACTTCACTGTTACCCATCTGGCCGTCCGGCAAACCTACCGCTTCGCCGCAGGTGACCAGGGTGGTATGCGGGTAGTGCTGGTAAAGGCTGTCGACAAATGGGGTATTGGCCTGCTGGATGGCATCGGCCGACTTATCCTGCCCGATACCCCATCCGTCCATGATCACCAAGATTACTTTCCGTTCTTCCATGGTTTAAAACTACCGATTTTTACCCTTTTCCAACGTGCGAAAAGCCAAATTACCAGCTGCTGCCGCCTATTTCGCCACAAACGATAACTTGGCATATTTTTCGCACAGGAGAAAAAACTTCCAATCCAGCCTTTGATAACAGCAATTATGAAAAACCTAACGGGTAAGTTATGAAAAACTCTTTGTGGCTTGTGTTGCTGGTTTGTTCCTTCCTTTTAAAAGCCAATGCTCCCCCGGTACCGTTGTTGAAGACCGGGATGGAAATCGAGGATGTTGTCAATGCGCTTAAAACTGGCAACGCTGTTCAGCTTTCCAGGTATTTTGATATCCGCGTGGATATAACGCTGGCAGACCGCAGCGACAACTACAGCAGGACGCAGGCTGAGATGATCATGAAGGATTTTTTCAGTACCAACGACGTCCGGACTTTTGAACTCCGTTATAAGGGCGAAAACAATGGTTCGCGGTATTGTCTCGGCACCCTCAAAACCCGTAATGGCGACTACCGCACAAGGCTGTTCATGAAACAAAAAGACAATCACCAGGTATTGCAGGAAATTTCCTTCCAGACCCTTCAATAAAATATGATTACCCCTGAAAGACCTGAGGTCTGCGAGTTGGCAGGCCTCTTTTTTTATGGGGTACCTTTCCCTTGCCCGGGAAGGCTGGCTTTTTCGGCTTTGCGGGTATCTTTGCCACATGCCTGATTTTGACGAAAGCCTAGACCAGCTCATCGGGCTGGCGTTACGGGAGGACCTGGGAGACGGAGACCACTCCACCCTCTGCTGCATTCCGGCCGGTGAAAACGGAAAAGCGCGGTTGCTGGTTAAGCAGGATTGTACTCTGGCCGGGGTTGCTGTGGCAGAAAAGATACTGCGGTATGTTCATCCGGCTATTGGATTCACCGCTTTCAAAACTGATGGCGAAAAGGTACAGCGCGGAGACGTTGCTTTCGAAACCGAAGCTCCTGTTCACACCCTCCTTGCCTGCGAACGGCTGCTTCTTAACTGCATGCAACGGATGAGCGGCATCGCTACCCTGACCAGCCGGTACACCGAAAAACTGGCGGGCTTCCATACCCGTATACTGGATACGCGCAAAACTACACCCAACTTCAGGCTGCTGGAAAAAGAGGCCGTACGCATCGGCGGCGGCAGCAACCACCGCATGGGGCTGTACGATATGATCATGCTAAAAGATAACCATATCGATTACTGCGGGGGTATTCGTCTCGCCCTGGAAAGGGCAAAACGATATGTGCTGAACACCAAACCCAATCTTAAAATTGAGGTGGAGACGCGTACCTTATCGGATGTAAAAGAAGCGGTGAATACCGGTATCCCGGACAGGATCATGCTGGACAATTTTTCGCCGGCCGATGTAAGCGCGGCCCTGGAAATGATCAATGGCCGCTCCGAAACGGAAGCCAGCGGGGGCATCAATCTGGCTAACCTGCTCGACTATGCGCAGACGGGTGTAGACTTCATCAGCGCAGGGGCGCTGATCCACCAGGCACAAAGTATCGATCTGAGTTTTAAAGCCGTTGCATCTTAACCGGCAAATCTTAAATTGAGTCCGCATGGCGAAGAAAAACAAACCGGATAACAAGGGCTTCGTGTTCAGCACGGACCCAAACTTTATTTTTGAAGAAGACAACGTGTCGCGTGAGACCACCGCTCCCCAGCGTCAGCCGCTGCGCATCAGGCTGGATACCCGCCACCGGGCCGGCAAGGCGGTAACGCTGGTCACCGGTTTTAGCGGCACAACAGCAGATTTGGAAACGCTGGGGCGCCAGTTAAAAAGTATTTGTGGCAGCGGCGGGTCGGTCAAAGACGGGGAAATCATCGTACAGGGTGATCACCGGGATAAGCTCCATCAATGGCTTATTAAGAACGGGTACGCACAAACGAAAAAACAATAGCCTTGCTGACGGTATTAATACTCAGTTTCGTGCTAACTGACGGGCTGATCGCGGTGGCCAGTTTCGTGCAATATGGCCGTGCACGGATGAAGCAGCAGCCAGATTCAGAAACCTGGTGGCTCCGGATTCACTATGCCAGCATGTCCATCCTTGTCGTTACCGGGCTGATTTATATGTTTTACATGGTGAAGACGGCGTCCTGATCTGCGTTTCACTGTCCCTGTGCCAGGCTATACGATTTCTTATCTCCCCACTGGTTCAGCAATTCCGAAGAACATATTTTGAAATTGCCGCTCAGGCTGATGTACAGCCCCAGCACATCCTGCTGGTTAAGCGCTTCGCCATCCAGCGATTCAAATCGCACAACATAAACATTTACGAGGTTGGTATAAACCGAACCGGTGGGCCATACCTGCGTACCCCGGTTACTGATATTGACCAGTTTGAATTTTACGCCGGCATGCCGCTGGCATTTCACGGCAATGGCCTGTGGCTGTTCATGGCTTTCAATAAACAAATCTACTCCCACAATACTTTCCTGTTCCTCATCCTTGGAATACATCATGGCATTCTGCGTCAGTTTGAACGGGGTCGGCGTGCCGGGAATATTCGGTACCACTATTTTGGCATTCATCGCCGGCACCTTTCCAAAATTGGCGATGATGGCATCGGCAAACTCGGTGGTGTTGACGGATTTAATCGATTTATCCCCGAAATCTCCGGTGTGTATGCCGCTTTCCAGGGTATACAGCAGTGCATTTTCAATGATCGCGGAATTGGCGGTGAGGCCAACATGCAGCAACATGGAAATACCACTGAGCAGTAAAGCCGTGGGGTTCGCAATATTTTTGCCGGCTATGTCGGGCGCAGTGCCATGTACGGCTTCGAAAATGGCAATATGGTCGCCGATGTTGGCGGAAGGCGCGAATCCCAGGCCACCCACCAGGCCGGCACAGAGATCAGAAACGATATCCCCCTGGAGGTTAGTCAGCACCACCACGTCAAACAGGTCGGGGCGTGTCACCAGCTTCATGCAAAGATCATCCACAATGATGTCATCGGCCTTCAGGTGCGGGTATTCTTTGGCCACTTCATAAAAGCAGGAAAGGAAGAGCCCGTCCGTAAGCTTCATGATATTCGCTTTGTGCCCGCAGGTGATTCGCCTGGCTTTTTTGATCGTAGCCATTTCAAATGCGTAGCGGATGACCTGCATGCTGCCCGGCCTTGTAATGAAGCGGCGGCTAAGCGCGACGTCGTGCGTGAGCATGTGCTCGATACCCCCGTAGGTATCTTCAATATTTTCCCTGACAATCGTGATGTCGATGGGGATGCCTGCCTTGCTGAACACTGTGTCTACACCGTGCAGCGTCTGGAACACCCGCTTATTGGCAAAAGTATTCCAGGTTTTCCGCGCCGTGACATTGATACTTTTCACCCCTTTTCCTTTCGGCGTTTCCATCGGACCCTTGAACAACAGTCCCAGTGATTCGATGGTCCGCTGGGCTTCCGGCGTCATGCCGTTGGAGAAACCTTTATCAAACACCCACTTGCCCATATCCACAAATTCATATTCAAGCGGAACACCATTCGCATTAAATATTTTCAGGACGGCTGCCATGATTTCCGGTCCGATCCCATCTCCGTTGGCTACTGCGATTTTCATATTGGAATTTATTTTTAGCTCCGGGCCTTTCCTGGTAAACGGCATGCCCGGGATTTATAATTACGTTAGCGGAATACGCTGTTTGCCGGTTCAGCAATTTCAACGGGCAGCAGCGTTTTACGTGTTAAACAGGCGCGTAAATATACAAGCGCAGGCCGGATTTTTATAGGGGATAAACAAAAAAGCAGCCCTCGCGGGTTTTTTGTACCTTTCCCCTGTAACCCGACGTACATGGTCTCCAAAGTTTCAGAAGGTATCGAAATTTCGGTGGAAACATTCTACCAGCCTGACTATTCCAATCCAATTCAGTCGGAATTTATGTTTGCTTACCGGATATCCATCGAGAACCGGAATATCTTCGCGGTGAAACTGCACCGCCGTAAATGGCAGATATTCGACAGCAACGGACAGAACCGGGAAGTGGAAGGGGAAGGAGTAGTAGGGGTGCAGCCCACCCTGAACCCAGGGGAGAAATACCAGTATGTCAGTGGCTGTAACCTGCGAACGGAAATGGGCCGGATGGCAGGGTCTTACCAGATGGAAAATCTCAGCAACAAAAGAATATTTGACGTTACCATTCCCTCTTTTGAAATGGTGGTGCCCTTCAAGAATAACTGATGCTCCGGCAGGCTTCCGGCGCACACGCCCGTTTTCATACACTGTTAAATTCCCCCAACGTATAATGACCTTGCAGTATCTTTGCAGCCTTCATGAATTTGAATGTGTTGCAGGAGGCTTTTGCGAATGATCCCCGCGTTTTTTCTATAGCGGACAGGATCACTATGACCAAACCCCAGCAACTCTTCCTGAAAAACCTTCGCGGCAGTGCAGCCCAGTTTGTACTGTCGGCGATTTTCCGGCATCCGTCATGCTCCGATATTAACCATGTGGTGGTGCTCAATGATGCCGAAGAAGCGGCTTACTTTCACAATACCCTGGAAAACCTGACGCAGGCGCTGGACTTGTTCTATTTCCCCTCCTCCTTTAAAAATAAAAAGAATTTCAGGTTGCTGAATTCATCGCATGTCATGCTGCGGACAGAGGCCCTGACGCGCCTGAGCAACGGGGGAAACAAAAAAATGATTGTGACCTACCCGGAGGCGCTGTTTGAAAAAGTGGTGCTCCCCAAAACCATTGCGGCCAATATCATCCGCCTGAAGACCGGGGAAGTGCTGGATGTACCCGCCCTTTTGGAGAAGCTGGCCGATTATGGCTTTCACCGCACCGATTTCGTATACCAGCCCGGGCAGTACGCTATGCGCGGTGGTATCCTTGATATCTACTCTTTCGGCAACGAAAAACCATACCGGGTTGAACTTTTTGGAAACGATGTGGACTCGATCCGCGTGTTTGACCCGGAATCTCAGCTGAGCGAGAGAAAACTGCTCCAGGTCACCATCATTCCCAATGTTGCCACCCATTTTGAAGACGGAGAAAAAGTATCGTTACTCGAATTCCTGCCGGAAAACACCGCCGTGTGGCTGCAGGACTGGGAAGTGATCAAGGAAAAGATCCTGGTGCAGGAGGAAGACCTTCATTTTTTTATCGAACTGGACCAGCAGCCCGGCCAGCAGAAAAAGACCGCTCCGCGGGATGAAGAAGAAGAGGGCTCCGAAAAAAGAACCGCGGTAGAATCGGATTTCATCAGCGCCGAACACCTGGAGCTGCAGATAAATACGCATCACCGGCTGGAATTTGGTCATCTTCCGTCGGGTACCACCCTCCATGAAATTGAATTTCACACTACGGAGCAGCCCGCTTTTAACCGGCAGTTTGATTTACTGATAAAAGATCTGAAAAGCCGCCTCGCAAAAAAATACGAGATATACCTTTTCGCTGAAAACCCGAAGCAGCCGGAACGGCTGCACGCAATTTTCATCGATCTTAAGGCCGAGATTCCGTTGACGCCGGTTCCCGTTTCTATTCACCAGGGGTTTATCGACGACGACCTGAAAGTGGTCTGCTATACCGACCACCAGATATTCCAGCGGTACCACAAATACCGGGTAAAACAAGCGTATAATAAAAATAAAGCGCTCACGCTCCGCACACTTCGCGAGCTGCAACCGGGCGATTATGTCACCCATATCGACCACGGTGTAGGTGTCTATAGCGGGCTTCAGAAAATTGAGGCCAATGGCAAACTGCAGGAGGCCGTCCGGCTTATTTACAAGGACAGCGATATCCTGTATGTGAACATCAACTCCCTGCACAAAATCGCCAAATTCACCGGCAAAGAAGGCTCGGTGCCGAAGGTGAACAAACTCGGCAGCGATGTATGGAACCTCCTGAAAGAGAAAACGAAAACCAAGGTCAAGGAAATCGCTTTCGATCTCATCCGGCTGTATGCCCAACGGAAAGCACAGGAAGGATTTGCCCATACGCCCGATAATTATATGCAGACGGAGCTGGAAGCCTCTTTTATCTACGAGGATACGCCCGACCAGAGCAAGGCTTCGGTGGATGTGAAGCGTGATATGGAGTCAGCCTCACCGATGGACCGGCTGGTCTGCGGAGATGTCGGCTTCGGCAAGACGGAAATTGCGGTTCGGGCAGCCTTCAAGACCTGCTGTGATGGTAAGCAGGCCGTTATCCTGGTACCCACGACCATCCTGGCGTTCCAGCATTTTAAAACATTCAGTGACCGGCTCATGGATTTTCCTGTGACCGTGGATTACCTCAACCGGTTTAAGTCCGCCAAAGAAAAAAAAGAAACGCTCAAACGGCTGGAAGAGGGAAAAATAGATATCATCATCGGCACCCATGCGCTCCTGGGCAAAGAAGTGAAGTACAAGAACCTCGGCCTGATGGTGATCGATGAAGAACAAAAATTCGGCGTAGCCGCTAAAGAAAAGATCAAAACGCTGCGGACCAATGTAGACTGCCTCACTCTAACGGCCACACCTATCCCAAGAACCCTGCAGTTCAGCCTGATGGGGGCCAGGGATCTTAGTATCATCAATACCCCGCCACCGAACCGCCAGCCAATACAGACTGAAGTCGCCATATTTAATGAAGAATTTATCCGGGAGGCCATTTACTATGAAACGGAGCGTGGCGGCCAGGTATTCTTTATCCATAACCGGGTGCACGGGCTGGGCGAAATGGCCGGACTTATCCAGGGACTTTGCCCCGACTTAAGTATCGGATTTGCCCACGGCCAGCTGGAAGGACATGAGCTGGAAGCGCGTATTTTGGACTTCATCGAACAAAAATATGATGTGCTGGTGTGTACCAACATCGTGGAGAGTGGAGTGGATATCCCCAATGTAAATACCATCATCATCAATAGTGCACACCAGTTCGGGCTGAGCGATCTACACCAGCTGCGCGGGCGTGTCGGCAGAAGCAATAAAAAAGCATTCTGCTACCTGCTGGCCCCCCCAGTCAGTACACTGCCTTCCGATAGCCGCAAACGGCTCCAGACCCTGGAACAGCACAGTGAGCTCGGCAGCGGTTTCCAGATCGCCATGCGTGACCTGGACATTCGCGGCGCAGGAAATATGCTGGGTGGCGAGCAGAGCGGCTTCATGGCTGAAATAGGGTTCGAAATGTACCAGAAAATACTCGATGAGGCCATCCGGGAACTGAAACGAACGTCTTTCCGCGATGTGTTCAAAGAAGAGATCAGGCAGCAGGAAGATTTCGTGCAGGACTGTACCATCGATACCGACCTCGAAATCCTTATCCCGGACAATTATGTAGAAAGTGTTACAGAACGACTATCGCTGTACACCCGCCTCGACAACTGCGAAACTGAAGAAGATTTGCAGGATTTTCACCGCGAAATGGCCGATCGCTTTGGTCCCATCCCCGAACAGGTGGAGGACCTCTTTACCACTGTCCGTTGCCGTAAGCTCGCCGTTGCCCTGGGGTTTGAGAAGATGAGTCTGAAAGACAATATCCTTCGCTGTTATTTTATCAACCGGCCCGATTCCCCGTATTTTGAGTCCGCGATTTTTAAGAATACGCTGGACTACCTGCAGAAACATACCAACCGCGCAAAACTCAAGCAGGTCGGCAAACTGTTTTTACTCGTGGTGAACGGGGTAAACAACATGCCGGATATGCTGAATTTTCTCAGGCGTATGCATGACGTGGTGCTAGCCGGTGCACTGAAGGAAAAGGAAATTGCTGAATAGGGCAGACCGGCGTTAGTGCTCAGGTAATGGGGATAGCCATCACAATTTCTTTTCCATGATATAGTGGGGGACGGTCACTTCCGTAAATTCTTCGCCCGAGATCTGGTAACCCTGTTTCTCATAAAAACCTGCCGCGGTTTTCCGGGCATGCATCAGCAGTTTTTTATAACCCATATCCCGGGCAAGATTCTCAGCAAAATTCATCAGTGCACGGCCGATGCCCTTGCCCTGTACATTATTCATTACCGCCATCTGCCTCAAGCGGACGGTATGGTCTGCCTGTTTGATCAGCATACAGCATCCCAGCATTTTTTCTTCTTCGAAAGCCCCGATGAGCACTTCATCCTTTTCCTGCTCCAATTCCTGCGGCGTAAAACTAAGGCCCAGGGGCTTGCGCAGGATGTCCAGGCGCATCTGCACCATTTGCTGGTACTCCCTGCTTCCATAATCAATAATCTTTAATGCCATTCAGTGGGGTTATGGTGGTTTGTGCCCGAATTTACAAAGATCGGGTCATATAATACCCCGTGCGCAGCAGAATAAAATAAGGTCTAGGCTCGTGGATCAAAAGCCGGCCGGCCGGACCTTTCCGCAGTTTTACCGGTACCTGCCGTTCACTGCCGTAATTCTCTGCAGTGAATACATTATTTTTGACGCATGTGGCCCATCAGTCAGAAAGAATTCCGGCAATTTTTCAGCAGCCTTACCGGTATCATCGCCATATCCGTGTTTCTGTTGCTGAATGCCTTGTTTTTATTTGTTTTCCCCGATACCAACATTTTCGATTTTGGCTATGCCACACTGGACCGTTTCTTCGAGCTGGCGCCCTGGATCCTCACCTTTCTTGTTCCTGCCATTACCATGAGAAGCCTGGCAGATGAATACCGCGGCGGTACCTATGAAATTCTCCTCACCCGGCCGGTAGGCTATGGCCAAATTGTAATGGGAAAATACCTGGGCTGCCTGCTCATCGCCGTACTGGCCCTGCTTCCGACCCTAATTTATGCGGTAAGTATCCAGGCACTAAGCGGCGTCAACGCGGGGCTCGATATCGGGGGAACCGCCGGGGCGTATATCGGGCTGGTATTCCTGGCAGCTGTTTATACCGCGATAGGTATCTGCTGCAGCAGTTTTACGGCAAACGCCGTTGTCGCATTTATCGTCAGCGCCTTCGCGTGCTTTATCCTGTATTTGGGGTTTAACGGGATCAGTCGCCTCACCACTCTCTCCGGCGGCGCTGCCTATTATCTTGAACTGCTCGGCATCGATTTTCATTACCGTAGCATCAGCCGTGGCGTGATCGACAGCCGTGATGTTTTATATTTCGTTTCCGTAATTGCCTTTTTCCTGCTGCTCACCCGGCGCAATCTCATAAACAGACAGCCCTGATGAAAAAATTAGCTGCCTCCCGTTTTGGCTGGATAGGTTTACTGCTGCTGCTGGTACTCCTGAATGTGGCAGGCACACTTGCAGTAGTAAGGGCTGACCTCACCGCGGAAAAGCGATTCACTCTTTCTGAGCCGGTAAAGCACATGCTGTCCGGCATCGACGGCCAGGTGGCGATCACTGTATTTTTGAGCGGCGACCTGCCGAAGGATTTCCGTAAACTGAAGAACAGCACCGCCGCGCTGCTGGAATCTTTACGGGAGGTGAATCCCCGTGCGCTGCGCTATAGTTTTGCCCAGCCGGGCGAAACCCTTCCCGATTCTGTAAAGCCTGCCTTTCTCGATTCGCTGGCGAGGCTGGGGATTAAGCCGTATACCATCAATGCGGTGATCAAAGAGGGGCAGGGGGAAGAGCAGCGGCAGGTAGTGCCCGGTGCACTGGTCAGCTACCACGGCAAAGCGGTAGGGGTGGATCTGCTGGCAGGACAGAATTCAGAATTGGACGAAGCGTCCATCAATCGCGTGGAAGCTACGCTTGAATACAAATTTGCACATGGTATCCACCAGCTCACCATCGATACCGTGCCGCTCATCGGTTACCTCGCGGGGAACGGAGAACCGCTGTCTTATAATGTGTACGACCTGATTGAACGGATCATCAAACCAAATTATGCCTTCCGGATATTTCAGCTTGATAGTTTCCCCACTATACCGCCAGTTTTCAAGGCCATCCTGGTGGCGAAGCCCACTGAAAAATTCAGCGATGAGCAAAAGCTGAAACTGGATCAGTATGTCATGCACGGTGGCAGGGTCCTCTGGATGGTGGACCAGTTATACGCGGAAATGGATAGTCTGCGGCGTGTCCAGAACGATTTCATTGCCTTCGACCGGGGCCTCAACCTGGAAGACATTTTCTTTAAATATGGCGTGCGGGTGAACCAGGACCTCGTACAGGATTTGAACTGCGCAAAAATCGCCACTACCACCGGTGGGGAAGCAGGAGGCAAACCCCAGGTGGCTTCTTTGTCGTGGACCTATTTCCCGCTCCTTTCGGGCGGTAATCACCCCATCGTCAAGAACCTCGACTACGTGGTGGCGCAATTTCCAAACAGCATCGATACGGTCGCCGCGGCCGGCATCAAGAAAACGATTTTGCTGTCCACCTCTCCCGAAAGCCGGGTGCTGAGTACGCCGGCGAAAGTGAGCTGGAACAGTATCCAGACGGAAGAAGACCTGAGAAAATTCAACGGGGGGCCGGTTCCCGTTGCCGTATTGCTGGAAGGCCGTTTCCGGTCTTTATACAACAACCGGCTTGGAACCCTGCAGCGCGATCAGCTTATCGCCGCCGGCGAGCCATTTATTGCGGAAGCCGCTTCCCCGGGGAAAATGATCGTAGTGGCAGACGGTGATATCGCCCTCAATCTCGTTACGCAGAAAGAAGGGCCGATACATATGGGTATCCCGGAAGCCTATCCCGCTTACCGCTATACCTACGCCAACAGTGAGTTTATGATGAATGCCATTGAGTACCTCGTCGATAATTCCGGTATACTTGAAGCACGAAGCAAAGACATTACACTGAGGCTCCTGGATAAGAAAAAACTGGAACGGGATAAAACGCAGTGGCAGATCATCAACATTGCCGGGCCGCTTTTCCTGGTTATCCTGCTGGGCAGCCTGTACCAGTTCATCCGTAGGAGAAAATACCGCGGTTCTGCTGAAATTTAATTTTTCCGTACTGATTCCGGCCTGGCAGGGCGGCCTGCCGGCATCAATCCTTCCTATCTTCGTGCTTTTAAGTACATCATGAATACCGAGCAGTTATCGTACCTCGTTTTCGCCATTGCGCTGGCGGTGGCCTTGTTTTTCGATCTTGGGCTGCTCAGCAAGAAATCGAGGGAAATCTCGACGCGGCAGGCGCTGCTGCAAACGATTTTCTGGGTGGGGCTGGCCATTGGATTTGGTGTTTTTATTTTATTCGAATCGGGTCACCGGCTTGCCACTGAATATACCAGCGCGTACCTGATGGAGTGGAGCCTGAGTATCGATAATATTTTTGTATTCATCCTCATTTTTAGCTTTTTCGGTATCAGGCCGGTGCACTATGCCAGGGTGCTCCTCGCCGGTATTCTCATGGCTATCCTGCTTCGTATTGCTTTTATGACCCTTGGCCTCGCGCTGGTAGAGCGCTTCAACTGGATATTGTACGTGTTCGGCGCCATCCTGGTAGTGACGGGTATAAAAATGTTCAGGGCAAACGAAGAGGAGCAGTTGGATATGGAAAATAACGGGGTGTACAAATTCCTGCAGCGCTTTCTTCCGCTTACGAGCGCCGATCATGGCCTGCACCTCACTGTACGCATTAATGGCCGGCGGTTTTATACCCGAATCTTCGTGGTGATTATTATGCTGGCCACGATAGACCTGCTTTTTGCGCTTGATTCCATTCCGGCCGTACTGGCCATTTCCCAGGACAGGCTGGTGATTTATACCTCGAATATTTTTGCGGTGCTGGGGCTGCGGTCATTGTTTTTTCTCCTCAGGAGCGCAGTGGACAAATTCAGTTACCTGCAACAGGGCATTGCAGTAGTACTGGTGTTCATTGGTCTTAAAATGCTCGCTGAAATTAAATATATCAACATACATATTCCGGTGTATATTTCGCTCATCGTGATCGTCTGCTGTCTTGGTGGCGCCGTCCTGTTCTCCTGGTGGCACGCCGGGCGCAGCAAGACACCGCCCGATGTTTTATAACCATGCCAGTATACAGTATTGAAACCATACAAGTCATTATAAAGGGCACCTGGCTGCAGCAGGCCGGTCCTGCAGACATCACGTACCTGCTGGTCGACAGCCGTAAAACAGGATTTCCTGGGCAGTCGCTTTTTTTTGCGCTTAAAGGCCCGCGGCGTGACGGGCATGCTTTCGTTGGCGAAGCCGCCGCTGCCGGCATAAAGAACTTTATCGTGTCCGATAAGGATACGGTGTTGCCGGAGGGGGCCAATGTGATCCTGGTGAAGGATACCCTCCAGGCTTTGCAGCTGCTGGCGGCATCCCACCGGCGGCAGTTTAGTTACCCCGTCATCGGTATTACAGGCAGCAATGGCAAGACAGTTGTAAAGGAATGGCTGTACCAGCTGCTCCAGGAAAAATATGATATCGTACGCAGCCCCAAAAGCTACAATTCCCAGCTGGGTGTGCCGCTGAGCGTGTGGCAGATGGATCAAAAAAACACCCTGGCACTTATCGAAGCCGGTATCTCCCGGAGTGGTGAAATGGATAAGCTGGAAAAAATTATCCAACCCACCATCGGCATCTTCACCAACATTGGAGAGGCCCACGCGGAAGGTTTTCTCAACCAGCGGCAGAAGGTAAAGGAAAAGCTGCAGCTATTCACCCGGGCACGCTGCCTGGTTTACTGCAGTGATTACCCCGAGATCAATGAAGGCATCGCCAGTCTTGTGCAGCAATTGCGGAACAAACCGGGGGACGACCTGCAACTGTTCAGCTGGAGTACCCATACAGATGCCAACCTACGTATAATTTCGCTGCTCAAGGACGAAACAGTCACTTATATAGCGGCTACCTATAAGGGAGAAGAGCTGTCTTTTAAAATTCCGTTTACAGACCAGGCCTCGGTGGAAAACGCACTGAACTGTTTCTGTACGCTGCTGGTACTGGACCTGCCGTTTACCCACATCAGCGCGGGCATTATGGAATTGAAGCCGCTCGCCATGCGTCTTGAACTGAAGAAAGGCATCAACCGCTGTACCGTGATCAACGACGCATATTCGGCGGATACGGACTCCCTTCGGATTGCGCTCGACTTTATGGCGCGGCAACAACAGCAACTGCGCCGCACCGTTATATTGTCCGATATCCCGGAGTCGGGAAAAAGTGATAATGAATTATGCCGGCAGGTAGCCCACATGCTCAGTGAAAAGAAGGTAACCCGGCTGATTGGCATCGGCCCGCAACTTACCCGGCACCGAAAGATTTTTGAGGCCGGCGCTGTTCCCGAAACCATTTTTTTCGAGACCACGGAAGCCTTTGTCAGGAATTTTTATACGCTTAATTTTTACCAGGAAACGATACTGCTGAAAGGCGCGCGGGTATTTGCTTTTGAACAGCTGCTTCCACTGCTGGAAGAAAAAAAACACCAGACGGTACTGGAAATCAACCTTACCAGCGTCCTTCACAACCTCCAGCAATACCAGCAGCAGCTTCGCCCCTCCACGCGCATCATGGCCATGGTAAAGGCCGCTTCTTATGGGAGTGGGGCCAGTGAAATTGCGGGGCTGTTGCAGTTTCATAAAGTGGATTATCTTGCCGTTGCCTATGCCGACGAAGGCATCCAGCTCAGGAATAACGGCATCACCCTGCCGATAATGGTGATGAACCCCGAAACCAATGCCTTCGGTGCCATGCTGCAATTTTCTTTGGAGCCCGATATCTATTCTTTTGATTTGTTTGACAAATTCAACGCCTTCCTCGCCCGCGAAGAAGTCAGCCAGTACCCAGTCCACCTGGAGCTGGAGACCGGGCTCAACCGCCTGGGTATTCCGACCGGAGATATGGCCCTGCTGGCTGATAAACTGCAGGCCGGGCACTGCCGGGTGCAGTCGGTTTTTACCCACCTCGCCGTTAGCGAAGACCCGGCCGGGGATAGCTTTACCAGGCAACAGGCAAATACCTACCGGGACGCCGTTGACTTCCTGCAGTCGCGTGTCAGCTACCCGTTCATCCGGCATATTGCCAACTCTGCGGCCATTATACGGTACCCGGCGTTGCAGCTCGATATGGTTCGGCTGGGAATCGGTCTTTATGGGGTAGACAGTGCCGCATCCGGTATGCTTGACCTCAAAGAAATTTCGACCCTGAAAACGACGGTAGCGCAGGTGAAGCAGCTGTTGCCGGGTGATACGGTGGGGTACGGAAGGCAGGGAAGGGCCGGGGAGGCGACTACCATTGCCACGGTGAGACTGGGTTATTCCGACGGGTACCCCCGCCGCCTCGGAAATGGCAGGGGACAGATGATCGTCAACGGCCGGCGGGTGCCGGTGATAGGCACGGTGTCGATGGACATGACCATGCTGGATGTGACCGGTGCCGGACCTGTTGAAGAAGGGGATGAAGTGATCGTCTTCGGCAGGGATTTATCGATCCGGGAAATTGCGGCCTGGGCAGGAACGATACCGTATGAAATCATGACCGGGATTTCCGAACGCGTGAACCGGCTGTATTTTGAGGAATGAGCTACAGTGGCGCAGCCCCGCTGGGAGGGGAACCATTATATTTGCCAATTAAATTTTTAGCGGTGTAGGGAAGAAATATTGTTTTGCTGATACTGCTGATCCTGTGTATCGACCAGGGACTGAAATTCTGGGTGAAGACACATATGCCGCTAAGTGAAGACTGGGATACCTACCACGCCATGCTTACGCCTTATGACAGGGGATTGAAACCGCTGGGTACCAAATGGTTCCAGGTTTATTTCGTAGAAAATTCGGGCATGGCCTGGGGCTGGGAGCTGGGCGGTAGCTGGGGAAAGATGGCACTCACCCTATTCAGGCTGGTGGCGGTAATCGCGGGAATTTTTATCCTGCGCGGGTTCATCCGCAAAAAATACCATATGGGCTTTATTGTATGTGCAGCGCTTATTTTCGCAGGGGCGCTGGGCAACCTGATCGACAGCATGTTTTACGGGCTCATTTTTACCGAAAGCACCCGGTTCCATGTCGCTGCCCTTTTTCCGGCCCACGGATATGCGGGTTTCCTCCACGGAAAGGTGGTGGATATGCTGTATTTTCCGGTTATCCGCGATAAGCTGCTGCCCGACTGGATCCCCTTCCTGGGGGGCGAAAGATTCACTTTTTTTAGTCCCGTGTTCAACATCGCTGATGCCGCCATATCTACCGGGGTCATTGCGATACTGGTCTTCCAGCGCAAATTTTTCAACAAATCACCCGAACACCCGCCGGAAGTCGCCGAAACCAACACCCCCGTGAACGACAATATGCAGGTGTTATAGTCCTGCCCGCTGTTTACCAACCATTTTGAAGGGCATTTCGTATGGAAACTACGACCCCGGAAACTGCGATTTTGCCCTAAGTTTGTTCTCCGTAACCGGTACCAACCATAAATCTGACAACATGAAATTTGTACACCGTCTATTGTTACTCCTGGCTTTTTCGGCTGCCCTCTATTCCTGCCAGAAGGAATACAGCCTGGAAAACAACAACAACACCGTAACATCAGACGCACAGTGGTCGTTCAAGGAAAACAGCGTGTCCTTCAGTGGTCCCGTGGATACCGGTACTATCGATACCAGCGGCGGATATAAAATTTTAACCGTAAGCGGGCATTCAGCAGACCATAAGGACCTTTTCAGCATTGGTGTATTCTCAAGCAATATCACGGCCGGCACATACAAAACACCTTACGCCCAGTTCACTTATACGCGCAATGGGGTCCTGCTTTACCGGGCCAATCCCACACTGGCTGATTCATTTACCGTAATCATCACTAAAATAGACAGCAACGGGGTCATCGGTACATTCTTCGGAAAAGCGCTCGACTCCGCGAAAAATTTGAAAACCATTGTAGACGGCAAATTCAGCGCTCATTTTAAATCTTATGTTACGCCAACGCCGGCCGGCACGGACAGCGGCAGCGTGGTTTTCTGGAGTAAGACGGGTTGCGGATCCGCTAATAGTCCTATAGATGTGAAACTGGGCACGAAAGCCGGACAGATTAAAGTATTTTCTGCCACCGCACCTGCCACCTGTGACCCGGCCGGGTATTTCTTCGCAAAGTTACCCGTCGGCACCTACCCCTGGGTGGCCAAATGCGGTGCAGATTCCATTACCGGTAATGTAGTGGTTCAAAATAACAGCTGCACCAAGTTACAGGTTGATTTCTCCCTACCGGCGCTGGACTATTTCCCGACGACCACCAGTTCAAACTGGAGTTATGCTTACGAGGGAGGTGCCCCGGGCGATACTGTATTTACACTTAGTACAGGAAACAGCAAAACTTTCAGTATCCAGTCCTACAAAACCTTTATCGATTATAACACCGGGGGTCCGTTGGATACAACCTATTACCGAAAAGATTTAGCTGGAACTTACTACGAATATCTGCCTGCTTATCTCGACTCTACGAATTCAGGATTTGATAAACCAATTGAATATAAATTTCTGGTTGATAATATGCCTGCGGGCAGCGTTTTTAATAGTGGACCGTTCTCAATAAAAGTTCAAGGATTGCCAGCATCAGGAAGTATATCAGGAACTATTTTAGAAAAAGCGGTATCAGCAACAGTTGCCGGTAAATCGTACAGTGATGTTATTAAGGTTAGGTTAAGCGTGAACGCTGTGATATTGGGGCAGACAACCGAAGCCTATCGCTTGGAAGCCTGGTATGCGCGTGGAGTTGGATTGATTAAATACCTGTATTATTATAAAGCACCGTTCACTACCCCAACCGATGTGCTGGATATTACAGGTCGTTATAAAGTATATTAAGCCAGTTGCAATTTGCATCAAATCAAAAAATCCCGGTTCACCATTGGTCGACCGGGATTTTTTATGGCCTGTGCCGATTTAACATCAGGAGAGCTTGC
>JBBROE010000050.1:0-27757 GCA_038229695.1 Chitinophagales bacterium | reverse complement strand
CATTTGAGTACGCTTCGTAGGGAAGACATATGATGGTGAATAATGTTTTGATGGTTATGTCACGGAGGTTTTCGAACGAACTTTTAATATGATTTTTTAAAATCACCTCCTTTGGTTTCCGGAGGGTATCCCAGAGCGATGTAATGAAAAGGGGAAACACAATGATACCTGAAACCGTTATGGTCCAGAATAAGGGATAAGGCAATACGATCCATCCTAATAAAAGTAAGGCAGTAAGTGCCAGGGGTACGAGGGTTCTCCGTAAGTTGTCAAATACTTTCCATTTCGATAAGGGTGAGAGGGGATTTTTATGCAGATGGTTGTCTGGCCCTTTAACCAGCGGCAGCATCCATGAAAATATCTGCCAGTCGCCCCGGATCCATCGTATCCGCATCTTCATATCTGCCCGGTAGGTTGTGGGATATTTTTCAAATAGCTGGACATCACTCAGTAATCCCGACCTTATGTAACAGCCTTCCAGCAAGTCATGGCTGAGAATGCGGTTTTCAAGGAAAACCCCTTCAAGTACTTTCTGGAAGATATCCACGTCGTAAATCCCTTTGCCGATATAGGACCCCTCGCCAAATAAATCCTGGTAAACATCGGAGGAGGCCCGCGTATAGGGATCAATCCCCGGCTCATTTCCATGCATCCTGGCGTACAGGGAGCCGGTTGTGTCCGGCAGGCTAACGGTTATCCTCGGCTGCATAATGCCATAGCCTTTCGTTACGCGCTTTTTCTTTTCATCATACCAGGCTCTGTTCAGCGGGTGAGCCATCGTACCGATTAATTTCCACGCTGAACCAAGTGGCAATTGCGTGTCGGCATCTAAAGAAATTACGTACTTTATTTTTGGAAAGACGGTTTGGTCTCCGATAATGAGTGAGAATGGGTCTTTCACATTGCCCCGGAATAAGGCATTCAAATCGGAGAGTTTACCCCGTTTTCTTTCATAGCCCATCCATACGTTTTCACCCGGGTTCCATTTCCTTGGCCTGTGAAAAAGAAAAAACAGGTCCTGGTTTACGCGATTATACTTTTGATTCAGTCTTTTAATACCTTCGGTGACCGTATCTAAAAGTAAATGGTCTGCCGCGAGTCTTTCTTCTTTCGCGTCCGTAAAATCAGTGAGCAAACAGAAATATAAATTATTATTCCTGTTCGCCAGGAAGCGGACTTCGAGCTCCTCGACCAGGCTTTCAATTTCGTCAACCGTGGTAAGTAGTGAAGGAATTACAACCATAGACGCAGCGTTCACAGGGATTTGCCGCGAATAATCAAGTCTCGGTAGCAAAGCGGGTTTAACCAGCAGTGTGGCAAAGAAATTGACTACGGAAATGGCCAATTGGCTGGCACACAACAATGTCAGAAACGTAACGGCTGCCACAAGCCAGGGATTTTTAGTGTCTGCATCGGCTTTTAATAAAATGAAGGCACCGATAGCCAGTGTAATCAGCGAAATACAACTTAAATAAACGGGGAAGGCACGTTTCCGTATGGCATACTTAATTTTTTGCACGCCTGTAATATGCCTTTTCGCTCGTTTGCTTGTTTGTGCCCGGCCCTGTCCGATAAGGTAATAGCCGACATGGTTTTCCCGCTGGTCGTCTGTTGCCTGGTGAGAATTTTCATGCGTTAATGCTATGGCTATCCCGGCCACTTCCTGTTCACTGGCGGGACTGTTCTTTGCAATAAGTTCAACCACATGGCGGTACCTGTCTCGGGTGGCGAAATCCATTAAACCGTAAACGCCTGCCTTGTCTTCCAGCAGTGTTTTTTCCACTACACTATGGCTTTCCACAAATTGGCGCCAGTCCATAGCCCCCAGTAGCCGCAGGCTCCCGATACTATTGCTCATGGATACCTGGTTTGCTGCCTGCTTCTGGTTCTCCGCATTTACCAGCTCCGTGCTGGTTAACCCGCTGCCTGACAATTGCTGTTCTATCCAGTTGAGCACTGAGCCGAGGTCAGGGCCTTTTCCGCGTAATTGGCGGATTAATTCGGAGACAAATGCACTGACAATAGGGGGATTTGATCTTGCCATATCTGCTATCACCAGTATGAGGTCTTTTGGTGTATTCTCAGTGGTCTCAATCATTTTTGCCGCCCAGTAATTCGCCAGGTTACTATCCACTTTATCAATGGCGATAAGTGCCGAAACACGGCGGATATTTTCAATCAGTGCCAGGCGGAGCATTATGGGAATGGACCATAATTCTCCCAGTTTCAATGGCGTCACAGATTGGTAGGCCGTCATAAAACCGCTCAGGCTTTCCATATCTATTCTTCCGTCGCTATGCGATATTATCTGGAGAACGATATCATAACTCCGCGTCACCCCGAATGAGCTTTCATCTGATAACTGTGGCAGGTCCTCGCTGTAGTTTTTTGGAAAATGTGTTTTGGCAATCCGGATATGTTCTTCTATCAGGTAATAATTATCTATCAGCCATTCTCCTGCAGGGGTCACCTGGTATTTCCTTTTAATGGAGTCAGTCAGTAGCTTTCGCACCTCCTGTAATGTTGCCTCATTTTCCGCAAGTCTTTTCAGTAAGTGATCCTTCGCGCGATTTGTGCTCAATTTATG
Organism: Chitinophagales bacterium; assembly: GCA_038229695.1. Classification (GTDB taxonomy): domain Bacteria; phylum Bacteroidota; class Bacteroidia; order Chitinophagales; family Chitinophagaceae; genus JACMLD01. Next base: position 25,170 of record JBBROE010000050.1, on the reverse strand, counting down.
CCGGGATGCCAGCGTATTTCCAAAACGTTCCATCTGGAATGAACTGAATAATTCCTCCCTTAATGGTTCTTCATTAGAGCGGTTAAGCCTGGTGCCATTGATCTGGAAAAATGCCCTCATATTGGATATGAGTTCGTGGGCTGTAGGTATCAGTGTTAATTTCATTAAGTTCGTTTAATGTGTCTAAAATCGGAATCAACGACGGCTTGCGCTCCCTTAATTGCCCTTTTCACACGGCCTCTACAGGTCGAGTAGCCCGGCTACGCTTTATCCCTAAACTGTGCCCCTGGTGATCCGTCAAACGCTCTCCGGCAAATTGCTGAATCATGTAATAACCCCGCTCCATGCCGGCAGACAGAGCCTGCGAAAAACCGGGTGTAATATTGTGGTGATCGCTGCGCGACCCCGTCCTCCTTCAACCGATGATCACTTTTGCCTTTTGAATTACATGTTCAACAGTAAATCCGTATTCTTTCATGACCTCTTCACCGGGCGCTGATTCTCCAAACTTTGTGATTCCTATTATGCTGCCTTCATCCGTTACATATTTGCACCAGCCTATTGGTGAGCCGGCTTCCACTGCTAACCGCTTGCGGATATGCCGCGGAAAAACCTTTTCTTTATAGGCATCGGATTGTGTCTCAAATAATTCCCAACTGGGAAAACTTACGACCCGGGTGCGAATGGATTCGGCTTTTAATCTTTCCTGGGCCAGCAACAGCAGTTGCACTTCACTTCCGGTTCCCATTAAGATAAGCTGAGGTTCACCATCACAGTCAGACAAGATATAGGCGCCTTGGTCCAGTGCGAATGCTTTTGTATACCTGTCCTGGTCAATGACGGGTAATTCCTGGCGGGTAAGAATTAACGCCACGGGACCACCGGTATGTTCCAGCGCAACCCTCCACGCTTGTGCCGTTTCGTTGGCGTCAGCCGGTCGAATCACCAGTAAATTAGGCACAGACCTAAGACCAATCAGTTGCTCAACAGGCTGGTGGGTGGTACCATCTTCGCCCAGCCCGATACTGTCATGGGTAAATAGAAAAATTGGCCGTATTTTCATGATGGCAGCCAGGCGAACCGGGGGACGCATGTAGTCTGAGAAGATAAAAAATGTGGCACCATAAGGAATGATGCCCCTGGTGAGTGCCATTCCGTTTAAGATTGCGCCCATGGCATGTTCACGTATACCAAAATGAAAATTTCTTCCACCGTGGTTTTCATCGGTGAAGGATTCATAATCATTCAAATTGGTATCGGTTGATGGGGAAAGGTCGGCGCTACCCCCAATTAACATTGGTAATGTCGCCGCGATGGCATTCAGGGTTTTTCCTGACGCTTTACGGGTAGCCATTCCTTTTGCATCAGGTTTAAACACAGGCAGGTTGTCTTTCCATCCTCCGGGTAGTTTTCCATTTTGGAAAATTTCATATTCAGCAGCTTCGCCGGCAAAATCAGTTTGATACTTTTTATACAATTCTTTCCATTCGTCTTCTTTTTGTATACCGGCATCTCCCTTAGCCCGATAGTATGTCATTACCTTCTCCGGCACCACAAAGCTTTCATCAGGGTCAAAACCAAAATTTTCTTTTACCAGCCTTACTTCTTCTTTTCCCAGGGCCGAACCATGGGCGGCGGCAGTATCCACTTTGTTCGGGCTTCCAAATCCAATATGGGTGCGGACTTTAATCAGTGATGGCCTGCCGGTATCTTTTTTTGCATTGTTGATTGCCGTGGCAATAGCTGCTGTGTCATTCCCATCCGCTACAGATTGTACATGCCATCCGTAACTTTGAAACCGTTCCGTGACATCTTCGTTGAAGGCAAGCGACGTGTCGCCTTCTATGGTAATACGGTTATCATCATAAATAAAAATGAGGTGTCCTAATTGCAGGTGTCCGGCAAGTGAAGCCGCTTCTGATGCCACACCTTCCATTAGATCGCCATCGCTGCAAATGCCATAAATTTTATAATCAAATAATTTAAAACCCGGTTTATTATAACGCGATGCTAGATACTGTTGAGCGATGGCCATGCCGACGCCATTGGCAAACCCCTGGCCGAGGGGGCCGGTCGTAACTTCAATGCCCTCTAACAGGCCGTATTCCGGGTGACCGGCAGTTTTGCTGTGCAGTTGCCTGAAGCTTTTAATGTCGTCCATGCTGAGATCATAGCCGGTTAAATACAAATAGCTGTATTGTAACATGCATGCGTGTCCACAGGATAATATGAAGCGGTCCCGGTTAGGCCACTCCGGATCGGTTGGATTGTAGTTCATCATTTCGGACCATAAAACATGGCCTACCGGTGCCAGTGCCATCGGCGTTCCGGGATGACCGGAGTTTGCTTTCTGCACGGCATCAGCTGATAACACACGCACAGTATTGATGCACAATTGCTCAAGAGAAGCTGATTCTGTTGCCATAATTATATGCTTGAATGTTTATTGTTGTGTTTATATAAACAGCCCGTCTTTGTAGCAGCAAATCAGGCGAGTCCCTGCTCAACCCGGCCCGGCAGAAACCATTTATTGTATTCCGGTTGTTTTTCATAATAGGCTAGGTTAACCTGATATATAATTTTCAATCCAATAAATTGCCTTTTTTACCGCGATTCTCTGGTGACTGCCTAGTTTGATGTATAAGCTGGGTAAGTGATGTGCGCTTACCAATGGTTAGCCAAATGCCGGGCCGGCTTTTGGTTCAACACATCCCGTACGGGATGGCAGATGAAGCAACGAGTCCCGTCGCCTTTTCTGGCAGCCCCGGGGTTTGAAGTGGTTTGCACCTGTCCGGCGGAGAACCGCCGGCGGCGCTTTTTTGTGATGTCCGGTTTGCAACCGGGCTGGCGCAGCTTAAATTCTACCGGCAAACCGGGATCTCATTCCACATGGATAGGTCGCCAACCTCCCTTTCACACAGCAAACCCGTCAGTTAGCCTGTCCCTATTTTTCCCCGATGAAATCCGATTTTTCAGGTTGCTATAAAGGTTGCCTTTTATGCACTCGAAAGCATTACAGAATATTCCTGAAAGGTTATATCATTCACATATGATGCAATTATTCAACCGAAAAAACGCTGGAAACCGGTAAAGCGCTGAACAGTGCTTCCACCGCCTCTGGAAAGGCTGGCTGGTATAATAGCGAAGTCCTGCAAGAAACAGGCCTGTCTGCTCACCGATGACCAAGCAATTGCGGGGAACACCGGGCTAACTGACAGGGAATGAGGGAATTGCATAACTGCTTATAATGCATCAAACGATTTGATATCGTTAACAAAGAGGGTCTTTCGCGGGTGATTAAATAGCCTTAATTTGACCTTGCCAATTTTACCGTATGCCAACTCCCACAACGACCCTGAAACCTTACACTGGGCAATGGACTGAAGCTGAAATAACGCATTTGCTTAAACGAACCATGTTCGGGTTGAAAAAATCGGATGTGGATTATTTTAAAAGCCGGTCGGTAACCCAGGCCGTGGATGAGCTGCTTGTTTTCGATACTACCAGCCCTGCCCCGCCGGTAAAAGATTATGATGTGTCCGGCGCACTAACCAGCCCGGATAACAACATTGCCCCAGGCATTACCTGGGTAAACGATCCCAATAATGATGGTAACATCAATTCAAAAAGAATTGCCTCTTTTAAAAAGTGGTGGGTGGGACTGATGATTAACCAGGGAAGATCCGTGGGAGAGAAAATGGCTTTGTTCTTACATAACCATTTCTCCACGCAGACAGCTGCGGTATCCAATGCACAGTTTGTGTACAAGCACCATGCATTACTCCGGCAAAATGCCCTGGGCAATTTTAAAAAATTAACCAGGCAAGTTACCATCGACCCGGCAATGCTGGTTTTCCTCAACGGGCAGTCCAACACCGCCAGCGCACCGGACGAAAACTACGGCCGGGAATTACAGGAATTGTTTTGCTGCGGCAAGGGACCGAATTCCTTGTATACCGAAGCTGATGTTAAGGCAGCTGCAAGAGTGTTAACCGGGTGGATAAATAATGCGCAGACCATTTCCTCCTCATTTGCGCCTTCGCGGCACGACAAAGCAAATAAACAATTTTCTGCTTTTTACAACAACACGGTCATTACCGGCCGGTCAGACGCCACAGCAGGGAGCACGGAGATAGACGATATGCTGTTGATGATTTTTGCGACCAGCGAAGCTGCCAAATACATTTGCCGCTGCCTGTACCGTTGGTTTGTTTATTACGATATCACCCCCGCCATCGAACAAAATATCATTGCCCCCCTGGCGGATATTTTCCGCAATAACAATTACGAACTGAAACCGGTGTTGTCGGCGCTGTTTAAAAGTGAGCATTTTTTCGACAGCCTGAATATGGGTTGCCAAATTAAAAGCCCGGTAGACCTGGTGATCGGCTTGTGCCGTGAGTTTGGGCTGTTATTCCCAGCCAGCACCGACTACGCGACCAATTATGCCCTGTGGAATTACCTGTTCTCCTGGTTAAATAATGTGAACCAGAATATCGGAGACCCCCCTGATGTGAGCGGCTGGAAAGCCTACTACCAGATCCCACAGTTTTATGAACTCTGGATAAACAGTGATACCCTGCCCAAAAGAAACCAGTTTACCGATATCCTGGTCACATCCGGTTATACCGTAAATGGCAAAAAGCTGCTGATAGATGTTATGGCATTTGCGAAAACCTTACCCTCACCGGGCGATCCCAACCTGCTGATTGATGACTCACTGCGCCTGCTGTTTAAAATTGACCTGGCGCCGGATTTTAAGACAAAGGTTAAATCCGATATTCTGCTGGGGGGCCAAATCAGCGATTATTACTGGACCAATGCGTGGGATGCCTATATCGCGTCGCCGACCGATACCGTCAGCAAAAACCTCGTGTATACCAGGTTACAGGCGCTGTATAAATATTTTATGAATCTTTCTGAATACCAGCTCTGCTAAATACGCTTTATGAAAAGGAGAGACTTTATACGCAAGGCCGTACCGGCAGGTATTATCGGGCCTTCTTTGATCAACGGTTTTGCCTATAAGGCCTTTGGTGCCGATGCCATGATGACTCATCTGCTGGCACCCTCGTTAGCCAATGATCATGTATTGGTACTGGTGCAGTTGCAGGGCGGTAATGATGGGATGAATACGGTGATCCCCCTCGAATATTTTTCGGATTATGTAAACGCTCGGCCCAATATTTATATTCCCCAAAACAAAGTGCTTTCGCTGCCGGGCACCCAGAAGATCGGGTTGAACCCGGCAATGGCAGGCCTGCAAAAACTCAGTGGTAATGGTTACCTCAAAATCATCCAGTCAGTGGGGTACGACCAGCCTAACTTTTCGCATTTCAGGGCCACCGATATCTGGATGAGCGGGGCAGACAGTAACCAGGTGCTGAATACCGGGTGGGCCGGCCGCTACCTGGATGCTGAGTACCCGAATTTTCCAACGGGCTATCCGAATTCATCCATGGGCAGCCCACTGGCGATACAAATTGGTTCGCTTACCTCCTTCACCTGCCAGGGCCCTAATGTAAATATGGGCATGAGCATCAGCAGCACCGGCAATTTTTATTCGCTCATCAATGGCAGCAACAGCCCGGTGCCGGATACGCCCGCCGGCAAGGAACTGTCTTTTATCAGGGTAATTAACCAGCAAACGCAGTTGTATGACACGGTAGTGAAAAATGCCGCGGCAAAAGTCACCCGACAGGGCGCCTATCCTTCCAACAACCCGCTGGCTGACCAGTTAAAAATTGTGGCCCGGCTGATTGGCGGGGGACTCAGCACCAAAATATACATGGTGAGTTACGGCAGTTTTGATACCCATGCCGCGCAGGTAGTTGCCGGCAATACCACTACCGGCAGGCACGCCACCCTGCTGGGCAATGTAAGCGATGCTGTCGCGGCCTTCCAGGATGATTTAAAGCTGCTCGGCGCAGATGACCGGGTAGTGGGCATGACTTTTTCCGAATTTGGAAGAAGAATTAAGAGCAATGCCAGCGGCGGTACCGACCATGGCGCCGCAGCGCCCATGTTTGTATTTGGTAAAAATGTAGCCGGTGGCGTATTGGGCAATACGCCGCAGATTCCATCCGCCGTCACGGTGAATGATAATATTCCGTTCCAGTATGATTTCCGGAGTGTGTATGCAACGCTGCTGGCCGACTGGCTATGCGTGGATGCGGCGGAACTGCAGCTGGTCATGCTGAAGAACTTTCAGCGGCTGGCCCTGGTGAATGCGTCATCCTGCAGCGTTACGCCGCCGGTTACTGCAGGAGCAATGCTAATTTCCAATTATCCCAATCCGTTTACCGCAAAGACTAAAATCAGGTACACCACAACGGGTGGCCACACGCTGGTGCAGCTTATCAATGCCTCAGGATCAGTAATACAAAATATCGTCGATGTCAATAACAGCTCGGCGGGCACGTATACGGTGGATTTCGACGGAAGCTTCCTGGCAAACGGGGTTTATTACCTCCGGTTGCAGAATTTAACGGTGCAGAAGGTGCATGCTGCATTGAAAATAAGGTAGTGCAGCGGTCTCCTTACAACAGGCCTTTGGCTGCATAAAATTTCCGTGATTTTTATCCGTATGAGGACGCCTGATAACTATAGCGCAACCGCGGAATAGGAAGCGATGGTGAAAAAGGGTTGGAAATGACTTTTGGATTTGTGGATACGCTGGGTTGGATGATACACCCGATGGTAACATGTATGGCCTGTACCTTTCTAGCACTTGAAGCAATAGGAGATGAAATCGAAGAACCTTTTGGAAACGAACCCAATGACCTGCCACTGACTCAAATGACGGCGATGATCGAAAACACCCTATTGGAAATGGATGGAAGGGGAATTAAAATTGTGCTGGTGCTAACCAACGGATTGTTGATTAAGGATGTTTCGATCACGTTGGCTTCAAAACGCAGCCTCCACTGAAATTGAAAGACCAATGTTGCGCAGGAATTGCCTTCAACCCTAAGCCTTCAACGGAATGGTGACAGTGGAGCATACCCCCTTTAGCAATTATTGCTGTAAAAAGTCAATAATTTTATTTCTTTCGATGTCAGTAAGCAGGGCCCTCGACTGCATATGCAGGCCGATGGTTTCCCATTGTTCCGGGGAGAAGGTATTTGGCGGTGGGGTATTATGGCAACGCTGACAATTCTCAGACCATAGTTGTACTCCGGTTTTAGCAGTTATTTTTGCACTTACCGCGCAACCCTCTATGGTGGTCATTATTGCTCCCAGAAAAAGTATCGCACTGATCGTGATAAACAGGTGATTGTTCTTGTATTTCATAAACCTGATTTATAATTGGATGGCAAACTGGAGATAAAATGAGTTCGATTTGATTGTTTCGCCTGTATTTCCTCCCAGGTCTTTATTCGTAGTGTTGGTACTATTAATGGTTTCGTACGTTAATTTTACCACTGTTCGCCAGGTCAGCCAATAATTCAGACCGATGGTGAAAGCATTTTGTTTAGCACCCCACATGGATCTTGCAGGCGTAGTAAAATTTCCATAGCGTCCTGCCAGTTCGAAGTTCTTAAATACTTTATTTGGTGAAAATGAAGGCCTTATTGAGGCTTGAATAAAACCGGAAGTCGTGTGATTATTGAATGTATAAGTGGAGGTGGAATCAATAGGATTCACAAAATTGTTGTGATTGATGTCTGCGATATTATACTGTCCTTTTATGTTTACCTGGAAGGGTTTGACATTTTCAACGTAATTTATATCAAGGGCGTAAAAGGAAGCTCTTGCCGCTTCAAAAGCAGAGCCGGCGTCTCCCACTTTTCCGGTCATTATTGAAGCTCCCAGTTCCAGGGATGAGTTAGCGAGCGGTAGCCAGCCTATCCTTGCAGTAAGCGTTTTATTTTTATTATTATCAGTAATTCCGGCAGACTGAATTGTACCGTCTGGCAATAGCTGCAGCCCGTTTGAAAGTGCAATATCATAGCTCCATTTCATGATTCCGGCCTGTATGCCGCCTTCCACTTCGACGCCATAATCTGATGTTGGTGGCAAGTCGGTTACCCCAATTGGGTCTGTAGCGAGTTTATCAATCCAGCCTGCTGCCAGTCTTTTACTGTACGTCCCGAACGGCAACACCAGGTAGCCGCCACGGATTATTAGTCCGCTGGTAACAAAATAGGAAATATCTGCCCAGTTTACACCGACCTGTCCATCGGCAAAAGACGGTTCAAACTCTAACAGGAATTTATTTCCGTGACGCCACAGAAACAGCGGGCTGAATTCGTAATGATCTCCGTCTCCGAGATTACTGGTCTTTGATACGCTTTTGACCCCATTGAAGGTGGTGGTTGTGCGGTTAGACGCAAAGCCAAAGGTGGCGAGGCCAGCCACCATGAAGTGTTCTTCTCCCGGCTTTTTATAAGCAGCCTGTTTTTCCAGTGCTGTAATCCTGTCGAGCAGTGCTGAATCTACTGTTGCGGTGCTGTCTTGTGCGCCGGCGTACAGGGTGGGCCAAATCAGCCAGTAAATTACCTGCAGTATAACAGTTAGTTTATACATTGGTTTCATGCTTAAATTGTTGGTTCGTTGATGTATTTGCTTTAGGATTTCTTTCCCAGTGTTTTAATAAACTTGACCAGGGCCCATCGTTGTGTATCCATAAGCGCTGGCTTATATTTCGGCATGGGCGTACGTCCCTCTGATATTTTAAAAAACAGCGATCCGTCTGACTCAGCCTGGATGGCGGCGGAAGTATGATTGGCAGGTTTAGGGTTGAGTGCTGCTGCGGCGGGGCCATCTCCTTTACCTGATTTGCCATGACAGGGCGCACAATAATTTAAATACAATGTCTGCCCCATTTTGATGGTATTTGCGTCATTGGTTAAGGGGTTGCGGGTGTTTACGGCCGTAGCCGGAACTGGCCATGGCCTAGATTGGGCGAATGTGTTGCTGCTATAATGGACTAATAAGATGAGCGAAATAGTTAGCCTGGCGACTTGCGCGTAGGATTTTACAAATTTCCGTTTTGGTAAAGATGGTTGCATAGGAACAAGGTAGCTGATTGATGTAGCGCTTACCTATGATCCAGGTCATTCGCCTGGCTGATTGTAGTTGCTTTTTATGTCCCCTCACATCACAGATTTCCCGATGCGTAAATTGAGTTTTTTGCCGAAATGACGGAAGAAGCCACCTTGCGATGAGGTAGCAGTAATTCCTGTTGCCAGCTACCCGTCAGGCTTCGTCATTGGATAAGATTACTTTCAAAACCTGTTGTTCTGCCGCATGCTCAAAAGTATCGTAGGCAGCAAGGATATCTGATAGTTTGAAATGATGGGTGATCAACTGTTTCGCGTTTAATCGTTCCGCCAGGATTGCATCGAGTAACATAGGGGTGCTGGCCGCATCTACCAGGCGGGTGGTAATGGTTATGTTCTTTGACCAGAGTGACTCAAGGTGACGCGCCACACTTTTTCCATGTACCCCGATATTGGCGATGGTACCCCCCGGTGCCACCAGCAGCTGGCACAACTCAAACGTTGCCGGAATACCGACAGCCTCGATTACGGTGTCTACGCCCATCCCTTTGGTGCATGTCATTACCCGGTCGACCGCATTTTCTGTGCTGTTGTTGATCGTTTCCATGGCCCCGAATCGTCTGGCCTCTGCAAGCCGGTTCTCATCGGGGTCAATCATTATTGTTACCGCCGGTGCATAAAACTGCGCCCTAAGCAATGCGGCGAGTCCTATCGGCCCGGCACCGACTATCGCTACTGTACACCCCGGCTGGACCTTTCCATTTAAAACGCCGCATTCAAAACCTGTCGGTAAAACATCACTGAGCATCACCAGCGCTTCTGTATCGGCGTTGGCAGGGATGCGGTACAGGCTGGTATCAGCGAAAGGGATGCGGGTGTATTCAGCCTGGGTGCCGTCAATCAAATGACCCAGTACCCAGCCACCATTTACACAATGAGCATACATCCCCCGCCTGCAGTAAGCACATTTGCTGCAGGAGGTGATGCAGGAAATAATAACGTAATCGCCTTTTCTGAAACCGGTTACAGCGCTGCCTGTTTCTTCAATTCTCCCAACCCCTTCGTGACCCAGTATTCTTCCGTCCGTCACCTCTGGAACGTCTCCCTTCAATATGTGCAGATCCGTGCCACAGATGGTGGTCTTGATGATACGTACAATTGCATCGGTTGGCTGTTGAATAACCGGGTGAGGTACTGTTTCCCAATTTTTTCTGCCCGACCCGTGGTAGACCAGTGCTTTCATAGGCGGTAATTTTTATTTAGTTGGTTTTTTAGAAATCCCGCTGTGTGCTTTGAGGCAGACGTCATGACGGATATGACGAACTGTGCCTGACTACGGCATATTTGAAGAATTGAAAGGTGAAGCAGCCAGGAATGCGGGCATGATCCTGTTTAACCGGATTTTTTCACCGGTGGCCAGCTCCACCATCCATGGACATGAACATGGCGAAGCGGGTAAAATAGATGACAGCAACCGGGTAAGGGCAATGCTCGATCGGATAAGGATCACAAAGCTTACCGGGTGGTACGATAGCCGGTAGGCAGCGGGCAGTCAAATAGCCGGTATTTTGCCTTCCCTTACGCTGATTTGCGGGTTCTAATGCCAAGGATGGAATACAGCGGGCAGTTGCCAAGTACGCTGGTGAGCAGCAGTATTCCAGCCAGTATCAGCGCAAAGGTGGCGGTTGTACCCACAATCATGCGTTCAAAGCACACGATAGCGAGCACGAGCGCAGCGACAAGACGCATCAGCCGGTCGGAATTTCCCATATTCTTTTTCATCTATGATTTTTTAATTGTTCTTAATGCAGCCTAGGAAATGGTTTATTTCATTTAAGGCGGTCCATACCCGTTGTGCCGGTACTGTTATCGACCGCTTTCCGGCTGAGGGCCACCGCCCGCTATGATTCCCTGGGATAAAAAATAAACCGCTTCGCTGGTCGTTGCGGGTTGGTGCACGGTTACCCGATGAAGAAACTGGCGATGATCAGGCCGGCGTCCAACAGTATGCCCGCGAAAAAAGCGGGTATGGTATACCGGGTGGGAAGGGCAGCCAGGTTCATCACAATGACGGTGGAAAGCGAAATGATGGCGCCTACAATCAGCGAAAAGGCGGCACCGTTGAACAGGATCGCCGACATCGTGAGCGGGAACATGACGGCTGCCGTTACGACCAGGGAAGCACCTGCCCAGCCAATACGATGGGCTGCGTCCTGGCCATCCGCCCAGCGAAAAAACTGGCCCGGCAACAAGAAATTGCTGTGTTGGCGATATCGGCGTTTCGTGTTGCCCTGCGAGATGACATAATCCATACGTTGAAATTTTAGAATGCAATATTGGTGAATAAAAAAGGGGCAGGGGATGACAGGGGTCAGGGGTGCGATTGATTTTTACCCTTCTGCGACAGTCGGGTTTAACAAGGCTTATGCGGGCTTATTTTGAAGATCAGCGCGTGGCGTGGGTTTGCGGCTGGTGCAACGCCATCTTTCAGGTTCCTGGAACTGCTGAAGCATTGGCCGGCTGAGCTGCCTGGCCGGGATAGACCTGCAGTTAGGAATGGGCGGGGTCAGGCGTATAGGAGGTTTTTGAGTTTGGCCGCATCGGCAACCCGGATCTTGCCATCGGTGATGTCGATGATCTTCTCGGCTTTAAAATCGCTGAGTGTGCGGATGAGCGATTCCGTGGCCGTGCCTACATAATGCGCGATATCATCCCTCGAAATCTCCAGCGGATGATTGGTTGATTCAGCATTGAATTTTTGATGGATATCGGATAACGCGGTGGCCACTCGCTTGCGCAATGAACTATACGCCAGTTCCAGGAGACGGTTTTCTTTTTCCTTTACATTTTGGGTGATGATGCGGATAAAGCGGTTCGCCACCGTGATATCGCCGTAGATCATGCGGAGGAAGTCTTCCCTCGGCACCTGTAAGATTGCTGCGTCTTCCAGTACGACCGTGTTTTCAGTATAATTGGTGTCTTCGATGATTGATGAGTAGCCTATAAAGTCGCCTTCCGTAAAAATATCAGTAATATATTCTTTACCGTATTGATGATTCCGGAATCCCTTTACCTTTCCTTTCAGCAGATAAAATAGGAACTTGGGTCGTTTGCCTTCCAGGTAAACTGTAGCTTTTTTTGCCAGGTCCTCAATGTTATATTTCTCTGACAGTTCTTTAATCAGCCCCGCTCCTTTTACCTCTTTCAGGAAATCGCTGATGCCGCTTTCTGTGGCGGGGTGGGCCTTTCCCAGGGCTGCGGCCTTCTCCAGCCGGATTTCAATGGCATTGAGTAATTCTATTTCGTCAAAAGGCTTGGTGATATAATCGTCTGCACCCATTTCCATGCCTTTCCTGAAATCGGTCCTTTCCACTTTGGCCGTCAGGAAAATGAACGGGGTATAGAGCGTGTCGGCATTTTTCCGCAGCAGATGGAGAACGCCATAGCCGTCCAGCACGGGCATCATAATATCGCATACGATGATGTCCGGCTTTTCCCGCAGGGCGGTTTCCACACCAGCTTTACCGTTTTCGGCAACAAAGGCCTGGTACCCGGCAAGTTCCAGGATCTCTTTGATATTTTCCCGGATGTCCTGGTTGTCCTCAATTACTAAGACAGATTTCATGTTATCCTCTTTGATTGGTCGGTATAGAAATAATAACAGTAGTGCCTTCTTGCAAACGGCTTGTAAGGGTAACTGACCCCCCCAGCAGGCGGGCATACCGCTGCACGATATGCAGACCCAAACCGGTTCCCTGGATATTTGTAGCATTGGTGCCCCGGAAAAAACTTGTAAAGAGATTGGCCTGGTCTGCTTCACTGATGCCGATGCCCTCATCTTTTATTTCGATACTGGCAAGGTCGGGCCCCGCTACAACATGGATGGAAATTTTGCGGTCTTCTTCCGAAAATTTAATGGCGTTTCCGGCGAGGTTGATGATGATATTTCTCAACAGCATTTTATCGGTATACATCCGCATGGTTCCCTCGCAGGATTGTTCGATAAATTGCCCCTTCTTTAACGATGGCCTGATTTCATCCAGGATATCCGATATACATTCATCGAGGCTGATTTCGGTCAACTGCATTTGTACTTTTCCTGCATCCAGTTGTCCGAGGGAAAGAAACTCTTCCAGGATATCGTTCAGGTTTTTCACGGAACTTTTGATGCGGGAGATATGCCGGTCTCTTTTGTCCTGTTCGTCTTCTTTGGTGTATTTAGACAACAGCGTGGCGGAAGACAATACCGTGCTCAGTGGCGTCCTGAATTCGTGGGAGGCCATCGATACAAAACGGCTCTTGATTTCATTGAGCTCATGTTCCTTGTTGAAGGCGTCATTCAGTTCGGCCTGTGACTGCTCCAGCTTCTGGAGGGCTTCCTGCAAAATGACCGTGCGTTCTTCCACTTTTGATTCCAGGTCGGCGTTCAGTTTTCTCAGTTCGCCGGTGATGTGTTCCAGTTCTGCCTTTTGGCGTTTTACATTATTTTCAATCTGCTTGCGGCCGGTGATATCTACGATAAAGGCGATTACAAATATTTCGTTGTTGCGGTTGTAATGACTCAGGCTTACTTCCACTGGTATCCCTGTGCCATCTTTTCTTTTTCCGTACAGGTCACGGTTTTGACCCATGGAGCGGTTCGAGGGATGCGCATAAAACCCTGCTCTTAACTGGTGGTGCTGTGGCCTGGATTCATCGGGGACCAACAATTCGATGGGTTTGCCTTCCAGTTCGGAATTGCTGTATTGAAAAATCTTTTCGGCTGCGGGGTTCACGAGTATGATATTCCCCCGGCCGTCAGTCAGTATTATGCCTTCGGTCGCATTCTCAAAAAGGGAAGTGAGGTGGCCATAGTCGAGTCTGCTGGGCATCGGCGGCAGTGATTGATTCGGGTAAAGATATGGACTATTCATGCCGGGCCTCCTAATTCAGCAGTTCTGATTCGATACGCAGCGCCCTCGGTAACAGGACCTCGTTCTCCAGGTACATATGCTGCATCAAATCGTTGTCGAGATCACGCAGCCGGTTGATCGCCACGATATGGCTCACGCAGCTTCGGTCCGGAAGCAGGTAGCCATTCGTCAGCAACCGGATTTTATATAGTAATCCGCACAGGGTTTCTTCCTGGCGTTTCATGAATACCTCTATTGGCTTGCGAAGTGTTTTTACAAACAGTTTTGCAAAGGCATCTTGGTTTTCCCTGGCATGGGCTATTTGGAGAATGTAGGGAAAAAGGATCTCTTCTTCATACCTCATCTGGGGCTCAATTTCCTGCTCCAGTTGACGGAAGTGTTCGCATACGCCGTTCATCTCAGGGTACTGCTGCTGGTGTGCTCCGGCAAATGCTACGATTACTTCACCAATACCGGGCAGGCTGTTTTTCAGAAAACGATGATGGATGTTGATGATATAACTGACCAGGAAATCGGTAGTCCAACTGCGGTAATCGGGAGAAGGGGGAAGCTGTACAGTCCTGGCCGCTTCCTCCAGTTCCTTTTTTACGGACTCAAAATCTAAACCCCGATTCAGGCAGGCCATTTCGAGCGGCCCGTTACCGCCGCAACAGTAGTCGATTTGGTATTTGCGGAAAACGACTGCCGTCCGGTAATTGCTTTTTACAATGCTGGCGACGGAGGTTTGGGAATCGAATACTGGCATTTCTGGAAACATAGCTGGTAAAGGTAACCGCAGTATAAAAATGCGGAACTGATCATGGTAAGCCACTTAGCTGATAATAATCAATACCCGGCCGGCAACAAACCTGTTTCGATATTTTCTCTGCGTCCGTGTCCGGTAGCGCGGAGCCGCACGGGCAACCACGTCAAAGCGCGGCAGGGTTTCCCCGCGAATTGTCTGCCAAGCTGCTCTCCCCGCCGTATATCTGGCAGCGGGTTATCGGATGGCCGGATTGTTGTATGCTGAACAGGGGTGCGCGTGCGCTGCCTGAAGGCAGTAATCACCCACTAATCAGGATATTTTATGGAACCGACAAAACTTAATGCAAGCGACCACCTGGCCAACGAGCGAACCTTCCTGGCCTGGATCAGAACCAGCATTGGCATCATGGCATTTGGCTTTGTTGTCGTGAAGTTCTCCCTGTTTCTGAAACAAATTTCCCTGATACTGGGAAAACAAAATGCCCTCCCTGCTAAAGGTTACTCGGGCTATGTGGGTATTGTGCTGGTTGCAGTAGGTACAATTACCGCCATCCTTGCCTTTTTGCAGTTTAAGCGCACTGAGAAACAGTTGAACGGCGCCGGCTACAAGCCTTCTTCAACCCTGTTCACTGTCCTGACAGCCTTCCTGTTCGTGGTCAGTGTTTTCCTGATCGTATACTTAATCAACAGCATCTGATTAGTGCGGGCTCCGGCCTGAGAAAGCGAAATCAAAAAAATTAATTGATTAACCAGGGATATCTTTTACCCCGAACAACCCTTCTGCCGTAATGGATGTTATCGTCGTATGACTGGGTACCTCGTTGTTATAGCTTTTCTTTTGTCGCAGGCGCCGCGCCAGCTGCTCATATTTGGCGATCCAAACCGGCGGGCAGTTAAAGAGCAACTTGGGTTGTTGAAAAAAGACAGTGCCGGTCTGAGGGAAAGGGAGGTGGTCGTTACCATGGCCGGCGTGGGGGATGCGGCCTGGAAGCGATTTGCGGTTCCGCTTCATAGCGACTTTACGGTAGTCCTGGTGGGCAAAGACGGCGGTGAAAAATATCGGTCCCATCGGCCTTTATCTACCGCCGAACTGTTTGCCCTCATCGATGCCATGCCCATGCGGCGGGCAGAAATGCGCCGGCGGCGAACTCCCTGACAGGCCGCCCGGAGCAACCCTGGACGATCATGTTCGCAGGTATGATTTATCTTCCGGTCATGAAAAAACGCCTCCTTGCCCTGAGCAGCTCCCGGGTGGGCAGCAGTGCTTACCTGGAAACGGCCCGGTCCCCGATTCATCATTTGCTGGGTCCCTCGCCGCTCCGCGTGGCTTTCATTCCCTTTGCGAATGCCGACAACGATGATGAAGCCTATGGCGCAATGGTCCGGCAGGCACTGGCTGATCTGCCCTATATTATCGAAACCGTAACGGCCGATCGGCCCGAACAGGTCATCGCAACGGCAGATGCCATCATGGTGGGCGGGGGCAACACCTTCAAATTATTGCATGACCTGTACCACTATGGGCTGTTGGAATTAATTAAAGAAAAGGTCAACGGGGGCACACCTTATATTGGGTGGAGCGCGGGTGCCAACCTCACCGGTCTTACCATCTGCACCAGTAATGATATGGCCATCATCTACCCGCCTTCGTTCGATGCCTTCGGATTCTTCCCTTTCCAGTTGAATCCGCATTATTATAACCAGCCCGTGGAAGGCTTCAACGGGGAAACACGCGATCAGCGGCTGGCCGAGTTCCTGCTGCTGCATCCTGCGGCTACCATCGTAGCATTGCCGGAAGGGTCCGCGCTGTTGTGGGAAAAGGGGCAAGTGGTACTCACGGGGCACGTCGATGCGGTGCTGTTCCGCAAGCCACGGGGCGGGAAGGTTGAAAAGCAGCTACTGGTTGCCGGTAGTGATCTTTCTTATCTCCTGTCCAACCCGTAGCTGGGTTCTGCTGCAGCTGGCGGGGCTGCTATTTACGCCGGTCGACTTTCAGCCTGCCGGCCAGGAAAGCCAGGGTATGCGCCCAGGCTTCCGCGGCGGCTTCCGGGTTGTAGCTGCTGCGTTCATCGCAGTTAAAACCATGGTCAGCATACGATATCCTGACATCCGTATAGGCTTTGCCGGCATTTTTAACGGCATTTATTACCGTGTTGATTTGGTCAGTGGTGATGTGCTTGTCCAGCCCTCCCCAGAAAAAAAGATGCGGCCCCTGTAATCGATCTGCGCGGTCGGCATACTGCTCTGTACGTCCCCCGTAATACGATACGGCGGCATGCAGCGGCAATATGGTATTGGCCAGAAAGGCTACCCGTCCGCCGAGGCAGAAACCAATTGCCCCCAATCTGCCGGGCTGTACCTGGTCCTGTGTTTTCAGCCAGTCGGCACAGGCGGTAAGATCAGCTTCGAGGCCTTCGGTAGTGATGGCCTGGAAATGAGACATGTTTGCGGCAAATTCGGCGTAGGCAATCTCCACCCGTTTCGCGGTGCGGTGAAACAGATCCGGTGCCACCACGGCATACCCCTCGCTGCAGAGTCTTTCGCTGATGTTCCGGATATGGCTGTTTACGCCAAAAGCCTCCTGTAATACAATGATGGCGGGGGAGGGGCCGGCGTCATCCGGAAAGGCAGTATATACGTCCATGCTGCTGCCATCGGGAACTGAAACGGTATTGAATGCGTGGTTAGTCATTGTTTTGACGGGGTTTGCTTATCTTAAATTTGAAATTTTTTAACGCCGATGGATACGCGATTCTGCAAGCAGTACGGGCGATAATAAAGCAGGCGGCCGGGGATTATATTTTCCGATCTCCCCCCGTGAACTCCAGCATCCATTGCGGGTACTCCGCCGGAAGGTTACTGGCTGCTGCGATAGCCGATAGTTCTGTTTCGGTAAACTGTACATCCGTCGATTTGAGGTTGTCGTTCAGCTGCTCCATTTTGTTGGCGCCGATAATTACGGTAGTTACGGCCGGCTGCTTTAACAGCCAGGCAATCGCCAGTTGGGCAACAGAGGCCTTCCTCTCCTCAGCCATCGGTTTTAATATGTCGATGATGTTAAACGCGCGTTCCCTGTTCACCGGGGGAAAATCAAAATTGCTGCGGCGTCCGTTGTCTTTCTTGTCGTCTTCCCGGCTGTATTTGCCGCTCAGTAATCCGCCGGCGAGAGGAGACCACACCATCAGTCCCACCTTTTCATCCTGCAGCAACGGGATCAGTTCTCTTTCCAGGTCGCGGCCGGCAATGGTGTAATAGGCTTGCAGCGATACGAAACGCGACAGCTTATTGTAGTGGCTATAATCCAGCGCCTTCATCAGCTGCCAGGCCGCCATATTGCTCGCCCCGATGTAGCGCACTTTCCCACTTCTTACCAGGTCATCCAGTGCACCGATGGTTTCTTCAAAGGGCGTAAGCGGGTCATAACTGTGAATTTGGTAGAGGTCGATATAATCCGTCTTCAGCCGTTTCAGGCTGGCTTCCGCCTGCTGCAAAATATGTTTGCGCGTCAAGCCGCTGTCGTTGGGGCCATTACCCATGGAGCCACGCACTTTTGTAGCCAGCACAAGGTCGTCGCGTTTTAACCCCAAGTTATGGATCGCTTGCCCGGTCAGTTCTTCACTCAGTCCTTCCGAATACACATTGGCCGTGTCAATGAAATTGATACCGGCTTCCACCGCCCGTTTCATCAGTTCATCCACGGGTGACTGCCCAAGATTACCAATCGCTGCAAATCTTCCTTTCCCGCCAAACGTCATCGTACCCAGGCACAATTCAGATACCTTAAGGCCGGTATTGCCCAGTAGCTTGTATTTCATAGTTTCTTTTTTTCGAAATGTGATCAACCAGTGCGGCTTGCTGCCGATCGGGACGGCCAACTGCTAACAGGTCCGCAGCCTGCTGCTGCCGCTGCGGACCTATCCTACAAACGGTTAAACGGAATGTTTGCCTTTAATGGAATAATAATCCGGGGCTAATTCCCCCTTCATGCTCCGGACCCGCAGTATACCAAAGTGGGCTATGGATACCGGCAGCAACGCATGCTGCAGCATCGTTGCTACGCTCAGTTCAGCGGTGGTGCTGACCGGGTCGAAGGGTGGTCCGCGGCAATATGACGAAGGCGTTCCGCCAGGCCATTGGGCTGTTCTCGTCTTGGCTGGGCAGGTTTTCTGAAGTCGGTAAAAATGCTCTCGCTGCCGGGCCTGATGGTCCGGGCGACGGACAGGATATATTTCTCCACCGGGCAGATTTTGCCGATAAACGCCGATGTCCGTACCGGGTTGTTAAATAAATTTTCAGGCCGGTCATTCGTCCGCGCGGGATCCGGTTACCGGTTTTTTCGCTGGAACGCGTGCTCCGGCATCGCATCCGTATTTTCTGCCGGAATTTCGATGAATGCTCGTAATTCTACGGCCGATACTTCGGAAAACCCTTGCATAAGTTGAGTTTTGTGGCAAACTTGCACTTGATTAATAAGTGTAAAATCTTAGCTATTACTTATGTTACTAAATCAGGCCCTGTCTAGAGACACCTAAGATGTCTATAAAATCAGCTGTCATGAAACTACCTTATCCCTATCAAAAAAAATCCGGGCGCTTTGCCAACGCTGCCGCCCTTTCCTGTTTCCAGTTCACACGTCACCTGGCACTTTTTTGCGTGCTGTTCGTTGTATCCGGCCCTGCCCGTTCCCAATGCATTGCCCCTACACTCAAATTCCACAGCCCCATCCTGGAGAGCGGAACGGATAAAGCCACAGGCGCTGTCTACCGGTTTCCCGGTGTCATCGCGGGTGTGGATGCCACCGTCGAAATCATGGGAATTTATGGCGGCGCCACGTTGTATAATATTGACGACAGTACGGGTATCGGCTACTACGATGCGTTCCAGCCTTATGTCGGCGCCGCTCCCGGGGATACTTCCTATATCGAATGGAAAATAGTCTTCAAAGTAGCCGGAACGGCGGTCGACACGTCGCTGGGATGCCTGGCGGTGACCGGTGTGGATGTGGATGGCGATGGAGCGAATCTAAAAGAATTTGTAGAAGCGGCTACGCCGGGGAGCTTTTCGGTAGATCCGTTAACCAATCTCCAGGTCTCTTTTGACGGGGTTAGAAGTAAAGCCATTTCCCCGGTTGCCAATATACCACTGATCGACACCGCGCACCGGGAAGCGATGTTCCAGATGAATTTTACCAATATCTCCACGCTACTCTACCGCAACGGGGCTATCTCTACTTATGGCAGCGAGGAAATACGGCAGACCTGTATCTATTTTAAACCTTTTTTCGATACCTATTTCCTGCTCCCGGTAAAACTCCTGTCCTTCACGGCGAGACCCGGTTCGGCGGGCGTTATGATCAACTGGTCGGCCGCCAACGAACAGGACAACAGCAGTTATACCCTGGAACGATCTGGCGATGGCGTAAACTGGTCGGCGATCAGCACCTTAATGACCAGGAGTGCGTCAGCGGTCAGCTACTATGCAGTGGTAGACCGTGAAAATACAAATGCGGTTACCTGCTACCGGTTAAAGCAGGTGGATAAAAACGGCCGTATCACCTATTCCGCGGTGATAAGACTGGCTGCGGATGCGCCATCTTCAGTCCGTTTCATCAGCAACACCCGCTTCGGCGCTTCCATCACCCTGCAGGCAACACTGGCAACCGCTGGCAGCTACACCGCCGAGTTGTTTTCGCCGGGAGGCGGCAGCATCCTGCGCCGGCAATTGCGCCCTGCAGCAGGGAATAACCGGCTGGAACTGGCGGTGCCTGCCTCGCTTGCCCGGGGAATCTACTTCCTTTCGATAAGCGACAATCATGGCGAACCGGTGTATCATGCACGGCTAATCAGGGAATGATCGATAATTACTGCTTCCCCTGGGTGTGGTGAACAGTGGCCTTGCCTGCAGTTACGACCGAAAAGGCGACCGGGATTGACCGGAGAAGATTTCAACCAACTGTTCCAGCGTTTTTGCGCGGCTGAGCGCCAAGCCTGCGGCTGGTGAACAATCGACCGGCCTGAACAGGCACCAGGGTGATAGAAAGGCGGCATGATGAGCCGCTGCTCCAGGTAAGTAAACGGTGTGATTAGCGTCACGGTTTGACCTGGTAAAACGATAACCGGTAGGAAATTTCAATTGTGCCACACCGTTATACTGTACAGGGGTGCGACGCAACCGGTGCTGAACAGGGTTTTCCCGCCGGCTCCTTACCCCACTTTTTGAAATTTCCCATTCCAGTTCATTTTGAGACAGGCATGCAAAAGCCCGGGGTTACCGGGCTTTTGGAACTGTTGGCCGTCACGCTATTTCATGTTTCGCCTTTTTTTTCTTTGGCTTTGGCTGTCTGCCTGCCCGGTTTTAAGATCACCTTCGTCCAGCCCTTATCTCTTGCATCGACATGTTTGTATGCTTCGGGCGCTTCCTCCAGCGTCAGTTCGTGCGAGACGGCGTGGTAGCCGGTTGGGAAAATGTCTGAAAGCATTACGTAGTCATTTTCCTTTTCCCCGGCATCTTCCGGTAGTTCCAGGCAAATAAAATCTGCAAACGGCACGCGCAGGTATTCAGCCTGCCCGCCGCTGTAAGGACCCATGCCCGCGAAGCCCTAAGGCGGCACCCACGGTATTGGGGTCCGGGTCCATTTTCTGGCAAAATGCCGTCAGTCCTGCTTCACAGTTCTGGCAATGCCCGCAGCTTACATTAAACGGCATGCAAACCAGGTCACTTACCTTGATTTGGGTGACGGCGTTGCCCACCTCAATTACTCCATCAAGGTTTTCATGACCGAAGATTCTTCCTTTTTCCATGTCCGTTCAGCCTTCATATAGGTGCAGGTCTGACCCGCAGATATTGGTGGTGGTAATTCTAACCACCTCATCCGTCGGTTGTTCGATCGTCGGATCCGGCATGTCGGGAATTCTTCCCTCCCTTGGACCATACTAAACAAGTGCTTTCATAATTTTTTATTTTTACTGATGGATAGATCAATGGCCAATCCGTAAATACGGCGCCATGAGGCCAGGCTGCGGGGATGATGAAATTATTTTTTCACGCTGCGGAATTATCTACACGAAGCAGCAGCCTGATAACACCCATTCAATTTTGAATTGGGGCAAATTGTCCCGGACAGATAATTGCCGGTAGCCGTAAGGGTCTTACTGTACTAATTGAAACCCGTGATGACAGCGGTCGGTAGGATCGATCGTTCGATATGCTGATCAAAAACATCATCTGCTCCGTTCAAAAAAACAGGCGCGTTTTTTTTCTAAACCTAAACAAATTTTTCCGATGGAACCTGTCCACAATGACCTTCTGTCCTGTCGCAATCTATTGGCTAAAAAAAAGCAACCGGTAAATTCTCCGGTTTAAATTCACGATAAATTTGCGCTTGCTTTTTGCAATTCATATTCACGACACCTTAAATAATTATGATTGATTCTCCTGTTGTAAAGAAGCTGGCGGTGATCGGTGCGGGACCGGCCGCCCTGTATTTATTAAAGACGCTGCTGGCCGGGCGTGAAAACCAGTTTACGGTGGATATTTTTGAAGCCCGGTCCACTGCGGGGAACGGCTTTCCGTACGGCAGGGATGGCGCCGCCAAAGAACATATCACCAATGTTTCGGGAAACGAGATCCCGGAGCTGGTAACCAGCACCCGCCAATGGCTGCATACGCTTCCACCGGCAACGCTCACTGAATACGGTATCAACCCCATCACCTTCAGCGATTACCAGGTGTTTCCGCGGTTGCTTTTTGGTCAATACCTGGAAGCGCAGTTTGACCTTTTACTGGCGCGTGCGGCGGAGCGGGGCATCGTGGTAAAGTTGCTGCTCAACACGAAGGTTACTGCAGTGGAAGACCTGCCGGGCCGGCAGGGCATACAGGTTACCGCGGGTGACGGCCCACCTTGCTGCTTTGATAACGTGATTGTATGCACCGGTCACCTATGGCCCACGCCGCATGAGGGCAGGCTCAAGGGGTATTTTGATTCGCCCTACCCGCCTGCAAAAATCGCCGGCAGGTTCAATCATCCTGTTGCTATTAAAGGCAGTTCGCTTACCGCTATTGATGCAATTCGTACCCTGGCGAGTCACCACGGCATCTTCAGCCGGGATGCAACGGGAAGGCTGCTGTTTACGGCACATGCAGGGTGCAGCGATTTCAGTATCGTCATGTACTCGCTGAAAGGTTTATTACCCGGCATTCGTTTTCACCTGGAGGATTCTCATTTGTCTGCCGACGACCTGCTCCGCCAGGGCGCTATTGATGCGAACCGCGAAGCCAATGGCGGCTTCCTGTCGCTCGACTTTGTATTTGACAGCGATTTTAAAGAACCGATGCGGAAATCGGACCCGGAATTCTATGACCATATTAAAGACATGAACCTGGAAACATTTGTGTCTGAGATGATGGAAATCAGGGAGCGGGCTGATCCTTTCGCCCTCCTTCGGGCAGAACTGAAGGAAGCCGAACTGTCGATCCGCAGGCGGCAATCCGTGCACTGGAAGGAGAAGTTGTCGATACTCAGCTTTGCCATGAACTACCCTGCCAAGCATTTTTCTGCGGAAGATATGCTTCGCCTGCAGGAAGTGCTGATGCCGCTGATATCATTGATCATCGCGTTCATTCCGGAGAATTCCTGCGAGGAACTGCTGGCACTCCGGGACGCGGGCAGGCTGTCGCTTGTGCCGGTGGAAAGGGATAGCCATGCCACGCCAAAACCCGGCGGGGGCATCACCTATGATTACCGGGATGCCGGCGGAGCCGACTGCTCAACAGCCTATGAAACGTTCATCGACTGCACCGGCCAGCCGCACCTTTCCATAGATGATTTTCCCTTCCGCGAACTGGTGGAATCGGGCACGGTGAGCCAGGCTACGCTTCGTTTCCGGACTAACGCAGCTGCCATGACCTGTATGGCCAAAGATGCCGGTAAGGTGATAAAAACAGCATCGGGCGGGTACCTGCTGAAAGTGCCGGGCCTGGCCATCAGCGACTGCTTCAATGCGGTGGGAACCGACGGGGGATCGAACCCGCGGCTCCATCTGCTTTGCGTTCCGTTCCTGGGTGGCTACAACCCCGATTATTCCGGCCTCGATTTTTGTGATGAAGCGGCAGGAAGGGTAGTGAACGATATTTTCGGTCAGGCGGACTCATGAGGCATCGCTCATTGATCCGGGCAGGCGTCGACCGGCAAGTGCGCAATTGCCCTCTTGGTTGGCCTGGGTACAATTGTCTACAACGCAACTGTTATTTCAGGGAAAGAATGGGCGGCGCCTGTCATGCATGACGAACCCGAACGGGTGGAACGGTTTTTTTATTGCGCTGAAAAGCTGGCTGATGGGCGCATCGCGGTGAACGTCAATTGCCTGTACTTTTATTCAGGGCAGGGTATTTGGGGCATACCGGCTGGTCGGCGCATTGTTATCCCGGCAGAACCTTCTAAATAAATCGTATGTCCTGTATTCATATTATTGAAGACGATGTCGACCTCTTGCAGCTGCTCACCTTTTATTTTACGTCGAAGGGGTATACTGTCTGCGATGATTATAACGGCGACCGGTTCGGCAGGGGGGAGGATATAGCGTCCGACCTTTTCCTGATCGATATTAACCTGGCCGATAAGAGTGGGCTGGACATCTGCGAAGAATTAAAAAGGAGTGGTCATCACGCGGTGATCATGATGTCGGCGATCGATAGCCTTCCGGTGCTGGCAAAATCCTGCAAGGCCGATGATTTTATCCGCAAACCGTTTTCACTGACTGATATCAAATCAAAAGTCGACCTGCTGCTCAACAGTGGGAGTAACAGTTTGCAACCGGCCCATAATTAATCCACCTTTTTGATGGTAAATGAAAGGGACGTGCCATTCCCGGGCACGGACTGCAATTGTATACTTCCGCCATGATTCTCTACGATTTTCTTCACCGTTGGCAGGCCGATACCTGAACCTTTAATACCAAACTGATCGGTGGTAGATACGATGGAAAACAGGGTAAATATTTTTGCCTGGTTTTCGGGCGCAATGCCAATGCCATTGTCCCGCACGGAAAAGTAATAGCTGGCATGGTCCTCCCGGAAGTCAACCCATATTTCTGCCACCGCCTTATCATTGTACCGGATGCTGTTGTTGATCAGGTTGAAGAAAATCTGTTCCATCTGCGTTTTATTCATGTTGATCAGCGACGGTGCCGGGTCAAAGTGAAGTACATATTTTTTGGGCGCCACGAGGGTCTGCCTGAGATCGCCCAGGATGTCAGCCAGGGAAAACCGCTGAAAGTTTTCGATTCTCACCTCTGCCCTGTAGTAGGAGAGAATACCATCCACCAGGTCCCTGATTTTCGTCGCGGAACGGTTGGAAATATCCACCAGTTTTTGACCGGCTTCGCCGAACTGGTCCCGTTATAGAAACTGCATAATCTGGTTGGCCATGAAGACGCTGGAGAGGGGCGAAATTAATTCAAGCGAGATCCACAACGCAAACAGTTCCAGGTCCTTTTTGCGGATTTCGAGCT
>JBBROE010000049.1:0-27918 GCA_038229695.1 Chitinophagales bacterium | reverse complement strand
TGGTTTCCTGGGTGGTAAACGTTTTGGACGCGACCAGGAAGAGGGTTTCCTCCGGGGTTACTTTTTTCAGCGTTTCTGCAATGTCCGAGGCGTCGACATTCGACACAAAATAGGGTTGTATGCCACCGGTCCAGTAGGGTCTGAGTGCTTCAGTGACCATTACCGGCCCGAGATCGCTGCCCCCGATACCGATGTTGACGATATAACGGATAGGCTTACCCGTATATCCTTTCCAGTCGCCACTGTGAATTTTTTCACAGAATTTTTTCATCTGGCCAAGCACCCTGAGGACCTCCGGCATTACATCCTTTCCGTCGCTGTAAACGGGTGTACCCGACAGGTTGCGGAGGGCAGTATGCAGTACGCTCCTGTTTTCCGTCCGGTTTATTTTTTCTCCGCTGAACATAGCCGTGATGGCTTCGGGCAACTGGCAGTCGGCAGCAAGCTGGCGGAGCAGGGAGAGCGTTTCGTCCGTGATAATGTTTTTCGAATAATCAAACAGCAGGTCCCCAAACCGGATAGCATATTTGGTGAACCGGTCGGGGTCACTGCTGAACAGCTGCCGCAGCTGAGTTTCCTTCATCGTGGTATTGAAATGATCCTGTAGTGAAGCCCAGGCTTTTGTGCCGGTGGGGTTGATGGAAGGAAACATATTGCGGATAGATTAACTGCTGAATAATGGTTTGCGGTACAAGGGAGTGACACAACGATGCCCGGTAAGGGACCGCTGTCGGTCCACCCTCTCTGCGGGGGTAAAGATAAGCTGACGGAAAAGAAAAAACAGGGATACTGCCTGCGGAATTCGCAGCGCAGCCAGGGCGTACGGGCAGCCGTTAGCTGAGTTGTTTGACGGCCGCTATGATTTTCGGCACCACGTCAAAGGCATCACCGACGATGCCGTAGTCGGCCGCTTTAAAAAAGGGGGCCTCCGGATCTTTATTGATGACTACGATGGTTTTACTGCGGTTGACGCCTGCCAGGTGCTGTATGGCGCCGGAGATACCGATGGCGATATAGAGGTCCGGCGCAATGGCAAGACCGGTTTGTCCCACGTGTTCGTGGTGGGGACGCCAGCCGATATCCGCTACAGGACGGCTGCAGGCCGTAGCGGCATGGAGCAGGTGCGCGAGTTCTTCCACCATCCCCCAGTTTTCGGGAGCTTTGAGTCCGCGCCCGCCGCTGACCACGATGTCAGCTTCGGAGAGGGAAATCTCCCCACTCACTTTATTGACAGCGGTCACTTTAATTTTCCCCGGTTCCGGGGTTGCCGTGAAAGGAACTACTTCCGCGCTTCCCTCCCCGGCCTGGGCCTTATAGGCATTGGGGTTGAGGGTGACAATTTTTATGGGTGTGGGGATGCTGATGTCTGCAAAGGCTTTGCCGCTGAAGACGGTTTTGGTCACTACAAAGCCACTGGCCGTAGCCGGTAGTGCCACGGCGCCGGTGACGAGTCCTGCCCGAAGCCGGGCAGAAAGTCGGGGGGCAATGGCTTTACTGTCGGCCGTGCTGGAAAAAATGACCACGGCGGCATCGAGTTCTTGAACGGCCTGTGCGACAACGCGGGTGTAAACCTGTGCGTCAAAATTATTGAGTGCTTCGGTGGCGGCATGGTGAATCTTCTTTATGCCGTAGCGGCCAAGGCCGGCCAGATCTTCCCGCGTGGTTCCCAGGACAATTCCTTCTGCCGTGGTGTTGGTATGGGCAGCCAGGGCAACGCCATAAGAAATAGCTTCCAGGGCGGCTTTCTTTACGAGGCCTTCCGACTGGTCGATAACAATTAAAACACTCATATAATTAGTTGACTTGGAAACTAAAAAAATTGTTGTGAAACTCGGTTAGTGGTACTTGTTAGATCACCTTGGCCTCTTCATGCAGAAGGCGGACCAGTTCGGCCGGATTATCAGCCGGCACCAGTTTTACGCCTGCCTTGGCTGGTGGCAGGGAGAAACTGCTGATGCTGGTGAGTGCTTCCACGGCAACCGGCTCTTTCACGTTCAATGGCTTGGAGCGGGCGCCCATGATCCCTTTCATGTTCGGTATCCGTTGTTCCGCCATACCTTTCTGGCAGCTTACGACAAGGGGGAACGGGGCTTCTGCCACTTCCTCGCCGCCTTCAATTTCGCGGGTGATGACCGCATTGCCGTTGCTGAGGTCGAACCGGGTGGCGTGCGAGATATAGGGCAGGTCCAGCAGTTCGGCGACCATGCCGCCGATAACCGAGCCATTGTAATCGATGGTTTCCTTGCCGGTGAAAATAAGGTCGTAGCGGCCTTCGCGGGCGATGGCTGCAATTTGGGAAGCCACTACGAAGCTGTCGGCATCCGTGCTGTTAACCCGGATGGCTTCGTCTCCGCCGAGTGCGAGGGCTTTGCGGATGATGGGATCGGCCTCGGGGCCGTCCACTGTTACGAGGTGAATGATCGTTGCCGGATCCTTTTCTTTGATCTCGATGGCGCGGACAAGGGCGTACCATTCGTCATATGGGTTGATGATCCATTGCACCCCTGCGGTTGCGAATTTCGTATTGTTATCCGTGAAAGCTATTTTTGCCGTGGTATCGGGTGTTTTGCTGATACAGACCAGAATCTTCATACGTTTATTTTAGATGAGCGCCGGAGAAAGTTGTTTATGCAACTAAAACAAAGGTAAGGGCCTGCGGGTAAATTTCAAACAGTTTTTGTAAAATTAATAGCGGGATGGACAGGCTGGCAAAGTTAGCGGAGATGCTCGTACAGAACCCGGCGGATAGTTTTCTGCGGCATGCCATGGCGCTTGAGCATATCAAAGCGGGCAGGGACGGCACGGCAAGAGAATTATTTGAAGCCATATTAGCGCACGACCCGGGATACACGGGTTCTTATTATCACCTGGGAAAATTGCTGGAGCGGAGTAATGATGCCGCATCGGCGGTGGCCTGGTATGAAAGGGGGATAGAAGCTGCCCGTGCAGCGGGGGACGCGCATTCCCTGGGGGAGCTGCAAGCCGCCCTGGACGATTTAAACAGCTGGTAAACCTTCTCGCCGCACACCCTGCAAACTACAGGGAAACCGATCAAAAACATGGATTTACAAAACGCTTTTCAGGCCTTTGTGCGGGAAGAAAAACTTTTTTTCCCTGGAGACAAACTGTTGCTGGCGGTGAGCGGGGGTCTCGACTCTGTGGTGCTGACAGCGTTGTGTGTGCGCCTTGGCTATTCCCTGGTCATCGCTCACTGCAATTTTGGGCTGCGGGGTGCAGCGAGCGAGCGGGACGAGCAGTTTGTGGCCAGGCTGGCCGGCCGCTATGGCCAGGAATACCGCGTCAAACACTTTGATACCATGGCTTATGCAGCGGCCCATAAACTGTCGGTGCAGGAAGCGGCCAGGGATTTGCGTTATACCTGGTTCGCCGAATTGCTGGCTGCTGAAAAGCAGGAAGTGAGGACGGATAATCCGCCTGAAGCCGTATTGACCGCGCATCACCTGGATGACAATATTGAAACTATGCTTATGCATTTTTTCCGGGGCACAGGCATCTCCGGCATGCGGGGCATGTTGCCGAGGCAGGGCAGCATATTAAGACCTTTGTTATTCGCTTCAAAAGCAGAACTGGCTGAATTTGCCGCAGCAGCAGGACTGTTTTGGGTGGAAGATGAATCCAATTCCACCGATAAATATACCCGTAATTACTGGCGACATCACCTGGTTCCGCAGGTCAGGCAGCTCTACCCTGCGGCGGAACAAAATCTTGCTGCCAACCTCAGGCGATTCCGCGACACGGAAGTACTGTATCGCCAGGCGGTCGACCAGCAGTTAAAAAAATTACTATTTGCCAACGGAAATGAAATGCAGGTGCCGGTAGCCCGGCTCATGCAAGCTGAACCCCTGCAAACCATTTGTTATGAATTGATCAGCGGCTACGGGTTCACCGCCGACCAGGTGCCGGAATTAATCCGGCTGGCGGGCAGTGAGACCGGGAAATTTATAAGGTCAGCCAGCCATCGCATCATAAAAAACAGGCGCTGGTTTATTATAGCCCCGTTGCATCAGGAAAACGTGGGGCATTTTGCAGTGGGTAAAGAAGACAAGCCACTTCGGTTTGATGGGGGTGTGCTGGAGCTGAAGGTTATGCCGCATAACGGGGACACGGTACATGCTGAACGCGATACCGGGCTGCTGGATGCCGATTTACTGAGCTTCCCGCTGTTGTGGAGAAAATGGAAACAGGGAGACTATTTCTACCCGCTCGGCATGACCAAAAAGAAAAAATTAGCCCGCTTCTTTATCGATGCAAAACTTTCTGCCACCGAAAAAGAAAATACGTGGGTGCTGGTATCGGACGCCCATATTGTATGGGTGGGAGGACGGCGCATCGACGAGCGCTTTCGGGTGACCGCCCAAACCAGGAATGTCTTCCGGATCACGCTAAAGTGAGCTGATATACCCCTCCACCTGCCGGATAAACGAACTGAAGAGGTTGTAGCGCGACAGGAAGCTGCCGAAAACGACCAGGAAGGAAATACCATACAGCGAGCCCCAGATATGCGCCGAGTGGTTGACGCGGCCGCCCTGGCTCCGGTCGAGCAGCGAAGAAATGACCAGGTATAAAAATCCAAACAGAAAACCCGGTAACATGAAGGGGAGAAATATGATTCCAAGCTTACGGACGGGTTCCAGGAAAATAAAACAAAAGACCACGGCGGAAACCGCCCCGGAAGCGCCAAGGCTGCTGTACTCCGCGTTGTGCTTGTGTTTCGCATAGGTCGGCAGCAGGCAGAAATACAGCGATGATATATACATCAGCCCGTATAGAAAAGCACCGTACTTTCCAAACACATCAGCAAATTCGCTTTCTACGTAATCCCCGAACGCCTTCAGTGCATAAATGTTGAGGATGAGATGCACTAAATTGGCATGGATAAAGCCAC
The DNA here is from genome assembly GCA_038229695.1 of Chitinophagales bacterium. Taxonomy (GTDB): domain Bacteria; phylum Bacteroidota; class Bacteroidia; order Chitinophagales; family Chitinophagaceae; genus JACMLD01. Next base: position 23,012 of record JBBROE010000049.1, on the reverse strand, counting down.
AGGTAAAAAAACGGTAATATTGTTTTTCATCCGTGATCGCCGGCGGGTAGAAGATGAATGCTTCAAAAAGCCGGTCGTTATAAAACCCAATAATAGAAACAATGGTGGTGATTACAATGATGACCAGGGTAACGGATAATTGCATGTTGAGTTATTGATGATGATACTTTTCATTGCGTAAAATACTGCAGGCCCGGTAAAGTTGCTCCGCTAAAATTAACCGCACGAGCTGGTGCGGAAAAGTTAACGCTGACAGTGACCACCGGAAAGCTGCCCTGCTCAATACGCCGGTATGCAGACCGTACGCCCCACCCACCAGGAAGACGATCTGGCGCGTGCTTTCATTGGCCCTCGCCTGGAGGAAATCTGCCAGCGCAGGGGAGGATAATGATTTACCGCGTTCGTCGAGCGCCACCAGGTAATCGTCTTTCGCCAGCAGCCCCAATATGCTCTCTCCCTCTTTCTTGCGGAGATCAGCTTCGCTCAAAACGCCGGCATTCTTAGGGGGAGGGATAATGCGCCATGTAGTGGCAAAGTAACCCGATACCCGTTTGGTAAACAGTTCCACCCCCGGCTGAACATACGGCTCATCCGCTTTGCCGATCGACCAGCACTGAAATTTCATTGCCCAAAGTAACCATAAATTATGGAGGGTGACAACAGCTGACCGCCTGCCCTGCTGCTAGCTGGGCAGGTTTTCGGGAACAAAACAAAGCTCCCCGGCATAGATTTTCTTGATGCAGTTGATAATGTCTGTCAGGGACGCTGTTTTTGTAATGTATCCTTTTGCACCATTCTGCTGCAGGGCGGTGCAATCGTCCGTGGAGTAGGTGTTGGAGAGCCCGAGTACCTTGGCCTCGGGGTGATGACGGATGATATTCCGGGCAGTTTCGATCCCGGTCACGGGTTTCATATACACATCCATCACAACCACATCAGGATGCAGTTCCTCGTATTTTTTTTCCGCCTCCACACCGGATGTTGCCGTGCCGGAGACCCGGATGCTTTTGTCGTGCGGCAATAACGTTTTTAATGCATTCAGAATCATGCTGTGATCGTCTACAATGAGTATGGAAATAGCCTGGCTCAATAGATGAAGCGATTGGTTAAGGAATGCTGATGGAAATACGGCGGATACGGAAAAAACCAGGACGCCGGACTGAAAACAAGATAGGTTTTTTTACTGCATCCGTTTAATAAACCAATTTAATCCTTCATTATTTTATTTGAATGGTTATCATTTCCGTAGCAGGCGGACAACTACATCGTTGTAGTATATGTCGCGGCCACTGGTATGGCATAAACAACAGGATCCCGCTATAGTTTCGCGAATCCTATTAATTAGACAAACGTAAAAACAACGACCAAATTTTTGATAGATTGCACAAGTAACCCTGGCTATTATCAAAGTTGAAACAGTAATATGCATGCATTTCATCAGACGATGCGCTGGTTCGGACCCAATGATCCGGTAGACCTGTCTTTTATTCGCCAGGCGGGCTGTAGCGGCGTGGTCACGTCACTTCACCATATCCCGGTGGGAGCGGTGTGGACGAAAGAAGAAATTAAGAAACGCCAAACCATAATTGCAGCCGCGGGGATGGAGTGGCGCGTGATCGAAAGCCTGCCCGTACATGAGGATATAAAAAAACAAAGCGGTGAATATGGCCGCTACATTCAAAATTATAAAGAGAGTCTCGTGAACCTGGGAGCCTGCGGCTTACAGGTAGTCACCTATAATTTTATGCCGGTACTGGACTGGCTCCGGACTGATGTCGCCCACACCCTGCCAGATGGAAGCCGCGCCCTTTATTTTGAACGGGCCGCCTTTATCGCGTTCGATATGTTCCTGCTCCGCCGGCCGGGCGCGGAGCGGGATTACAGCGACGCAGAACGTTCGCTGGCAACAGCCCGTTATGACAGCATGAATGAAGCAGAACGGCAGTAGATATTCAACAATGCTATGCTCGGCCTGCCAGGCAGTAATGACGCGTTTACACCCGGGCAGGTACTGGCAGCGCTCCGGACCTATGATAACATCGACGCCGCTGCCTTGAAAGCCCACCTCCGGCATTTTCTTAGTGAAGTGGTGCCTGTTGCTGAAGCAAACGGACTGGTGATGGCCATACACCCTGATGACCCGCCCTACCCGGTGCTCGGTCTTCCGCGCATCGTGAGCACCGCAGCTGATCTGGCCGAGCTGCTGGGGGCGGTGAACAGCCCGGCCAACGGGCTTTGCTTTTGTACGGGTTCTCTCGGCGCGCGCCCTGATAATGATCTTACCGGCATGATCAAACAATTCGGCGACCGCATCCATTTCTTTCACCTCCGCAACACCCGGCGCGACGGTGCGGGAAACTTTTATGAGGCACCCCACCTGGACGGCGACGCAGATATGTTTGCTGTGGTGAAAGCAGCGGTTGACCTGATGCAGCAGCGGGGAAAAGAGATCCCCATGCGGCCGGATCATGGTCACCAGATGCTGGATGACCTGGACAAAAAAACCTATCCGGGATATTCGGCGATCGGCCGCCTGAAATCACTGGGCGAATTGCGGGGATTGGAACTTGGCATCGCCTCATCCATGCAATGACGCCAAAAAAATAAGCTTGCCTGATAAAATTGAACCCAACAGTAATATGACAGCACTAACCCATGCAATGCGCTGGTACGGACCAGCTGACCCGGTGCCCCTGTCCGCCCTTCGCCAGGCGGGCTGCCAGGGCGTTGTTACCGCCCTTCATCATGTTCCTAACGGTGAGGTATGGCCTAAAAAAGAAATCGCCATCCGTAAGCAGCAGATCAACGACGCCGGGATGGCCTGGACAGTCGTGGAAAGCGTGCCGGTACACGAAGCTATCAAGACACAGCGCGGAGACTTTAAGACCCTGATTGATCATTACTGTTCGTCACTCAGAAATCTGGCGGAAGCCGGCATTGAAGTGGTCACCTATAATTTCATGCCGGTGCTCGACTGGACCCGGACCGATCTTGCCTACCCCGTTGCCGACGGTTCCCTGGCACTGCGGTTTGAAAAAGCAGCGCTCGTAGCTTTTGATGTATATATGCTGCAACGCAACGGGGCTGCCCTTGATTATTCTGAGGCCGAACTGGCTGCGGGCAAACAACGATTCTACAAAATGAGTGACGCGGAGATGGCATTGCTGCAGCAAAATATTATTGCCGGCCTCCCCGGTAGCGAAGCCTCATTTACCCTGACCCGGTTCCAGGAGGCGCTCGACAACTACAAAGACATCGATGAAGACCGGCTCCGCCACAACCTGGTTTATTTTCTCCGGGAAGCAGTGCCCGCCGCTGAAGCTTGCGGAATACGGCTGGCCGTCCACCCCGACGATCCGCCCTTTCCCTTATTTGGGCTTCCGCGCGTGCTGAAGACGGCAGGCGACGTACAACAACTGATCGATGCGGTGCCTTCGCTGTCCAACGGGCTGTGCTTCTGCACCGGCTCCTACGGCGTTCGTGCCGACAATGATCTGCCCGCCATGATAAAATCTTTTGGTGATCGGATACATTTCTTTCATCTTCGCTCCACCCGGCGGAATGGTACCGGAGATTTTTATGAAGACAATCACCTCGAAGGCGATGTAGATATGGTAGCGGTCATGAAAGCCATCGTGCTTTTGTTGCAGGAAAGGAAGATCAGCATCACCATGCGCCCGGATCACGGACACCAGATGCTGGATGACCTTCATAAAAAAACCAACCCCGGTTATTCCGCTATCGGCAGGCTTCGCGGTTTAGCTGAGTTACGCGGACTCGAACTGGGCATTGCCCGGCAGGTATAAATTTCTTCTAACGATAACGCTTATGGCTATCCCAGGTTCAGTTCCCCTCCAGCCGGCGGCTGCCGCCAACCGCAGCTACGTCTTTCCGTTTGTTATGGTTACCAGCCTCTTCTTTTTCTGGGGCTTTATCCATAATCTTGACCCTGTGCTCATCCCGCACCTCAGGCGATCATTCAGCCTCAGTACCGTGGAAGCCTCCCTTATCGATTCGGCCGTATACATCGCTTACTTTGTGATGGCCATTCCTGCAGGACTGGTCATGAAAAAATACGGGTATAAAACCGGCATCCTGCTCGGCTTGTTTTTATTTGCGGCCGGATGTTTTCTTTTCGTGCCCGCGGCCGATACCATGCAATACGCATTTTTCCTGGCAGCGCTGTTTATCGTTGCCTGCGGACTTACCTTCCTGGAAACTGCGGCTAATCCCTACGCGACTATCCTCGGACCGCCTGAAACCGCTACCCAGCGGCTCAACTTTGCCCAGTCGTTCAATGGCCTCGCGGCATTCCTTGCGCCTATCGCCGGGGGCGAGCTGATCCTCGCCAAGAAGCCGGTTGATCTGAATGCGCTTGCCGCCATGACCGCCGCGTCCCGGAACGCCTTCCTGCACGCAGAAACCGGTACCGTAAAACTTCCTTATCTCGTGCTCGGCTCGCTGATTGTACTGGTGGGCCTGCTCTTTTTTTTCACGCGCCTGCCAGACATTAAAGGCGAAGTGGAAAAAGGCCAGGCTGGTTTTTTTCATGCACTGAAACATCAACACCTGGCCTGGGCGGTCACCGCGCAGTTTTTTTATGTGGGTGCGCAGGTCTGCATCCTCAGTTTCCTGATTTTGTTTGCCACACATGCCGCCGGGATTACAGAGAAGGCAGCCGCTTACTATTCCGGTGTGGCCGGGCTGGCCTTTATGCTCGGCCGGTTTGCCGGTACCGCGCTGATGCGGTATGTCGCCCCGCCCCGGTTGCTGTCGTTATACGCCATTGCCTGCATCCTGCTTTGCCTGGTTACTATCTTCGGTTCCGGCATCATCACTCTTTATGCCATCATCGGCATAGCTTTTTTTATGTCGGTCATGTTTCCTACCATATTTGCGCTTGGGATACAGGACCTGGGCGCCGATACCAAATCGGCATCCAGCCTCATCATTATGTCGATCGTCGGCGGGGCCGTCCTGCCGCCCATACTCGGGCTGATTGCTGATCGCACAGGGAATATCCAGTATGGGTACGTGGTGCCACTGGCCGCTTTCGGGGTCGTGCTGTACTTCGGCCTGAAAGGTTATCGCCATGCGGAAAAAGTGGTTGAAATCCTCCATTAAATTGATTAGTATGCCAAGGTATTGCCTCGCGCTGGACTTACACAACGACGAAAAACTCATTACGGAATACGAGGCCCATCACCGGGCTGTATGGCCGGCGATACAGCAAAGTATCCTTGAGTCGGGAATCCTGGACATGGAAATTTACCGCACCGGCAACCGCCTGTTCATGATCATGGATACATCGGAAGATTTTAGTTTCGCAGGTAAATCGGCACTGGATGCGGCAAATGCCAACGTGCAGCAGTGGGAAGCGCTGATGTGGAAGTATCAACTGGCATTGCCCTGGGCTAAACCGGGGGAAAAATGGATCCGGATGGACCGCATATTCAGTTTGCCCAAATAAATGAAGTCCATGGATGCTCGCTTTGCCAATCAACCTGTCGCCGGCGCCGTTATCGATGCCCACCAGCATTTCTGGCTGTATCACCCCGAAAGACACGGCTGGATTACCGATGAGATGGCTGCTATCCGGAAGGATTTTTTACCGGGCGATCTTGAACCGGTCTTTACGGCCAGCCAGGTTACAGGGTGCGTAGCCGTGCAGGCTGATCAAACCTATACCGAAAATGATTTCCTGCTGGGACTCGCGGCGGCAAACCGGTTCATCCACGGAGTAGTGGGCTGGGTCGATTTTAACGCCGCGGATTTGCCGGAGCGCTTAGGGTATTACGCCGGACTGCCCCTGCTGAAAGGCTTCCGGCACATTCTCCAGGGCGAGGATCCGGGGTACATGCTGCAGCCGGCGTTCACAGCCATGATTGCGCAACTGCAGGCGTTTAATTTCACCTACGATATCCTCGTTTACCCCCAGCACCTACCTGCCGTATTGCAGCTGGTAAAGAAATTTCCGGATCAGCAGTTTGTTGTTGACCATATCGCCAAGCCACGCATCAGGCAGGGCTTCGATGACGAATGGCTGCGGGATATGACCGCCCTTTCCGCCTTCGGCAATGTCTGTTGCAAAGTTAGTGGCATGGTAACGGAGAGCAACATGCGCACATGGACACCGGCTACCTTTACGCCCTACCTTGATCGCATCACTGAACTTTTCGGCATGAGCAGGCTGATGTATGGATCCGACTGGCCGGTCTGCCTCGCGGCGGGAACCTACCCATCCGTTTTTAATATCGTTAAAGATTATTACCGAACTTTTTCAGCCGGCGAGCAAAATCAGTTCTTCGGGGGGAACGCAGTCGTTTTTTATCATTTAAATAAGTAGTATGGATTTGCAACTGAATCACAAAGTAATCATCGTAACGGGCGGTGCCCGCGGCATCGGCGAAGGCATTGTTAAGGTGCTGGCCTCAGAAGGCGCCATACCGGTGATCATCGGGCGCACCGAAAAAGATAATCGCGAAACGGTAGCAGCCGTGGAAGCGGCAGGTGGGCAGTGCGGGCAGGTAGTGGCGGAACTTACGGATCCGAAAGCGGCGGCAACAGCCGTTGAAGCCGTGATAACAGCTTATGGCCGAATCGATGGCGTGGTCAACAACGCCGGTGCCAACGACGGGGTAAGCCTGGAACATGGCAATTATGAAGACTTCATGGCGTCCCTGCATAAAAACCTGATCCATTATTACCTGGTCGCCCACCATGCCCTGCCCGAATTAAAAAAATCCAAAGGCGCAATTGTCAACATTACCTCCAAGACGGCAGAAACCGGCCAGGGCGGCACATCGGCCTATGCTGCTGCGAATGGCGGAAGAAATGCGCTCACGCGCGAATGGGCGGTGGAACTGCTGAAGTATGGCATCCGCGTGAACGCGATTGTGGTAGCAGAATGTTTTACCCCGCTCTATGAACGCTGGATACAGACCCTGCCCAACCCAGCCGGGAAACTGGCGCAGATCGAAGCGATGATACCACTGGGCAACCGGATGACCACGGCGGAGGAACTCGGAGCGGCTGCGGCCTTTTTATTATCCCCGCGATCCAGTCATACCACCGGGCAGCTGATTCATGTGGATGGCGGGTATGTACACCTGGACCGGGCGCTGGCCAACGCCTGATAACGGCCGCGACAACCGTAAAGTATAAGCGCCCGGCTGGCGTGTTTTATTTTTGCCTACCTGCGCTGTTCAGGTCAGGGCTGGGGCTTGTAATAATTGATTTTCCAGAGGTCGTACCTTTTCTGCTGTGCGGCCATCCGCTTTTCAAAACTGCTGAAATCCTTTGCCTCTGCCGGGCTCCACAGTACTTCAGACAAGGCACTCAGCCGCGGGAAAAGCATGTACTCCGCCTTACTGGTATTGCCAATGTATTCTGTCCACAGGTTGGCCTGGGCACCGAGTACATGTTTTCCCTGTTCTTCGTTCAGCGCGCCGGGAATAGGCGGGTAGCTGTACACCTTTTCCAGCGGAAGGAAATTGCCGATGGTGACAGAATCTTCTTTCTTAGCTTGTGAGTGATCAAAATAGACATAGCTGCCGGGAGTCATCACCACATCGTGGTTTTCTTTCGCCGCGGCGATACCACCTTCCTCTCCGCGCCAGCTCATCACCGTGGCATTGGGTGCGAGTCCGCCTTCGAGGATTTCATCCCAGCCAATGATTTGTTTGCCTTTGATGTTGATGTATTTTTCCATACGGCTAACAAAATAACTCTGCAGGCCGTGTTCGTCGGTGAGGTTGTTGTCCTTAATCAGCTGCTGGCAGAATGCTGATGCTTTCCAGTTATCCTTGGGGCATTCATCGCCGCCGATATGAATATATTTCGCGGGGAATAAAGGAATGATCTCATCGATCACATCCTGTAAAAAATTAAAGGTATAAGCACTGGGGCAATACACATCTCTGAACACACCCCAGGTTTCCTGCACCAGTTTTATGCGGCCTGATGCCTGCTGTTCTTTGCTTCCGGCTGAGATCATACCGGCCGGAATAACAGTGGCCGTATCCGGGAAACAGCTCAGTTGCGGGTAAGCGGCAATCGCTGCGCTGCCGTGGCCGGGCATTTCTATTTCCGGGATCACCGTAATAAAGCGGTCGGCCGCGTATTGCACAACCTCCTTCACCTGCTCCTGGGTATAGAATCCGCCATAGGCCTGGTTGTCGTTGCCCTGGCCGGGGTAGCGGCCTACCAGTGTTCCGTTCCGGAAGGCGCCCACTTCGGTAAGCTTCGGATATTTTTTAATCTCGATGCGCCAGCCCTGGTCGTCTGTTAGGTGCCAGTGGAAATAATTCATCTTATGCAGCGCGATGAAGTCCAGGTACCGCTTTACGAATTCAACCGGGAAGAAATGCCTGCATACATCAAGCCTCAGTCCGCGGTAAGCAAAGCGGGGGGCGTCTCTAACCGTAATATACGGAACAGCAAGCTTTGACGTAACCGTAACGGGCAGCAACTGGATAAGGGTTTGCATGCCGTAAAAAGTACCGGGGTCATTGTCTCCTGTTATGCTGACCCCGCTTTTATCCACGGCCATTGTATAGGCGCCTGCTGTTGCGGTATCCTTCGCTACAGTCCGTAACCTGATACGGTTGGATGACGTGGCTGTTTTGAGCACCCGGAGCCTGAAATGATAGACCTGTTCCAGGTAATCATTAAAAAAATCAGCCGCATGGCGCGGTCCGGTGCCGTCTGCCACGATAATTGTTGCTGCTGTGAGCGTGAAATGTCCGCCGGTCGCGGGGGTGTTCATGGCAACTGGTGCCGGAATAATATTGATGTCCTGGGTGCGACCGGTAATGGTTAAGGCCAGCATAGCAAGGGAAAACAGCAATGACTTCATGATCAAAATATTAGGATGTTGGGCATAAAGATAAGCACAGAACCAGGCACTGCCATCAATAGTGCGTTGATGACCCCGGGGTAGTTACTGCCGGGCTGCTGTGCCATGGGGTTTCACCGCGGTATCACCGGGAGGATGATGGCCGAGGGGTGATCGGCATCGTGCAGTATGGTAATTTCGGCTTTTTTAAAATCCGTATCCGCGGCTGTGTAAATATTTACAAACTGTTGCGGGTTACGGTCCGCCAACGGGAACCAGCTGCTTTGCACCTGTATCATGATGCGGTGTCCTTTCTGAAAAGTATGGGCCACGTCGGGCAGGTTAAATTTCACCCGGTCATTCTTATGGGGTGTAAAGGCCTGCGGGTGAGCGAAGCTGTTGCGGTAGCGGCCGCGCATGATCTCTCCGCGCACCAGCATCTCATAGCCGCCCATGGGATACGGTTCGGCCGGGGTGTGCGATTGCTCTTTTTGAGCGCCCTCATAGGTAAAATCGTCGGGGAAAACGTCGATGAGCTTCACTACGAAATCGGCATCAGTACTGGAGATGGCGGTGTACAGGTCGGCACTCAGTGTACCCCCTAACGTTAGTTCCTGGTCGAGTGGCGCTGATGTAAAGCTGAGTACGTCCGGGCGGCGTTCGGCGAAGCGCTGGTCATCCGTCATATATTCGCGGGTACGTTCGAAATGCACGGCATCGGTATAGGGTACCGGGTGAGCCGGGTCGCTGGTATAACTGCTGTAACCCCCTTTCAGGTCGGGTTTGTTCCAGCCTGCCTTTCCACCGGGTTGCAGGTAAAACGCCACGGGCGAACTGGCAGCCGGCGGCCACTGCGCATACTGGTGCCAGGTATTTTCGCCGCTGAAGAACACGGTGGCCTCGGCCTGCCGGTCGATGTTGCCTTCTCCTTTCAGCCAGTAATTAAAAAATGGGATCTCAATGTTGTTCTGGTACCAAAACGCGGTATTGGATCCAAACCGGATATGTCCGAGATGGCTGCCATCGGGCGATGCCCACTGGCCATGGTACCAGGGACCCATTACCAGTTTGTTGGGATGAGAAGCCGGGTTCTTTTTTTCGATGGCTTTGTAGAGATTCCAGGCGCCAAAGCAATCTTCCGCGTCAAAGAGGCCGCCGACCACCATCGTAGCCGGTTTAAGGCTATCCACAAAATTGCGGGTATTACGGGCTTCCCACCAGCTGTCGTAATCCGGGTGTTGGAAGAGTTCGTTGATGAACCGCAGGCTGTCACCGGCCAGCTTTCGGAAATTTTTCAATGCGCCGATGTCCAGGTAGGTACGGTAATTATCCACATCAGGCAGCTGCAGGTGCATCACTGGTGCGGTTTTGGTTGGTACCGGGTGCGGGTAACCAAATCCGCTGGTATAAAAACTAAAGCAATCCATCAGCATAAACGCGCCGTTGTGGTGAAAGTCGTCGCCCTGGAACCAGTCCGTCACCGGTGCTTGCGGGCTCACCGCTTTCAGGGCCGGGTGGCCGCTAAGCGCCGCCATGGTGGAATAAAATCCCGGGTAAGAAATCCCAAATACGCCGACGTGTTCATTGTTATACGGAAGATTTTTAACCATCCAATCGATGGCATCATAGGTATCACTGGCTTCATCCGTCTCCTTATCTTTTTTATGCGGGTTGAAGGGCCTCACATCCACAAATTCTCCTTCACTCATCCACCGGCCGCGGACATCCTGGGTAACGATGATGTAATTTTCGCGCGCGAAGTACCGGTAGTCGCGGTACCAGAGGCTGCGACTGAAATTATTTTCCCCGTACGGAGCGCAGGAGTAAGGGGTGCGGGTGAGCAATATCGGATGTTTGGCAGAACTGTCCTTTGGCAGGTAGATTGAAGTAAACAATTTTACGCCGTCCCGCATGGGGATGTAGCGCTCCATCTTGTAGTAGTGTTCCATAATCCAGGCAGAATCCTGGGCATATTGCGCGGTAGAACTTGTGGCCGTCACTACGACCAGCATAAAAAGCAGCTGCAGTTTTCTCATATACCGTTAATTTTATTCCGGAATAAAAATACGCAAACAATAGGGACATTTGAGGTATGCAGGAAAGTGAAGCACTCGTGAAAGAATTCTATACCGCTTTCAGTAAGCTGGATGCGGAAGGCATGCAGCGCTGCTATTCAGCCAGCCCGGTATTCAGTGACCCGGTCTTTGGCCTGTTGCAGGGAGATGAGGTGTTTTATATGTGGGCCATGCTCTGCAGGCAGGCAAAAAATTTCTCGCTGCAGTCAGGGAATGTTCAGCATATTGATGAGGAATACTGTACCTGCGAGTGGACAGCTGCCTATTCGTTTTCCGCCACGGGCAGAATGGTTGTCAACCGCTGCAAAGCCTACATGCGCATTCAAAACGGGGCGATTACGGAACATACCGATAAATTCGATTTCTGGCGCTGGGTCCGGCAGGCGCTGGGGTTGCCGGGCCTGTTGCTGGGGTGGACGGGCTTCCTGCAGCAGCAGGTACAGAAAAAAGCGAAAAAGAGGTTGGCAGATTATATCAAACGGCAATGATTTTTGGGGCCCGGCAGTGGTTCATCGCGCAGCATCGTTGCGTCGCACTTTTCAGCGGCCGTACCCTGTTGAACCAGGTGTCCTTCCATCGCCCGTCAGGGCAATTTATACCGCATCCCTGCATAGACCATCCGGCCATTCACTGGACCCCAAACCATAGACGCATCGAAATAAGGTCCAAACGGCTGATCGGCCGACAGGATAACCTGCTGCTGGGTATAATTGGTCAGGTTTTCGGCACCCACGTAAATATCCCAGTGGCTTCCGAATTGTTTGGTCACCTGCGCAGAGGCCTGGGTAAATGCAGGGGAGTAGTCCGCCAATTGCTTGCCCACCGGGTTACTACCGGTATAGGGTATTCGTTTTTTGCTGAACCATTGTGCAGTCAGGTCAAATTTCCAATGATTAGCGGTTGTGTAGGCCAGGTTGACAAAACCCCTGTCCCGGGCCGTCAGCGGCTTTTGCAGGAGGTTTCCATGGTAATCGGTGCGCACATCCAGCCAGCGGTAGGCCAGCCGTACGTCAAACCTGTTTAGCGGGGAATAGTTTAGTTCGGCCTGCAGGCTGTTGCTGTAAGATTTACCACTCAGGTTGTAGAAAAGAATTTGTTGCGGGCTGGCATCCACGTCCACCACCACCTGGTTGATAAAGGACGTGCGGTAGGCATCCAGGCTGACCGAACCACTGTGGGTATTTATTTTGAAATTATGGACCAGGTTGATACCGTAGTTCCAGGCTTTTTCAGGGTTGAGACCATACCCATAACTTCCGGAACCGTTTACGATGGCATATTGCCGGGAGCTGGCGAAGAGCCCGATATTTTCAGCAAAAATGTTGGCCGTTCTGAAGCCAGAGCCACCCGAAAGCCGCAGGCTGGTCTGCGGGGTAAAATTGTATTTCAGGTTCAGCCTGGGCGTTACGATCCAGCCGTACTGGTTGTGGTAATCGAAGCGCAGCCCGGCGATGGCCGTAAATTTTTCGCCCCCTGTGAAGGTATATTCACCAAAAATACCGGGGACGGTTTCTCGCCTGAAAAAATTGCGGCTGCTCACGTATTCGTTGTAGTTGTCGTTCATGAAGCTGAGGCCTGCTCGGTATTTGTGGTTGGTATTGCCGATGATCGACTGGAAGATGAGGTTGGCGTAGACGGTGCTCTGCTGGCCATTATACGCCGTGAGGCCGTAATAGGAATCATTCTTATACGTATTGCCGGAAAAGATGAAGCCAATGCTTTTATATTTCTGCTGCGGAAACACATAGCCCAATTTGCCGCTAAAGCCATACTGCGCGGCATGGATCCCGACGCCATAGGCATGGGTGGTGAACTTATCGGTGGATGGATTAAAACTGATCTGGCCGGCCTGTCGCTGGTCGTCCAGCGCTTTGATCGCAAATTGGGCAAAGAGCCCGTTGGTACCGGCATAGCGCCAGCGGTTGATTACATTCAACTGCCTGCCTGTGGGGATATCCAGGAAGCCATCATGGTTCCGATCCGATTTGGCTACAACGCCATCGGCGTGGGTGAGCAGGGCGGTACTCCAGCGATCATTGATTTTACGGGCAAGGTTGAGGGTCGTTTCCAGCCGGCCCATTTCATTGACGTAGCTGTTGATGAAAACCTTGTTGGCCTTGTCGGGTTTAATTTCCTCCACGTTAATTTGGCCGGCGATGCTTTCATAACCATTGGCCACCGAGCCGGTACCCTTGGTTACCTGTATGCCTTCTATCCAGGGGCCGGGTACATAGCCGAGGCCATAGATGCTGGCCAGCCCGCGGATTTCTGGGGTGTTCTCGGTGGTGATTTGCGTGTAGTTGCCGGCGAGCCCGAGCAACTGAATTTGTTTTATGCCCGTGACGGCGTCAGCATAACTGACATCCACAGACGGACTTGTTTCAAAACTTTCGCTGAGGTTACAGCAGGCCGCTTTGGTCAGCTCCACGCTGCCGATATGGAGCGTGTTGAAAGTGCTCAGGGAAGAAATGTAGGTAGACGGGTTACGCGAAGTGACCACTACTTCATGCAGGCTGGATACCGAGGCATTTTTAAGGATGATCTTGATATCACTGGCAGACGTTATGGAAACGGTATCTGTTTTATACGAGACGTAGCTGATGGCCAGTCGAACGGGTACGGCACAGGGCAGTTGGAACACGCCTGCACTATCCGTGGTACGGGTAAGTCCGTTACTGAGGCAGCGTACTGTGGCATGGGTCAGCGGGGCCAGCTTCCCTTTGCGGTCTTCCTCCAGGATAACCCCCGTAAGCGTGTGGGTGGCTGTGGCGGGTAAAACAGCCTGCAGGCTGTCGGGCAGTTCTGCCAGGGATGAGGCAGCCTGGTATCGTTCATAATAGCAGCATTTGGGAAACTGGTGGTAGGCGGCATCGGTGGCCTGGAAGGATTCTGTATCGTGCCCGGCTTCCGCCAGTTTTTTAGCAATTACCGGCACAGATAATTTACTGCTGTCGTAGCTGACCTTTAGCATTCGGGTATCGATGTCCCAATTGGCTTTGTAAACGTGCAGCCGGTTCAGCGTGGATTCAATGCGGTGCTTGCATTGTGAGCAGGTGCCATATACTTTCAGACTGTCCGTCTTTTCGTTCTTCTTTTGGGCAGAGAGACTGTCATGCACCAGGAAAAATAAACAGGAGATTAATAAGATTCGCATAAAATTATTTAAGGCATTAAAAAAACAGCGCCCGCCGGGGGACGGCGGCAGAAAAGCCATTGTCAATGCATTAAATAGTAAAAGTGCAGTAGAGCGCCTGCGCGGAAGGCGGGGAACCCGGGGGTGGCCGGCTGCTGAAAACGGCAAATGCAGGCGTTGCAGCCGCATACCAATTCGCGACGGGCGCACATACCGGTTTGGAAAGGGTAAGCGGAAAACCACTCACCGAAAATTGCTGCTGAATGGCCTGGTCTGCTTTTAACTTAGCAGAAACCGTAGTTTGCCCGCAGCAGCCATTGCGGGTATGCTTGGCAGTGGGAGAAGCCGCTTCGCTGGCCGAAACGGCAATGGTCTGAAGTTTACCGCAACAGTAATAGTAGTCTACGCTCACGCCTAATGACAGGAGCGTGTAAGCCACTAATACGGTTAAGACCAGGAAGCGTTTCACGCCTGCAAGGTACAGCAATAACGGCGAATAGCCAAGTGGATGCTGTCCCGCCGCAAGAAAGCCGCGCTGCCGGCTTTACATACTGGCGTGCAGGTAGTCTTTGAGCTGGGTGATGGTTTCTTCCTGCGACAGGATGGTTTCCTTTACCACGTCGTTGATGGAAATGATACCGCAGATGTTATCCGCTTCGAAAACCGGGAGATAGCGGATATTGTTTTCGCTCATCAGGTGCATACACACTTCAATCGAGTTATCCGGTGTGATCCGCGGCAGCCCGCGGGACATAATTTCTTCCACGCGGGTATCTGAAGAATGTTTACCGCGAAGAATAACCTTTCGCGCGTAGTCCCTTTCGGTCAGCAGGCCGCAGTAGGTGTCACCTTCCATGACGAGTACCGAGCCGATATTCCTTTCAGCCATTAATTCAAGGGCTTCGATGACGGGGGTGCCCGGTAAGACAGAGATGATTTTGGCTCCTTTGCGTTGGAGGATATCAGTCACTTTTTTCATGCAGCAGTCGTTTTTGTTATCCGTAAGTTAAACAATAAATACAGGATCGGGAAATTTGGCCGGGAGTTTCAGAAAAATTTACCTGTGGTGAACAGCTCCGCGATTGGGTGGTATATTGCAGTATCCGCTCAATTCGTAAACGGCATGTATGCAGGAATACCGGGAGTTGACTGTCACTGCCGTCCGGCGGGAAACGGACGACTGTGTTTCTATTGATCTGGAACCGGACGGCGAACCGTGCTGTACCAGCCGGGCCAGTTCCTAACCCTTGTGTTCCCGTCTGTGCATGGAGAGGAACGAAGAAATTATTCGATCAGCTCTGCGGCCCTGCCAGGTGAAGCGTTAACGATTACGGTGAAGCGGATTCCGAATGGTAGCTATTCCCGCCGGCTGTTTGACCGCACGTCCGCTGGCGATACCCTACTGACCGCGGGCGTGGGCGGTTTTTTTGTGCTCCCCGACGATAAAACCATGGCCGGATCCATTTATTTTATCGCGGCCGGATCCGGGATTACGCCTGTTTTTTCCCTCCTGAAGAGCGTCTTGTACCGTTACCCGCTCGCCCGCGTGGTTTTGATTTACAGTAACAGCAGCTTGCGGCAGGCGATCTTTTATGCGGCCCTCCGGGCACTGGAAAAACAGTTTGCCGATCGGTTCCGGGTCAGTTACCTCTTCAGTGACGTAAAAAACCTGGAAAGGGCCAGGCTGAGTAAATGGCTGCTGCCCCGCCTGCTGCGTGAGTTGGATGCACCGGCGGGCGCTCTTTATTATATATGCGGCCCTTTCGATTATATGCGGATGGTTAACGTTACCCTGCTTGAAGCGGGTGTTGCCACCCACCAGATCAAAAAAGAAAATTTCCTGTCCTTCCGCCCGGATAATATCCAGCTTCCCCCGGATTTGGAAAGCCATTCCGTGCATATCACTTTCGCCGGCCGGGCGTATACGCTGCAGGTCAGGTACCCCATTACTATCCTGGATGCGGCGTTGCTGCAGAAGATTCCGTTACCCTTCAGTTGCAGGAGCGGGAATTGTGGTGCATGTGCCGCGCGCTGCATTAGCGGTTCGGTGTGGATGAGCTATAACGCGGTGCTGATGGAGCAGGAGATTAGGAATGGCGTTATTTTGACCTGTGTGGGTTATCCCGTTTTTGGCCCAGTCAGGCTCGCCTGGTGATGGTGTTTTGAACGTGTCGTATAATTGCCGGTGGAACATAAACTATAACACTTGTAGAATTAGTTAACCAACAATTAAAAATTAAAATTATGCCAATGTTTATTTTTCGTCCAAATAAATGGCATTCCCGTTTAATTTTTTTTGCATTCAAAATTTTACCACAATCCGATTAAAGTTTTTAACATTATTATTTTTTGGTACAGTTTTAGCACTGCCGGATTAACCTAACGATTTTATCTTTCTTCCGCTGCTAAACGGTTACATCGCGTGGAGTACGTCAATCGAAATTCCTAACCATTATCACACCCTTTTCATTGCCTGGGCGCTTTATCTCCCGGCTGTGCCGAAGGCTTGTCTATTTGTAAATCCGGGCTTAAAGCCTGGTCAGGGAAACGTTTGTATCCATTAAAAACCAATCATTGTTATTGTATGAGAACTACTGTTAGAGCAATTGTTGCTTCCGTACTTTTGGTATCCTGCCTTCTTCCTGCCTTTAGTCAGCAGGTTGCCAAAACAATTCCGTGTTCAAGCTCGCCCGAGGGCATCATCGGTTTCCTGGAGTTTCACCCGTCTGATTATGGCAGCCAGAAACACCCGCTTATCATTTTTCTTCATGGAATTGGCGAGCGGGGCAATGGTACATCCGACATCCAGCGCGTTACTGCCAACGCCATCCCGAAATTTTGTGCTGCCGGGGCAAGCATGCGGTTTACCGTTAATGGCCAGACCTCTTCATTCGTTGTTTTATCGCCGCAGCTGAGCAGTTCACTTGGCTACTGGCCCACCTTTTATGTAAAACAACTGGTACAGTATGCAAAGTCGAACTTATCGATCGACCCGAACCGCATTTACATTACCGGGCTCAGCCTTGGTGGTGGTGGTGTATGGCGGGTGATTACAGACAATTATAACTGGGACAACACTTTCGATGCCGGTATAGCTGCAGTAGCTCCGGTTTGCGGTACGCAGGAAGAATCTGACGCAGATTTCTGTAATACTATTGGTACCAATCATCTTCCCATCTGGGCTTTTCACAGTATGGATGACGGCACTGTGGGTGTTGGCGCAACCCAGCATGCAGAAATCCTCAGTAAAAACTGCCCCATATCGCCCGCCGCAAAATTTACCTATTACCAAAGTGGAAACCATAGCGGTGCCTGGATCAATGCTTACGATACCGGTCATATTACCAGGACCGTAAGCGGTGGCTCCAGTTTTACCGCAAATCCCAATATGTACGAATGGTTTCTCAGTAACAGCCGTTCCACCCAGGTGGTACCCCCCGTAAACAATACACCTCCTTCAGTAAGTGCAGGGGCTGCACAGGTGACCACGCTGCCGGCCAATACCGTTACTTTACAGGGCAATGGCAATGGCACGAATGGCGCCAGTGTGGTATCCTACAGCTGGACCAAAAAAAGCGGGGGTGCTGCCACAATCGGCAATCCAGGTTCGGCGGTGACTACTGTTTCAGGCCTGGTACAGGGCAGCTATGTTTTCACACTAACAGCAACTGATAATCACGGTTTGTCGGGCAGTGCCGATGTAAACGTGACCGTCAATGCCGCATCTTATACGCCCCCTTCCGTTGATGCAGGTCCGGCCCAGTCGGCTACCCTGCCGGTTAATACCGTCACGCTTCATGGTAATGCAAATGGAATAAATGGGTCAAGCATAATTTCTTACAGCTGGACCCGGAAAAGCGGGGGCAGTGCAACCATCGCCAATCAGGGGGTTGCCATAACAACCGTGAGCGGACTCTCCCAGGGCAGTTACGTCTTTACGCTTACTGTTACCGATGACCGCGGCTTATCGAGCAGTGCAGATGTTAGCGTGACCGTTAACGGGGCATCCGCCACAGCACCGGTAGCCAATGCCGGCAGCGCACAGACGATTACCCTACCTGCCAATGTTGTTAATTTGAGTGGCAGCGGTACCGGTACCAACGGCGCAACCATCAGCAGTTACAGCTGGTCGCAAACCAGTGGAGGCACGGCAACCATCAACAGTAAGAATGCCGCCAGCACCACGGTGAGTAACCTCGTGCAGGGAACGTATGCTTTCACGCTAACGGTAACTGACAACAACGGGCTCACCAGCAGTGCCTCGGTTTCAGTGACGGTAAATGCAGCCATTGTAAACAACCTGCCGCCCGCACCGTCGGCAACTCCTATCGGTTACATCAAACAATCATACGGTGCATGGCAGGCCTGCGCTGATAACAATACGTCTGGCCGAATAGCGGTGTATGCCAGCAGTGTAGCCAATAACAGTATTCTCTATACTGATGCAGCGATGACGAAAGTATACAATGGTGGATGGAACTGGTTTTCTTACAGCCCCACTTCGGGTGGTGCGGTAACCCAGGCTTTTGCCATCTTCCCGAACGGTTCTGTTAACCTCCTTACTTACTGCGCAAATGGGCAGCCGTCGAGTACTCCGGTTAGCACCGTGCCGGTTGCCCCGCCACCGGCACCTGCCCCGGCGCCATCTGGTAACCTGGTGGGTTATGTGAAACAATCTGTCGGACCTTACCAGGCCTGTGATGACGCCTCCACCGATGGAAGAATTGCGATTTACGGTGCCGGTATCTTTAACGGCGGCGTAGTCTATACGGACGCTGCGCTTACCCATCCTTTCAATGGCGGCTGGAACTGGTTCTCTTTCACAGCCACCTTCGGCAGCCCCAGCAACTTCGCTTTTGCCCTGTACCCAACCGGTGGTATTCTCTTACTGAGAAACTGCACGAGTGGTTCGGCCAGGACGATAGGCGTTGCGGCGCCCACCACTGCGGAGGAAGATATTGCAACGCTGCAGCGGATGAAGGATTCGGCCAATGCGGCCACCCTGCTTCCTG
This sequence comes from Chitinophagales bacterium, assembly GCA_038229695.1. Lineage (GTDB taxonomy): Bacteria > Bacteroidota > Bacteroidia > Chitinophagales > Chitinophagaceae > JACMLD01. The sequence continues at coordinate 3,956 of JBBROE010000049.1, read as the reverse complement.
CGGCACCAAGCAGCCTGCGGATGTTCCCCAACCCGGTTCACAGTACCGCTACGCTGACCCTGAACAGTGCTGATGCAGGCGCGAAAATGCTGTATGTCTATAATTCCAATGCGGTATTGGCAGCAAAATTCACCTGGCAGACCGTTAAGGGTAACAATACGTTCACCCTGCCGAGTGTGAGCAATTTTGCCAACGGCTTATACATTATCGAGATAAAAGACTTTAGCGGAAAAACCATCGGCACCCTGAAATTTCTGAAAATGTAATATCCTCTGATATCCAAGTCCGGAACGACCAGTCCCGGATCTGCAACGGGCTTTCAGCCCCTGTGGATCCGGGACTTTTTTATGAGAGCAGGCGAAAAGGAAAGGGAGCGGGGTAGCAGTGGATCAGCAGCCCCGCGGTGCGCTGGAATTGCCGGCGTGGGGAACCCCTGCCGCGCCATGTTCTGAAGTAAAGGAGTGCGACGCAACGATGCCGGCCAATGGACTGCAGCCGGGTTCAACCTGGTCAGCTGCACTGTTCCAGCGCCTGTAAAAGGTCGGCCAGGATATCGTCTGCGTGTTCCAATCCTGCCGAAATGCGAATAAGCCCCGGCGTTATATTCACGGCCAGGCGTTCTTCCTCGGAAAGCTTGGCATGAGTAGTGCTGGCGGGGTGGCTGGCGATGCTGCGCGTGTCGCCGAGGTTGGCCGTAAGGGAAAGCATCTGCAGGCTGTTAAGAAACTTCCGGCCCGCCTCCAGCCCGCCTTTGAGTTCGAAGCAGATTATACCGCCGCCGCTGCTCATTTGTTTGCGGGCGATGGCATATTGCGGGTGGCTTTCGAGGAAGGGATAACGGAGCCGGCTAATCGCGGGATTGTTTTCCAGGGCTTTTGCCAGGTACAAAGCATTCGCGGAATGCCGTTCCATGCGTACGTCGAGTGTTTCCAGGCTTTTGCTGAGTACCCAGGCGTTAAAGGGAGACATCGCCGGTCCCGTGCTGCGGCAGAAGCTGTAAATTTCATGTACCAGGTCTTTCCTGCCGGCAATGACGCCGCCGAGTACGCGGCCCTGCCCATCCATCCATTTGGTGGCGGAATGCACGACCAGGTCTGCCCCGAATTCAATCGGGCGTTGGATCACCGGCGTGGCAAAACAGTTGTCGACATTCAGGATAAGGTTATGTTTTTTGGCGAGTGCTGCCGCGAAGGAAAGGTCGATAATATCCAGTCCGGGGTTGGTGGGGGTTTCGAGGTAAATCATTTTTGTCTCCGGGCGTATCGCGGCTTCCCAGGTTTCGGGGGCGGAGGCTGAGACGTAGCTATAGCTGATGCCGTAATTGGGTAAATACTTTTTAAGAATTGTATGCGTGCTGCCGAAGATTGAATTGCAGCTGAGCAGGTGGTCGCCGGTTTTCAGCAGGGCCATGAAGGATGCAAAAATGGCGCTCATGCCGGAGGCTGTGGCGAATGCGGCTTCCGCGCCTTCAAGGGCGCAAACCCTATCGGTAAATTCGGTCACCGAAGGATTGCTGAAACGGCTGTAGATGTTGGCGTCAGTTTCGTCAGCAAACGCAGCGCGCATGTCTTCCGCATTATCGAACATGAAACTGCTGGTGAGAAACAGCGGGGAAGCATGTTCGTGCTGCTGGGTGGGTGGTATCCGGGTACGGATGACTTTTGTTATCGGGTGCTGTGGTTTCACGGCTTGATGTTTAGCGGTTAGAGAAATGCTGTCTCAGGAAATGGTGACCTCCCAGGTAATGTTGGTTCCGCTGCCGCGTAAGGTCTGTGCAACGGAGCAATACTTATCGACGGACAATGCGCAGGCCTTCCGGGCTTTTTCCGGGTCAATATTGCCCTTCAGTTCAAAAACAATGTGCACTTTTTCCCAGAGTGACGGCTCAGCGCCGCTCACGCGATCGCCCGATATCTTCATGGAAAACCCGTCCACCGCCTGCCGTTGTTTTTTAAGGATAGACACGATGTCTATCCCACTGCAGCCGCCAATGGCCATCAGCAGGAGCTGCATCGGCCGGACGCCGAAATTGGTACCGCCTCCATCCGGGCTGGTATCCATTTTAACCTGGTGCCCCGCCCCGTCAGTGGCCTCAAAACCGTAGCCCTCGTTTTTCCTGTCCACCGTGATATTGATCATCGTTGAATATTTTTGCAAATGTAACCCATACAGCCCTTTACTTTGCAACTTCAACAGATATGCGCGGATGGAAGTTTTTCATTATCCCGGGACGGTTGACCTCGAAAATGGCGGCTCGCTGAATGGTATCACCATAGCGTACGAAACCTATGGAACGCTTAATGCCGGTAAATCCAATGTGGTATGGGTCTGTCACCACCTTACGGCAAGTGCTGCCGTGGCCGACTGGTGGCCGGGTATGGTCGGGGAGGGGATGCTGCTCGACCCGAAGCAATATTTTATCGTTTGCCCTAATATTCTCGGTTCCTGCTATGGCACCACCGGCCCGTTAAGCGCGGACGGACCGGGCGGCAATCGCCGGTATGCCGGTTTCCCGGCTGTGACGATCCGGGATATGGTAAAAGCGCATATCCTACTCCGTGAGCATCTCGGTTTGTCACGCATCTCGCTCCTGGTCGGGGGAAGCATGGGAGGCTACCAGGCGCTGGAATGGGCCTTTACGGAGCAGGCTGCCATTGAAAAATTATTTTTACTGGCTACATCCGCCACGGAAAGTGCCTGGGGAATCGCCACGCACACCGCGCAGCGGCTTGCCATAGAGGCGGACTCTACGTGGAAAGATGCCACAGAGGATGCCGGGGCCGCAGGCCTGAAAGCCGCCCGTGCCATTGGTATGCTGGCCTACCGGAATTACGGGATCATGGTTAAAAACCAGACCGACCCGGACCCCGAAAAACTAGATGACTATAAAGCTGCTGCGTACGTGATGTACCAGGGTGACAAACTGGTTAAGCGGTTTCATGCCAGTTGTTACTGGTTGCTGACGAGGGCTATGGATTCGCATCACCTGGCCAGGGGCCGTGGGGGCGATACCGATGCCGTGCTGCGTCAGATCAGGCAGCCCGCCTTCATCATCAGTATCAGCAGCGACGCGCGTTGTCCCCCGGTGGAGCAACAGCACCTCGCCCGGGAGATGCCCGGCGCCACCCTGGTGGAAATTGATTCCGGGTTTGGCCATGACGGGTTTATGGTGGAAGCAGCAAAGATCAGCCGGCATTTTACGGACTGGTTGAAACAACAGGTCTGACGCGTCAGTTCCACACCGGGCCAGCCAGCCGGAAAAGTTGTTTAAAATCTATCGTAGTATAAATCAGGCTGCGATCAGTCAGGAAAGTAGGATCATCGCCATTTACGCCGATACTGCCTTTACGCCGGACTTTTTTTCCTACCAAATCTTTTCCGTCCGGGTCGCCGTGGTAAGCCGGTTTTTTCAGCCCGTGTACCGTAACCTGTAACCCGAGTTCAGACCCGGGTGGTATGGGTTTACCGGTGAACTGCGAAAAGGGCACCGATACTTCCACGATGAATTTCCGGGTACTGTCGGAACCCATGCCGGCACTTATGCCGGCCGGGTTCTTTAGCGGAAGGCTGCCATCGCCCGAGGTGAGTCCTGTAGCGGTTATTTGCCTGCTGTTAAGCCGGTAAAGTGCGAGTTCGTTCGGAAAGCCCGGGTCAGCCGCCCCAATGAGCCCTTCATCTCTGCCCGGGTCGGGTATCATGGCTACCCCGGCGAAAGAAAGGGTCACCGAAAAGCGCGCCCGTTTTTCTTTTGAATAGATAGTAATGTCCCAGCCTGCTTTCATCAGTTTTGTGATCTTCCGTTCATCGTTATTGGTGAAGCAGAGGTACAGCCGTGTACTGTCGTTGCCGATGCAGAAAAATAAACCGGTGGGGGCATCGTACAGGTAGTGCGGCTGCTGCCAGTCGCCGTTCAGTCCATCTGCCACGATGCCAGCCGGCTGCCGGACGGCGGTGGT
>JBBROE010000048.1:0-28079 GCA_038229695.1 Chitinophagales bacterium | reverse complement strand
GGTAGCCATTTATCGCCTCCACTGCTTCAGCTGTACAATTCCATAAACAGGATCTGGTATTGCAGCTTCCAAATATGGTTATACAGCTTCAGGAACAAGTAACTGGCGGAAAAATCGCTGAGTAACAGGCTCCGGTAACCATCGCCGATAAAATTGCGATCATAGCCAAATTGCACATTAACGTATTTCGTGGCATTTACATAAACCGATCCCCTGCCGTCGAAATAATCGTAGGCTGTCGTTTTAAACGGTTTATAAAAACCTGCCCCCGGCACCGCATTGAACTTCTTTTCGAACTGCTGCACAAATAAAGGCGGCCTTTCCTGGTTGTCGGTGGCATAAAAATCAAACCCGATTTTTTTGGCAATCATACCCCTGAACCGAACGCCTTTGCTGTTTAAGAAAATTCTTTCCCCGGAATTTCCGCTTTCTGCCGACTGCAGCTGCTGGATGACCGGGTTTACGGCCAGGAAAAAATCCTTCTGGTTCACCTGTAAAAAATCCGCTTTTGTCTTATAGAATACCCCGAATAGCGGCTTTTTGCTGGCAAAAGAACTTTGATTACCGGCAACCCATTCGCTGTTGTTCAGCAGGGCATCGTTCATATTGTAGATATCAACGCGGGAAAAGAGGCCGCTGGTGAGAGGCCAGTCGGTTCGCGGCGGATCAGGCGGACTGGTCAGTGCCACCGATGATTGATCGACATACAAACCGCGGTATACCCTTTCAATACCTTCGGTGATATTCTTGCGCAGCCAGGGCTTTGCCGCTGTGAACTGCAGCAGCGAATCATGCGCAAGTTTAATATCCATTCTTGTCACCAGCCAGTTTTCTTTCGCATCCTGGGGAAGGGTGACCGACTGGGAAAAGATAAATAAGGGAAAAATTAAAATAAGCCAGCTTAGCGTGGTTTTTTTAAATTGCATGCAATAGTTATTTTTTCTGAAAAGCCGCCTGGTACCATGAGTAAACAATACCTGATTAAGAACATCCGCCTGGTAAACGAAGGTAATATATTGGACCGGGATGTGTGGTTCAAAAACGGGCGCATCGAAAAGATCGCACCCATCATCAGCACCGCCACCAACGTGATCGAAATGGACGGCCGGGGAAAATTCCTGCTGCCGGGTGTAATCGACGACCAGGTCCATTTCCGGGAACCCGGGCTCACCCACAAGGCAACCATTTACTCCGAATCCAAAGCTGCAGTAGCCGGCGGCGTAACGTCATTCATGGAGATGCCCAATACCATTCCACCCGTCTTTACCCAGGAACTGCTGGAACAGAAATATGAAATTGGCCGTCATTCTGCACTCGCCAATTATTCCTTTTTCATGGGTACGTCCAACAGCAACACGGATGAAGTACTTCGGACGAATGAAAAAAAGGACCGGGTATGCGGCATCAAAATTTTTATGGGTTCATCCACAGGGGGCCTGCTGGTGGACAACCCGCTTACCCTGGAAAAGCTTTTCAGTAACAGTGAACTGCTCATCGCCACCCATTGCGAAAATGAAAAGATGATTTCGGCCAATTTCCGCAGGCTGAAAGCAGAAAAGGGCGAACTAACCATAGCCGATCACCCCATCATCCGCGATGCAGAAAACTGTTTTGAAAGCTCTTTCTATGCCATCCAGTTCGCTAAGAAATACAATAGCCGGTTACACATCCTGCACATCAGCACCGAAAAAGAACTCCAGCTTTTCAGCAACCTGCTCCCGCTCACGGATAAACGCATTACCGCAGAAGTCTGTGTGCACCACCTTCATTTTACTGCCGACGATTATGCAACAAAAGGCAACCTCATCAAGTGCAACCCGGCTATTAAAGCCGCCTTCAACCGCGATGCCCTGTGGAAAGCACTGCTGGACGACCGCCTGGACGTGATCGCCACCGACCACGCCCCGCACACCTGGGCAGAAAAAATGGAGCCCTACGAAAAGGCCCATGCCGGTCTTCCCCTTGTTCAGCATGGCTTGCCCCTGATGTTATACTACTACGCACAGGGAAAAATCAGCCTGGAAAAAATCGCCGAAAAAATGAGTCATGCGCCGGCAGACTGTTTCCGAATCCATCAAAGGGGCTACCTCCGGGAAGGCTATTTCGCGGATGCGGTTATCGTGGACCCCGCTGCCGGGTTTACCGTTAATAAAGACAATACCTGGTATAAATGCGGCTGGAGCCCTTTCGAAGGCTTTACCTTCCCGGCTTCCATAACCGATACCTTCGTAAATGGCAACAGGGTCTATGGAAATGGCACCTGGGATGAATCTGATAAAGGGATGCGCCTGGCTTTCAATCCATCGTGACACCAGTTGCCAACAAAAACCTTTACCGATGGTTAATTAGTTTACCGCATGCAGACAGACAACGTTACCTTAAGTGACCTCTCGATTTTTCACCCTGATGAAGCGTCTTCTGTATTTCATAAGCTCGATTATACGCAGACTACCGGGGGCAGGGAATGGCTGCGGCGATTCTTCTGTCATCCCTTAAGCGACATCGCAAAAATCGGGGAAATCCAGCAAGTGCTGATTTGCATCAGCGGCAAGGCCACTGCCTGGCCATCTTCCATCAGCAATGGCACCATCATGGTGATCGAAAAATTTTACGAATCCCCTATCGACAGCCTGCCGGATACGCCCAACCTGGTCAACGCCCTCAGCTATAAATTCTTTCATGCGCCCGACTACTCCCTGGTCAGGTACACCGTCGGGCATTTCGGCGATTTCATCCGCGGCTTTTTATCCCTCGCCGAATTGTTCGATAATGACGATACCCCGCCAACCATGCGCTTGTACATCCAGCGCGCCCATTCCCTCGTGAAGCACGAATCGCTGCTGGCGCTGGCCGCCACCGGCAAAACAGGCGCCCTGACGCCATTGCAGACCATCTCATTTGGGGACTATATCCGGAACCGTTTTAAACAGGCTGCCCTTGAGCTGATTGATATCTACAGCCGGCTGGAAGCATGGTACTCCATGGCAAGGGCCGTTAACGTGCTGAACCTTGTCTACCCGTCCTTCAAAGACGGTGACCGGCCTTCTCTGCAGAGCACCGGGCTCTACCATATCCTGCTGCCGGTACCCGTCTCTTACACCCTCAGCCTGGAACACACACATAATTTCTTGTTCCTCACCGGCGCCAATATGGCCGGCAAAAGCACCTTCATCAAATCCATCGGCACCGCTGTATACCTTGCACACCTCGGCCTCGGAGTACCGGCGCAGCAAATGGAACTGACCGTCTTCGACGGCATCCTCAGCAACATCAACGTGGAAGACAACCTGGCGCGCGGGGAAAGCTATTTTTTTAACGAAGTGCAGCGCATTAAAACGACCATCAACAAAATCAACAACGGCCGTAAATGGCTGGTGCTGATCGACGAACTCTTCAAAGGCACCAATGTACAGGATGCCATGACCTGCTCGGGGGCGGTCATCCGCGGGCTCATTAAAATTCCCAACTCGCTCTTCATCCTTTCCACCCACCTCTACGAAATTGCCGAGGAACTCAAAATCTTTCCCAACATTGTCTTCCGGTTTTTTGAAACGGAAGTGGAGGCCGACCAGCTCCGCTTCAGCTACCAGCTGAAAGACGGCGTGAGCAACGACCGCATCGGCTACCTCATCCTGAAAAATGAACGCGTGGTGGAGATGCTGGAAAAACTCTAGCGCCTACCTTCACGCCAAACTACCCTGCTATGACGATAAAAGAAACCGTGACCGGGAAAGAAAAGGCGGTGAAGACCCTGCTCGACGAACTGCGCACCCACCTCAATACACAACGACAGGCTTTTGATAAAAATCCGCAGACCTGGGAATATATCAGCACACTCGGTATTGCGGAAACCAGGTTACAGGATCTGCTGGACTTCCTCAGAACACCGGTGTGAAAACACGCGCATAAGCTCAGGCGCTGCCCCTACTTTTGGATCTCAACCTTTTTGTATGATCCATCAGCCGCCACTTCCCTTCCATTTTCCCCCTGACAGTGTTTCTTTCAGCGTTATCGCCAGCGGCCTACCAGGCTACGGCTACGTCTACCCATCGCGCCACACTTTCTGTAATTATTTCCATGGCGGCACGGCCATGATGCCTTACCGGCAGGTATGTAAATGCAACATCAATCCTCATGTATGCTGGTGAAAACATTTGGCAGTGCCGTCTATGGCGTGGAAGCCATCACCATCAGCATCGAAGTGAATGTGCTGAGCGGCAGCGGCTATTTCATTGTAGGTCTGCCCGACAATGCCGTGAAAGAAAGTCTGCAGCGGGTGGAGAGTGCACTCAAAAGCAACGACTACCACATGCCCCGCACCAAACTCGTGGTAAACCTTGCCCCGGCTGACATTAAGAAAAGCGGCTCCGCTTTCGATCTGTCCGTGGCGATGGGCACCCTCGGTGCTTCGGAACAGCTGCCGCAGGCCGAAAAACTGCCAGACTACGTCATGATGGGCGAACTGGGCCTGGATGGTACCATCCACCCGGTGAAGGGGGCCCTGCCGATGGCTATCACCTGCAAGCAGGAAGGCTTTAAAGGCCTCATCGTGCCGGTGCAGAATGCCCGGGAAGCCGCCATGGTTGCCAATATCGATGTCTACGGCGTGAAACACATCAGCGAAGTGATTGAATTTTTCCACAACCCCTCTTCCCTTCAACCTACGGTGGTCAATACCCGGGAAGAGTTTTTCCAAACGCAGTATAATTTTGAGTTCGATTTCACGGATGTAAAAGGACAGGAAAACATCAAACGGGCCCTGGAAATTGCAGCAGCGGGCGGCCACAACGCCATACTGATCGGACCGCCCGGCGCCGGGAAAACGATGCTGGCCAAGCGCCTCCCAACTATCCTTCCGCCACTCACGCTCATGGAAGCCCTTGAAACCACCAAAATTCACAGTGTAGCCGGCAAGCTGCCAGAACATGCCACCCTTATCTCCCGCAGACCTTTTCGCAGCCCGCACCATACCGTCAGCGATGCTGCCCTTGTCGGCGGCGGCGGACTGCCCCAGCCCGGCGAAATTTCCCTCGCCCACAACGGCGTATTGTTCCTGGACGAACTACCAGAATTCAAACGCAGCGCACTGGAAGTGATGCGCCAGCCCATGGAAGAACGAAAAGTCACCATCAGCCGCGCAAAAGTATCGCTCGACTTCCCCGCCAGCTTCGTGCTCATCGCCTCCATGAACCCCTGTCCCTGCGGATTCTACAACCACCCCGAGAAAGATTGTACCTGCCCGCCAGGTGCCGTGCAGAAATACCTCAATAAAATATCCGGACCGCTGCTCGACCGAATCGACCTGCACGTGGAAGTGACCCCGGTACCCTTTACCGAACTGTCTTCACTCCGTAACTCGGAAGGCTCTTCGACTATCCGTGACCGTGTGATAGCTGCGAGAAATATCCAGGCTGAACGCTACGCGGCCTGCCCCGGCGTATATGCCAACGCGCAAATCAGCACCAGGATGCTCACAACCGTGTGTGCCGTCGACTCCGCCGGCGCCAACCTCCTGAAAACAGCGATGACCAGGTTAAATTTATCGGCCAGGGCTTACGACCGCATCCTGAAAGTGAGCCGCACCATAGCTGACCTGCAGGCCTCTGTACATATCCTGCCCGAACACCTGGCTGAAGCCATCCAGTACCGGAGCCTCGACAGGGAAGGATGGGCCGGTTAGCCGTGCACGCATTGTTTTCCGGCCAGCGTCGTTACTTCCTGTTTTCCGAGAAGGTAATCTTGTCAGTTTTTACGAACTTGTACGAAGTTTGATGGTCAACCACCCAACGCCGGAATAAATAACTGATATGAAAATTTTACTGATCTATCTTAAGCCCTATAAATGGCTTATAGCCCTCGCTTTACTGCTGGCCACCATCAACCAGGTGTTTTCCATGCTCGACCCCTATTTCTTTGGTAAACTGATTGACCGTTACGCCACCCACCCTTATGAAAATGGCAGCTACAAAGAAACCAAAGTATTAAAGGGCGATGGCACCTACGAGCTGAAACAGGAATTTATTAAGACGGGTGTGCGTACCCAATCGCAATTTGTGTGGGGGGTACTGGGGGTACTGGGGATCCTGATCAGCGTTGCGATGGTATCGCGTATTGCCAAGGCGTTCCAGGACTACTTCAGCAATGTAATCGTACAGAAATTCGGGGCCAAAATATTTACGGACGGGCTCCAGCATTCCATGAAGCTGCCTTACCAGGATTTTGAGGACCAGCGGAGCGGGGAAACGTTGTCCATCCTAACCAAAGTACGTACCGATACCGAACGCTTCATCATCTCCTTTATCAGCGTAGTGTTCGGTATCCTGGTGGGCATCATTTTCGTCTCTATTTATTCTTTCCGCCTGCACTGGTCCATCATGCCGATTTATGTCGGTGGCATGCTGCTGCTCGCGCTGCTGACCAGCCTGCTCAGCAGGAAAATAAAAGTCATCCAGAAAAATATTGTCCGGGAAACCAATTCGCTCGCGGGTTCCACCACCGAATCCCTGCGCAATATCGAACTGGTAAAAAGCCTAGGGCTCACCCAGCAGGAGATCAACCGGCTGAATAACAATACCTATAAAATCCTGGGCCTTGAACTCAGGAAGGTAAAAAGTATCCGCACCCTGAGTTTTATTCAGGGCACTTTCGTCAACTTTCTCCGCCAGGTAATCATGTTCACGCTGCTCTGGCTGGTCTTCCGGGGTAAGCTGACCCCCGGCCAGGTGATGACCCTCACCTTTTATTCTTTCTTTATTTTCGGTCCTTTGCAGGAGATCGGCAATATCATCATTGCCTACCGCGAAGCAGAGGCCTCCCTGAACAATTTTCATACCCTCATGCAGAAAACACCGGAACAGTATCCCGAGCAACCCCTGCACCTGGGCGATATCCGCGAATTGAGCTTCCGCAACGTAGCCTTCAAACATTCCAGTGCCACGCACCGGGCTATTGAAAATATTAGTTTCGACGTGCGACACGGTGAAACCATTGCGTTCGTCGGCCCATCAGGTTCGGGGAAGTCCACCCTCATGAAACTACTGGTTGGCCTCTACCGGCCACTCGAGGGAACTATTTTGTATAACGGCATGGATGAGAACGCCATCAGCTTCGAAGATCTCCGCAACCAGATTGGCTTCGTGACGCAGGATACCCAGCTGTTTGCCGGAACCATCAAAGAAAACCTGATGTTTGTAAACCCTGCGGCCAGTGAGGCACAGTTGACAGATGTCCTGGAAAAAGCATCGTGCACCCAGCTGTTGGCCAGAGCCGAAAAGGGCCTGGATACGATGATTGGTGAAGGCGGATTGAAACTATCGGGCGGAGAGAAACAAAGACTGTCCATCGCCCGCGCACTGCTGCGTAATCCTAAACTGCTGATATTTGATGAAGCCACTTCCGCACTCGACTCCTTAACGGAAGAGGAGATCACCGATACCATCAAAGATGTGTCTTCTCACCAGAACCAAATCACGGTGTTGATTGCCCACCGGCTTTCCACCATCATGCATGCCGACAGGATTTATGTTTTGGAAAAGGGAGTGGTGATTGAAACGGGAAACCACGAGTCGTTGCTCGACGAAAAAGGATTGTATTACGCGATGTGGCGCCAGCAGATAGGAGAAAGAAAGAGTTTGCATGTAGCCTGATCGGCTAATCGGTGATTGCGTTTTGGTCAGCTCCCGGTGTCTTCGATATCGCTGAGCTCTATCTCCAGCGCCCGCGTGCTGATTTGAATTTCATACAGAGAAAGGAACAGCGAGATCAGCATGCTCACGAGGCTGCCGGCAAAAAGCCAGTCGGCCCAGAAAGGCTTTTCCTCGTAAATAAAAAACATACTCAGCACACAGATGAAAAGGCTGAGGATACCAAACAGCTGCATCTGGCGGATGAGTTTTAAACGCAGGCGCAGGTTACGGATCTGCAGCAGCACCCCGGCCTTGTCACTATGAGCCTGGTAATTCGCATGCAGGTTACGGATAAGGCTGGCCAGCGCAAGAAAGCGGTTGGTATAGGCCAGCATCAGCAGGCTGATAGCCGGGAAAAGCAATGCCGGTGTACCTATGGAGAGCTGCATACAATGATTTGCCGGTAAAGATAGGATGGGCAAAAAAAACTCCCGGGGTTAATTCCGGGAGCCTGTAAATATGCCTGGGGTTAGTAAGCAATTATTAAACGGAATAATTTTCTTTTAAGTATGCTGCCCACACCGTATTTTTTATCGTTTCCATTATGGCTTTCCGTAGGCAAACGACAAGGGCACGTCAATTTTGATGCTCAGGTTTCTGCCCATGTTGTAAATGCCCGGGTGGCCACGCGGATCATTAGGATAGGGTTCAAAATATTTCAACCGGCTCAGGTGATCCTGGTAGGCGGTATTGAAAAGGTTGTTGCCAAACAGGTAGATGTTCAATACGGTATTGCCCTTTTTATTGGTGATACCGGCCCCGATCCCCGCATTGAATAAGCTGTACCCGGGCGTAGGTGTTTCAGTATTATCCGTCAGGTACACCTGGTTCTGCGCTGCATAATATTGCAGTTCAACTTTGACAAAACCGTTCACAAAACGGCTCTTTTTTGAATTGAAATTATACCGCAGTTCAGAAACACCGTGCAGTGGCGGTATGAAAGGCAGGTAGCGGTTGCTGTCCGACTGCGGCTTCTGCGACAGGTCCCTGTTCCGGCCATACACTACCGAAATGCTGTTTTCAAAGTGGAGCGGCTTGAAGGGGTGCACATCCACGCTGATTTCGCCGCCATATAAATTTGCCTTACCCTGCTGGAAGCGATAGGTTTGATTGCCCGCAACGATGACGGAGTCCGTACCGTTGCTGTTCAGCACCCGCTGGTTATAAATATAATTGCTGATGGTATTGTTGAACAGCCCCACTGTTACCGCCAGCGAGCTGGACGTATAGCCAAAACCAATGTCTTCCTGCAAACTAAATTCGGGTCTGAAAGAAGGGTTGCCAATCTGGTAAATGTTGGTGCCCGGGTGTACCCCATTGGCTGATATCTCCAGGATGTTCGGGGCCCTGAAACCCCGCGACACGTTGACTTTCACGCTGAGCTTATCGGTAAAATTGTACGTGCCGCCAACGCTGCCGCTCACGCCCGAAAAATGGAAAGCGCTGGCCTGGAAAGGATTATCAGCCCCGACTGTCCCGGCGGTCACCGGCTGATCAAAGCTGGTTACCGGGTTGGGCACCGTGTATAAAGCATTGTTCGAAAAATTACGGCTGTCGTACCGCAAGCCGCCGGCAATATCGAGTTTTCCAAATGTCTTTTTCAATAAGGCGAACGGGCCAATGTCGAACTGCTGGTAAGAGGGTATGATGAATTCGGTCCCATTGGTTACAGTGTTATGCTGGTACATACCATTTATGCCGGCAGAAAGATTCCATCCATCCATCTCCTTAAAAAAATATTTGACATCATAGGTAAGCGTGTTGAGCTGCAGGTAAAGCCCCGGGATATCGGCATAAGCCGGGTGGCTGTATTCCCGCCGCGCGCTGGTCTGGTAGCCGAAATTGATACCGAGCCTGCCGCTGCCAAGGCTGTAATTATTACCGGAATAAACCCTGAAATGCTGCACGTGCTGGTGCAGCCCGGAGATGGAATAAGTATTGAGTTCGTCCGTGGATACGATAGGACGGTAGGTATCCGCCTCCGTTACCTGTTTCGTAAATTTTCGCGTTATAGAATCGCGGCTGCCATCGGGTATCTCCTGCAGGTCATCATACAACTCCATACCGATATGCGAATACCCGAGTTTGTTGTGATAGCCTACCGACAGGCTGGCATCGGTTTCCCGGAACCCGGTATTGTACACGCGGCCGTCGTACCGATCGCGGTAATTCGTTGCCATTTTATGCGAAACCCTGCCCATCCACTCCAGCCCGTTTTTGCTTCCCTCCAGCATGGCGGATCCACCGAACATGCCATTGTTGCTTTGGAATTCACCCATGATATTCCCCCTTATTTTCCCTTCGGGCGCAGGCTGGTATGGTATCAGGTTAACCACCCCGGCCAGGGCATCGGACCCATAGCTCAAACTGGCCGGCCCCTTGATCACTTCGATTCTTTCAATGCCATACTGGTCGGCCTCAATACCATGTTCATCTCCCCACTGCTGGCCTTCCTGCCGGATGCCGTCGTAAAGCGTCAGGATCCGGTTGAAACCCAGTCCGCGTATAAACGGCTTGGAGACATTGGGACCGGTGGTAAGCGCCGTTACGCCGGGAATCTTCGCAATGGCATCAATGATATTGGTGCTCATGTTGCGGATCATATAGGCATGGCTGACCGACAGGATTGGGATCGGGCTTCTTTTGATTTGCGTGGCCTTCGATAAACCCGTCACCACTACCACGCTTTCCTCTACTGCGTTATCGGCCAGGGTGAAATTTTCAGTGACTGCCCCGTTAATCGTTACGTTGCGGGTAAGCGATTTAAACCCCACATTCTGAACTTCCACTAGGTAGGTGCCGGCAGGGAGTGATTTAAACTGGAAATAACCATTGCTGTCAGCGACGGCCCCGGTTTTGAGATCATTAATGTACACAGTGGCAGAAGGAAGTGCCCCACCGGTTTTTTTTTCCGTCACGCGCCCCGACAGGGACCCGGTACCTCCTGCTCTCCGCGGCGAAGCCTGTGCCACGGCTAAAACGGGAAGGAAAGAAAGTAATAAAAAAAAGAATTGGCGCATATAATAAGCGATCATACGAGTAGTATTTAATAAATACGTGATAAAAAAACAATCGGCATGCCGCAGCTGCCGGGAAAGTAGCTGCTTTAGCAAGACAGGACAAACAAACCTGTGTAGGATCACCGGTCCGTTAACCCGCAATCCTCACGCAGTTGGCTAACCAAGTGCAGGCGGTCCGCGGCGATGGAAAAAACAAGGGGATGAGGTACAGACTATTTCCAGCCGCTGAACAGGAACGACTGCAAAATATCCGGGACAGAAATAACAACAGAATTCCGAAGGAGCAATAAAAGGTGACTCGGCAACCAGGTCATCACACTTACAATAATACTGGTAACTCTGGAAATGAGGAGCAAATCCGCTGAATTGCCTGGGCTCTCCATCCGTGTGGTTGGCCAGTTCGTCGTGCAGGTATTTCCGTGGGGTAACACTTAGCGCAAATACCAGGAGCATCAGGCCTGCCGAGAATTTCCTGTATACCTGGTATTTTAAGGGCAATGAGGTCAGCTTTAAGAACAAATATAATTATTGCCCGTCAGAATTCGGGCGTAAAGCCATAGGTCACGATTTTTTTTAATCCCGGCTACGGAAGACTACGCTTCAACTGCAGCAAACACAAATCACTCAATCAGCTTATGCTTCAAAGCAAACCGGACAAGCCCAACCGTATTGTTTACGCCAAGTTTGGCAATGATATTCTTGCGGTGGGTCTCAATGGTACTAACACTCAGGAAAAGTTTTTCAGCTATGGCCGGACTGCTGTATTCCCGGCAGATCAGCAGGAGAATCTCCAGCTCGCGTTTCGACAGGATATCATGAACGCGGTGATCAGCAAACGTGATCGTATTGCGGAAGTCCTCACTGCCAATATGGTCGATGCCCTCACTGAAATGACACCCTCCGCCGTGTACCTGCCTGATGGCCAGCAGCAATTCATCGACCGGGCTGTTCTTCAGCACATAACCCTGTATGTTATGCCTGAGCAGCCTGTGCACGTACCGGGTACCGCGCATCAAGGTCAGGTATATGATCTTTTGATGTGGGTTGAGGCTGCGAACCACCGCAAGTAACTCCTCTTCATCGTAATCCGGCAGCTGCACGTCCATCAGCAGGATTGCATTACTAAGGCGACTCATATCCTGCAGCAATGCGCTGCCGTTTCCTGCCACGCCCACTACCTCAATATCTGCCTGTTGTTTTAACAGGAGGCAGAGCCCCTCGAGGTATAATTCATGATCTTCTATGAGGTATACAGGAATCATGGCAGCCGAATTTGACCGGTGCGCCAGCCAACCGGTGTGGCACCCCCGCCAGCGCCGTCAAGTGAAGCTTTATCACTGTATGTTAAGAATTTCCAGGCCGGCAGAGGAGACAATCACCTGGCCGGTAAGATGCATAAAGCGTACCGATAAAAAATCAACCGCCAGCGCCAAATCTACGGGGAACCGTTAGTTGCCATATAGGCCAACACCTTTTCCGGCCAAAGGACAGCATGAAATAAACGCCTTCGTATTGACGCAATCTTAGTTTAGATTTTCAAAGATACCGGCAATCCCCTGTCCCCCGCCTACACAGGCGGACACCATCCCGAATTTTTTATTCAATCGCTTCATATCATGCATCAGCTGTATGGTCAGCTTCGTGCCGGTGCAGCCCAGCGGATGACCAAGTGCAATGGCACCCCCGTTCGTATTAATTTGATCCGGATTAAGCGCTAGGGTCCTGATAATGGCGAGCGACTGGGAAGCAAATGCCTCATTCAGTTCTACCAGGTCGATATCGCCCTGTTTCATCCCCGCCTGTTTCAGCGCTTTTGGTATCGCTTCCACCGGACCGATACCCATGATCCGCGGATGCACACCCGCAGAAGCACAGGCTACCAGTCTGGCCATCGGCCGAAGGCCCAATTCTTTCACCATCGCCTCACTCATCACCAGTACAAACGCAGCGCCATCGCTGGTCTGCGAAGAGTTGCCGGCTGTAACCACCCCTTTGGCGGCGAAAGCAGGCCGCAGTCTGGCCAGCGCTTCCGGTGAAGTATCCGCCCTCGGGCCCTCATCAGTAGCCATCAGGGTATTGCGCGTCTTTCTTTTACCCTGCTCGTCTGCATACACTTCTTCAATATTCACCGGCAAAATCCCGTCCGTGAAATAACCATTTTCGATGGCATGTATCGCCTTGCGGTGAGAGTTGTAGGCAAATAAATCCTGGTCTTCCCGGCTCACGTTATACTCCTTCGCCACATTCTCCGCGGTTAGACCCATATTCAGGTAATAATCGGGCTCATCTTTGGCGATGGAATAGGCAGGCACCGTTTTCCAGCCAGCCGTTGGCACCATACTCATACTTTCCGTGCCGCCTGCAATGATACAGTCGGCCTGGCCACTCCTTATCTTGGCGGTCGCAATCGCAATCGTCTCCAGCCCCGAGGCGCAATACCGGTTCACCGTCATGCCCGGCGCATGAATTCCCACCGCCCGTGCCGCAATAATCCGCCCCACCTGCAGGCCCTGCTCCGCCTCCGGAACTGCGTTGCCCACGATCACATCATCCACCCGCTTCAGATCCAGCTGCGGTACCGTCGCCAGCACGCCCCGGATTACTTCAATGGCCAAATCGTCCGGCCGCGTAAACCGGAAAGCACCCCTTTTTGATTTGCCGACTGCGGTACGAAAACCGGCTACGATATAGGCTTCCTGCATATATTTTTTTTTTGAGCCGGCGGCAGCGCCCCGGGCAACACTGTTGTGTCACTCCCTTCAGCAGCACCGCACAGCTGAGCTGGTACTTAAAGTTGTTTATGCAACTTTCTTACTTCAAATTTACACTTAAATCCTTTTCGTAAAAACTTTTTGCCGGTAACCCCGTTCGGCTTTCTTTTGAGCAACTTTACCGGGCATCCGGCCTCAATCACAACCTCACTGATGTATACCCTGCTCCGCCAGCTTCTCTTTTTCTTTCCACCGGAAGGCGTTCACTATTTTTCCATGCATACCCTCAGGTTCCTGTTCCGTGTGCCGCTGGTGAGGGCTGCTGTCAGCCGCCATTTCCATACCCCCAACCCCGGCCTGGTCACCGCATTTTCCGGGCTCAGTTTTCCCAACCCCGTCGGCCTCGCCGCCGGCTTTGACAAAAACGCCCGCTTCCTGCCGGAACTGGAAGCGCTGGGCTTCGGCTTCGTGGAGACAGGTACGGTTACCCCGCTCCCGCAGGCCGGCAACGAAAAACCCAGGCTCTTCCGCCTGCCTGCCGACAAAGCCCTCATCAACCGCATGGGCTTTAATAATGACGGGGTACAGGAGGTGGCCACCCGGTTACGCAACTACCGTACACAAACAACCGAAAAAGGAAGACGACCCCGGATGATCGTTGGTGGCAACATCGGCAAAAATAAAATCACCCCCAACGAACTGGCCTGGAAAGATTATGAAACCTGTTTCCTTGGACTGGCAGACTGCGTGGATTATTTCGTAGTGAATGTTAGTTCGCCCAACACCCCGGGCCTCCGGGCGCTGCAGGAAAAGGACGCACTCCGGAAAATTCTCGTGCACCTGCAGCAACTCAATATGCGGCAACCTGTTCCCCGGCCCATCCTGCTCAAAATAGCTCCGGACCTGGAACAGCCGGCACTCGATGACGTTATCGCCCTGGCCATGGAAATTAAACTGGACGGCCTGGTTGTCGCCAACACCACCGTCAGCCGCGAAGGGCTGCAGACAAATGAAGCCATAACAGGGAAAATCGGGGCGGGCGGACTGAGCGGCAAACCCGTGGCTGCCAAATCCACGGCTTTGCTGAAATATATCATTCAACAAACAGGCGGACTGCTTCCGGTCATAGCCTCCGGCGGAATTTTTACCGCCGCCGATGCCCGGGAAAAGATGGAAAAAGGGGCTGTTCTTGTGCAGGTATGGACCGGCTTTATTTATGAAGGACCGGCCATCGTAAAAAATATCTGCCGCGGCCTTTTGCCGTTGAACAAGCTACCCGCATAGGAACCTGCTAAAAACGTATCCCGGCAAACGGCCCGGCCATGATAATGCCGTCATATGCCTTACACACCGATACCCGGAACCCTGCAGAAAAGATATCGCTGAAATAATAGTCATACTCGGCTTCAAGTGTGGTACCATGTGCCCTTCCCCGGCTGTCAACCACAGGCCAGTTTACAACGGCCTCCTGGTTGTTGTGCCCATAGTCGGGGTAGGTTCTGCGCGTATGATAAAAGGAAAAGGTATACCCCAACCCGATCCGGAGCGCGGCGTGATCCGTCGCAAACGGTACCGCCAGCAACGCTACATCGATGGTAGTGGCTTTTGTAAATTCTGTTACGGACGCGGTCCTCGGGTGGCCGGACGCTTCGATGCGCTTTAACCCGGCAACAGCCTGCAGCCAGTCGTTCACCGCCACATTATACCGGGCAAATCCCGCCACACCCGTCATCCCCGGGAAATCATAGACATAGCCGGCACCGGCTTACAGGGAACCGTGAACAGGCGTACCCGGGCTGAATTGCGCATGGGAATAAGACAGACAGCACAGGCAAACAGCAAGCAGCATAATTTTTTGCATGGAGCGGATTGATTTTTGTTACTGCAGCAGCGACCGGCGCTGCGCGTAAGGATAATATAAATGAACCGGGTAAAGTTGGAATCGATCCGCTTGTTGTTGGTACAGTTCAATAACCTCCGCGACGGAAAAAAATTGTGCCCCGCGGACCTGGATGAATAAAAAATTCACAATAGCGGGATTACCGCAAGCCAGCGATAGTATATTTACTTTTGCACAACTAAAGAACCCTCATGCAGGACCTGTTAACCCTCGACGCCTTCGCCAGCCTTCTTACCCTGACGATACTGGAAATTGTACTGGGCATCGACAACGTCATTTTTGTATCCATACTCATGGGCCGGCTGAACGCAGACGACCGGCTGAAGGCACGCCGTATATGGATGTTTGCCGGGATCAGCATCCGCATCCTGCTACTGCTGGGGATAGGGTGGCTGGTGAGGCATGGAGAAGGCGAACTCATCGGCTTTAGTTTCGGTAACGTGCATTATGCCTTCTCCCTGCGTAACCTCATCATGCTTGCCGGCGGCATCTTCCTCCTGGTAAAAACGGTCGGGGAAATTCATGACAAACTGGAAGGCAAGGAAGAAGTCACTGTGGAAAAAAAACCTTCCTCCTTCGGTGCAATTATCAGCCAGATTATCCTGATCGATACCGTTTTTTCCTTCGACAGCATCATTACTGCAATCGGGCTCGCGAAGATTGTGCTGGTGATGATTATCGCCGTCATCATTGCCATGATCATTATGTTTTTCTTTTCCGAGTATATCTCAGGGTATATCGAAAAGCACCCCACCCTCAAAATGCTGGCACTCGCCTTCCTGCTGATGGTGGGATTCAGCCTCTTCTTTGAGGGTCTTGAACCCATTCACCACAGCCATATCGACAAAACCTATATCTACGTGGCCATGGCCTTCTCCTTCGGCGTGGAACTGCTGAATATGTGGATGCGGAAAAGATCAAAAACGAGGAAAAAAGGAACCGCATCCGCCCCTGGGCCCGGCCAGCCCTGATGGGCACAATGCTTGCTGTTACATTCCATCTCATCACCGAAAAATACCAGAAGATGACAATTGAAGAAATCGCCAAGAGGCTGGTGGTGCTTTGCCGCCAGGGAAAATTTGAAACCGCCCAGCAGGAACTCTACAGTAATGACATTACCAGCACTGAACTGCAAGCTACAGAAGCCTTTCAGAAAGTGACTAAAGGTTTGCCTGCCGTCCTGGAAAAAGGGAAAAAATTTGAGGAGATGACGGAAACCATGCACCACATCGAAGTCTCGGAGCCAATTATTGCCGGTAACTCCTTTGCCTGTACGCTCAGGATGGAGATGACCATGAAAGGACAGGGACATATGGACATGACAGAGCTATGTGTCTATGAAGTAAAAGACGGAAAGGTAACTGCTGAAACTTTTTACGTGTAAGGAACAGCGATCAATGCCAGAAATAAAATCAGGGGAGCTGGTGTGCCAGCATATGGCTGAACATCTTTCCGGATTCTTTTGCCGGATCGGAGAGGTCTTCCAGGCTGATTTTGTCCAGCAGCTGGTCCACAGTCACCTGTATCATCTGCCAGAGCGACCTTGCCGAACAATCCACCGAATTAGTACACAACTTCATGGAGCCGGAGTGCTGACCGCAAAAATCATCACTGAATAATACGCCACCAAGGGCCTTCAGCACCTCACGAATACCAATGTCCGAAGCGGGACGCGCCAGCACATAACCGCCCTTGAGCCCGGGTGTACTGTTGATAAACCCGCCCATCCGCAGCACGCGCGTAAGCTTGGCCACATAATGACTGCTCAGGCCTTCGCTATCACTCAGTTGAGGAATGCTCAGGCCGGTTTTTTCCTTGCAGCCGGCTATACGAATGAGGAGACGTAAGCCATATTCTTCCTGGGCGGTAATCTTCATATTAGTCGGTATTCAGTGGTTAAAGATAGCCCAGTTCAAGCTGGGCCGCTTCAGACATCATGCTCTTATTCCAGGTGGGCTGCCACGTAACGGATACATACACGTCGTTAACCCCTTCTATGGTCCGCACTTTCTGATCCACTTCCACCGGAATTGACTGCGCCGCGGGGCAGGCTGGCGAGGTAAGGGTCATTACAATCTGCACATTGTTTACCGGCAGAATATCAATTTCGTAAATCAGCCCCAGCTCATAAATATTCACTGGTATTTCGGGATCAAAAATAGTATGTAGGCACTCAACCACCTTTTGTTTCAATATTTCATTTTCATCCATGGCTTATGCGTTTGCAATGTTTTTCAATTTAAAAGCGAGGGCATAATGTTTCATTTGTTTCAGCATCGCCAGCAAACCATTCGAACGTGTCTGGGCGAGATGTGACATCATGCCGATACGGTTCAGGAAATCCAGCTTTGCTACGATGATATCTTCTGCCGGCTGGCCGGAAAGTACCCTGATCAGCATGCTGATGAGTCCTTTAACAATGATGGCATCACTGTCGGCCCGGTAAGTAACCTTTCCGTCCTCCTCGAAGGCGGCGAGGTAGACGGTTGACTGGCATCCCCTCACCACGTTATCGCCTGTCTTCAACTTTTCATCCAGCGGCTGCAGCTTCTTACCCATGTCGATGATGTACTCATATTTATCATCCCATGTATCGAACAGGGAAAACTCTTCCACTATTTCTTCTTCAATGATCGCTATCGGTTTTTGTTCGCTCATCGTTATGCCAGCATTTTAATTGCTCTATGTAAACCTTCCGTCAGCAAATCGATTTCTGCCCGTGTGTTGTACACGGCGAAAGAGGCCCGCGTAGTACCCGGAATGCCGTAACATTTCATCAGCGGCTGGGCGCAGTGATGACCCGTTCTGACGGCAATACCCCGGTTATCCAGCAGGATACCGATATCCTGCGGGTGAATGTTGTCCACCACGAAGGAAACCACGCTTACTTTTTCCTTTGCCTGCCCGATAATTTTCAGACCGGGAATGCCGCTGAGCTGTTCAGTCGCGTACTCCAGGAGGTCATTTTCGTGTGCGCGTATACGGTCCTTCCCGAGTGCTCCGATGAAATCTAGCGCAGTCTTCAGCGCAATGGTATCAGCAATATTGGGTGTACCCGCTTCGAATTTATACGGCAGATCCGCATAGGTCGTGTGCTCAAAACTCACTTCCCTGATCATTTCACCCCCACCCTGGAAAGGCGGCATGTCCAGCAACAGCTCCATCTTCCCATATAATACGCCCACGCCGGTGGGGCCATACACCTTGTGCCCGGAAAAAGCGAAGAAGTCAGCATCCAGGTCCTGCACATCGATGTCAAGATGAACGGCCGACTGCGCGCCGTCGACCAGTACCAGCGCACCCATGGCATGGGCAGCCCGGATAATTTCTTTCACAGGGTTCACAGTACCCAGGGCGTTCGATACATGTATGATGGACACCAGTTTTGTCTTGCCCGTCAGCAGGCGGTGAAACTCATCCATTCGCAATTCGCCGGCATCACTCACCGGTATCACTTTAAGGACAGCACCCTTTTCAAGGCAAAGCAGTTGCCAGGGAACAATATTGGAATGGTGTTCCATGGCCGAGATAAGTATCTCGTCTCCCCGCTGGATATTTTTGCGTCCCCAGGTAGCAGCCACCAGGTTGATGCTTTCAGTTGTGCCCCGCGTGAAGATGATCTGTTCCCGTGCGGGGGCATTGATAAAAGCACGGACGCTGTCACGGGTAGCCTCAAACGCCGCGGTGGCTTCTTCTGCCAGCGAATGGATACCGCGGTGAATATTGGCATTGTACCCACTGTAATAATCCACGAGTGCATCGATAACCGACTGCGGCTTCTGGGAAGTGGCAGCGTTATCAAGGTATACCAGCGGATGGCCTTTCACCGTTCTGGTAAGGATGGGAAACTGCCGCCTGATGGCAATAATATCGAGGGCCTTTACGGCCGGTAAAGTATCAATCATGAGATGTCGAATGATAAGCGTTCAGAAATAAGCCGGTTAACGTACTCCCTGATCGGCGAAGGTTTGATATGCTCCAGGATATTCACGGCAAAGGCATGCACGAGCAGGGAGCGGGCAATCATTTCCGGGATGCCGCGCGACTGCAAATAAAACATACCCTCTTCGTCCAGCCGCCCAATGGTGCAGCCATGCGAACATTTCACGTCGTCGGCGAAAATTTCAAGCTGGGGCTTGGTGTTAACGCTGGCATTTTCGGATAGCAGGATGTTTTTATTGGACTGGTAGGCATTCGTCTTCTGCGCCTGCGGCTGCACGAATATCTTGCCATTGAATACAGCCGATGCGCTGCCGCTGATGATGCCCTTGTAGAGTTCATTGCTCAGGCAGTTGGGCTTCACATTGTCAACTACCGTATGGTTGTCAATATGCGTGTGGCCCTCCTGGAAATACAGGCCGTAGAGGTGGGCTTCGCAATATTCCGCTTCCAACACAAGGTTCAGGTTATTGCGCACAATACCGCCGTCTAGGGAAATAGTGACGATATGCGTATAGCTCTTCCCGGTCTGGCGCACATGGGTGGTGCTTACCTGGCTGGCATTGGAGCTGTCATTTTGTATTTTATAAAATTCAAGCAGTGCGCCCTGTTCCACCACGATTTCCATTACCTGGTTGGTAAAGCTTTCTGCCATGCCGGTAGTCTGGAACGTCTCCACAATTTGCAGCTGCGCATTTTCACCAAGATGGACCAGGCTGCGGGGTTGAGAAAATACATTTTCAGTACGGGCATCTGATAAATGATAGATATAGACCGGATGTTCAGGCACCTTGCCTTTTTTTACCTGGATAAATAACCCGCCCTGGATGAACGCCGTATTGAGTGCATTGATGCCATCTTTGAGGTACCTGGCACTGTGGCCGAGGTGTGCGGCCACCAAAGCTGCATTTTCATTGCAGGCGGCATCTTCCAGCAACTGAACGGTTAAATATTTTGACCGGATATTGGAAAGGCTGGCAGCATAACGTCCGTTGACAAATACCAGTTCATTGGCCGATTCGTGACCGGGCAGCCGGAAAGAACCCGGGTTGAACCTGTTGTCCTTCGCAAGGGCGCCAGCGCTGTCGGCAAACAAATAATCTTTATTGAACAACCCACCGATACGGGTGTACTTCCATTCTTCATGTCCTGGCGCGGGAATGCCCATTTTGTCGAATGCAGTAATGGCCCTGCGGCGCACGGCATCCAGCCCCGTATCCGTACCGTCCAGCTGGAGACTGTCAAATTTATCTTTAAAAAAGGCGGTGTTCATATTAATTGCGGGCTGCTCCGGCAGCCGAACGGGGTAATGTTACTGGAAAAAATTTACGGCGAAAGGTTCTCATGCTTCCTCTTCCACGCTCACTTCGTTTTTGATAAAATCGTAGCCGCGCTCCTCCAGTTCAAAAGCCAGTTCCTTGGTGCCCGAGCGAACGATCCGGCCATTGTACAAAACGTGTACAAAATCCGGCACGATGTAATCCAGCAGCCGCTGGTAATGCGTGACCAGCAAGACAGCATTGTCTTTACTCCGCAGTTTGTTTACCCCACCCGCCACGATGCGAATGGCATCGATATCCAACCCGGAATCCGTTTCGTCGAGAATGGCAAGCCGGGGCTGCAGCATGGCCATCTGGAAAATTTCATTGCGCTTTTTTTCTCCCCCGGAGAAACCTTCGTTAAGCGGCCTGCTGAGGAGCGACTGGTCAATATTCATCAGTGCCATTTTCTCCTTCATCAGCTTCAGGAAGGAAACTGCATCCAGCGGTTCTTCACCGCGGTATTTCCTGACTTCATTAACGGCAGTCTTGATAAAATTGGTGGTGCTCAGCCCCGGAATTTCAACGGGGTACTGGAAGCCAAGGAAAAGCCCTTCGCCTGCCCTTTTTTCCGGGGATAAATCCAGTAAGTCCTTACCAAGGAATTCTACTGACCCCTGCGTAACGGTATAATTGGATTTACCCGCCAGCACGGAAGCCAGGGTACTTTTGCCGGAGCCATTAGGCCCCATAATAGCATGCACTTCGCCAGCCTTGATATCGAGATGGATCCCCTTTAAGATTTCTTTCTCTTCAATGCCTGCATGTAAATTCTGGATGGTCAACATTAGCTTGTATAATTTTGCGTTGAATACGTATAATTTTAATTACTGTTATTTAGCCCACACTCCCCTCTAGACTGATGGCCAGTAATTTCTGCGCTTCCACAGCAAACTCCATCGGAAGCTGGTTCATCACCTCTTTGGCAAAGCCATTGATGATAAGGGCCACGGCTGTCTCTGTATCGATGCCACGCTGGTTGCAATAGAAGATTTGGTCTTCCCCGATTTTAGAGGTAGTCGCCTCGTGCTCCACTACCGCGGTATTGTTTTTTACCTCGATGTACGGAAATGTATGCGCGCCACATTTGTCGCCCAGCAGCAAAGAATCACACTGTGAAAAATTACGGGCATTCGCTGCATGCTTACCCACATGAACCAATCCGCGGTAGCTGTTGTTGCTGACGCCTGCAGAAATGCCTTTGGAAACGATGCGGCTCTTCGTATTCTTCCCGACATGAAGCATTTTCGTGCCGGTATCTGCCTGCTGGTGATTATTGGTAACGGCTATGGAATAGAATTCGCCAGTGGAATTATCCCCCTTTAAAATCACGCTCGGGTATTTCCAGGTAATGGCAGACCCGGTTTCGACCTGGGTCCATGAAATTTTAGAATTGTCGCCCCGGCAGATACCCCGCTTGGTGACAAAATTATAGATGCCGCCTTTCCCTTCTTTATCGCCAGGGTACCAGTTCTGCACCGTGGAATACTTAATCTCGGCGTTTTCCATCGCCACCAGTTCCACTACTGCAGCGTGCAGTTGATTTTGGTCACGCATCGGCGCCGTGCAGCCTTCCAGGTAACTTACATAACTCCCTGCTTCAGCTACAATAAGGGTCCGCTCGAACTGGCCGGTATTTTCTGCATTAATGCGGAAATAGGTGGAGAGTTCCATCGGGCAGCGCACGCCTGCCGGTATATAACAAAAAGACCCATCGCTGAATACCGCTGCATTCAGGGCCGCAAAATAATTATCGGTGACGGGCACCACTGAACTCAGGTATTTCTTTACCAGGTCCGGATGTTCCTGGATGGCTTCGCTCATGGAACAGAAGATAATACCGAGCTCTCCCAGCTGCTTCTTAAAGGAAGTGCCGATGGAAACGCTGTCGATTACCGCGTCCACCGCCACCCCGGACAACCTCTTCTGCTCGTCAAGGGAAATCCCAAGCTTTTCAAAAGTGCGCCGCAGTTCAGGGTCAATCTGGTCGAGACTGTCAATCGCAATCTTTTGTTTAGGGGCAGAATAATAAATGATATCCTGGTAGTCGATGGCCGGGTAACTGAGGTTCGCCCAGGCAGGCTCCTGCGGGGCAATTTTACACCAGTAGGCAAATGCTTTCAGCCGCCACTCGAGCATCCAGGCCGGCTCGTTCTTTTTTGCTGAAATGAACCGAATGGTGTCTTCGGTCAGTCCTTTTGGCGCCTCGTCCGCCTCAATATCCGTAAAAAAGCCGTATTTATAATCACTTGAAACCGTCCTTTCAATCGTGCTGAGGCTGTCGTCCACCTTGCTTTTAACAGCCGGACTTTTCACTACCGGCAAAGATTCTGTAGTCATGCTGCAAAGATACAAATGAATTTATACAAAAAAGTATAAACAGGCAGCTGAATTGTTAGCAACTTGTTTAAGCTACCCCGAATCAGCTGATTACGGCGGGTAACCACTGCAGCAGAAACGGATTTGGACTGCCGGCATATTGGCTGGTACGCAACCGCCAACCCGGCCGCCCAGCAGCCTACGCCGGGTGGCTACAGCATCCCGGAGGATTACTTGTACGCTATTTGCAACCTAACCCGTATTACTCACGCTATTAATTCTTTTTTATGGACTCCGAAATCAAACCTTCCAGATTTTACCGCGCGTTTATGACCTGTGTTTTTGCCGGGCTGATAGGCACGTTGTTGTGCATGTTTTATAACCTGTTCTTCACGCAAATCCTGCATTTCCCGCTTTCCACGGCCGTGAATGTCTCCACCCTGATTTTTGTGGTCAACATCACGTTCCTGGTCGTTGGTTTTCTATACAACGGCTTCCTGAGCATGAAAAAAAACGGCGAAAGCCTGTTCCGGGTGTTTTTCCTGCTGGTTGGGGCTTTTCTTATCTGGCGTCTGCAGGGCGTACACCGGGTAGCCGACCCTGCTGTAAATACGATGTTTAAGTATGAAATATCGGGGATCATCATCATCCTCAGCCTGCTGGCCATAGTGGGTGTTCCCTTCATGTATCATAACCGTAGATTCGAAGAGGCTATTATTTAAATGCCTGGCGCTGCGGAAAAATTGTGGGTATCCATCGCCTCATGGGAAGGCGATGGGTTTATAATGCCCCAAACGGCACCGACCGCAAGCCCGTTTGCCAACGATCAATAAAATTACCATGAAAACAATAAGGACACCATTGATTTGGCTGTCCATCATGCTGATGGCAGCGGCCACGCTGGGCAGTTGCGTCGAGCATCGCTATTACCGGGAACATCACCGTCACCGCCCGGAATATTACCAGCGGCGCCACCAGCCTGAGCCCAGGGTGGATATTGATATCCGCCATTGATCAGGGTGACTGTTGCCATCTGCTACCGGCACATCGCAGGCTGTACCCCACACAGCGGTTGTGATTTTTTGGCGTACGGGCGGTTTCCCTGGCTGTTATTTTTGTAACTTCAGGCTATCCCCCATCCAAGCCAATAGTCATGACTGCCTTCAACCGCCGTTCCTTCGTCAGCCAGACCGGAAAACTATCAGCCGCTGCCCTGTGCGCATCAGTAACGCAACCCGCATGGAGCCGTAACGTGCACGAAGCGGTAGAAAAAGCCCGGACGATACACCCAGCGGAGCTTGCCACAGATGAAGATTTCTGGTATTTTATTCAGCAGTCGTACACCGTCTCGCCCAATATGGTCAACCTCAATAACGGTGGCGTATCCCCCGCACCGAAGACGGTGCAGGATGCAGTAAAGCGGTATTATGATTACTGCAATGAAGCGCCGAGTTATTACATGTGGCGGATCCTTGACCAGGGTCGCGAGCCGCTCCGGAAAAACCTGGCCCGGCTTGCCGGCACCCAGCCGGAAGAAATCGCGCTGCAGCGCAATGCGTCTGAAGCCCTCGAGACGGTGATCTTCGGCCTTGATCTGCAAGCGGGCGATGAAGTTGTGCTCAGCAAACAGGATTATCCCAACACCATCAATGCCTGGAAGCAGCGGGAAGCCCGTAATGGAATCAAGCTGGTCTGGGTGAACCTGGAACTGCCGAGTGAAGATCCGGAGTATATGGCAAGTCAATACATCAAGGCGTTTAGCCCGAAAACAAAACTGGTACAGGTAACGCATATCATCAACTGGAACGGGCAGATATTACCGGTGCGTAAAATTGCCGATGCGGCGCATGCCCGTAACATCGAAGTGCTGGTAGACGGTGCGCACAGTTTTGCCCACTTCGATTTCACCATACCGGAACTCGGCGCGGATTACTTTGGTACCAGCCTGCACAAATGGCTCGGTGCCTGCATCGGCAGCGGCATGCTGTACGTAAAAAGTGATAAGATTGCCGGAACCTATCCGTTGTTTGCCGCCGGGGATCACGCCAGCACCGATATCCGGAAATTCGAAAACCTCGGGACCCGGCCGTTTTTCATCGAGGAGGCGGTAGGAAAAGCCATCGAATTCCACGACATGATCGGCAGCAAAAGAAAAGAGGAAAGGCTGTTGTACCTCAAAAATTACTGGATGAGCCGGGTGCAGCCCCTGCCCAGGGTACAGCTGAATACCTCTTTGAAAGCCGGCTTCGGTTGCGCCATCGGCTCAGTACTCGTACAGGGTAAAAAAGCCGGCGAGCTCGATTCCTTCCTGATGGAAAAATATAAAATTCACTGCGTGCCCATCGAATGGGAAAATATTCACGGCGTGCGCATCACGCCTAACGTCTATACCACCACGCAGCAACTCGACTTGCTGGTTGAAGGCATTACGGCATTTACGAAAACCGGTTTCTGATTACCGTAATTGAGTAAGAAAACGACCTATTTCTTAAAAATACTTTTGGGCAGCAGCATATGCACCCCCACATTGCCATCTACCAGCTGGGTGATATTTACATCCCCGGCCACACTGCAAAGCATATACGCATCTGCCTGCGACATCTTTTTTTCTTCTACCAGGTAGGCGATCATCTGCCTGACCGCGATGTGCGTAGCGGCATTCAGGTCGCGATCGCAGCCCATACTGATGATATGCGTCGGCGTTTCAGCGCGTGGCCATTTCAGTGACTTTCCTTTGTGGAGGATGAACTGAAAATGGCCGACCAGCGAAGTCTCGATAGCGGTAATATCCACCTCGCCGTTCCCCTGTGCCGCATGCCCGTCGCCCACTCCAAAAAGAGCACCCGGACAGAAAACCGGTAGAAACAGCGAGGTGCCGGCCACCAGGTCTTTATTGTCCAGGTTACCGCCGTGAATCCATGGTGGCGCGCTGTTCCACTTACCGACTTCTTTCGGTGGCGCCACACCCATACTGCCAAAGAATGGATGAAGCGGAATGTCAATTCCATCGGCGAAATGACCCAGCATTGTCGCCTTATTGAGTGGGATGATTTTCATTTTCCGATCAAAGATTTCATCGGATAAAAAGCCGCTCTGGCCAATAGCATTGTAGCCATAGGCAATGGGCAGGTCGATAGTTATAATTCGAACTTCGATGGCATCGCCCGGTTCCGCGCCTTCCACATATACCGGCCCGGTAAGCACATGACCGCCGGGGCCACGATCTTTTACCGACTGCACATCCCTCAATTGCTTTTCCACCTGGTCCGCCGGCACACCGGCTGCTTCCAGCCTGTCCGGACTGCTGGTGAGCAAGGTCCTGATTTGCACGTAGTCGCCCGACTTCACCCGCAGCGCGGGCGGGTTCTCTGACCAGTAATTGCCCCAGACCACTGTTCCCGGTGCGGGCTCCAGCAGGTAAGGCAGGTCAGCCGTCCCGCGTGGTTGTGCCTGTCCATTAAAAAAAGAAAAGGCAATGCTGACCGTCATTGCCCAAACTGCCCGTAGTTGTCTTACGCCCATAAATAGTATTGGTTTTTGTAATGGTAAGCAAAAATTACCATCTGAAAAAACGGCTGACGCGGTGAGGGCCTGGGATGGCCCGCCAGCGTGGACCCCGGGGCGTTAGAAGCAGTCATGGTGTTGCATCCGCCCCGGCATCTCGCGGTGATGTGTCACTGCCCGCTGCACCGCTGTAAAAGTGTGCGACGCAACGATGCTGGCGGCTGTACTGCTGCCCGGCAAAAAAATACAGTAAAGGTTTACTCACGCAAATGTCAGGGGTGAACAGATGCCCATCCATGCTGCTGCCGGATAATGATCTCGCCGTTGCCGCTGGGCACAAAACTGATAAACGGCCACAGTTCATCTTTGCTGATCTTCCGTTCCCGGATGGTATTCTCACACTCTGCCAGGATAACCCCCTTGCGCTGCAGGGCAAGCAGCAACGTGTCGTAGGAATTGGTCTTTTTAAACATTTCAACGCCGTCTCCAAAAGCCACCAGTTCCACGGTGATCTTTCCTTTCAGCCGCGGGTCTTCGAGCGCGTTATTGATGTTCCGGAGCGTGCCGCGGATTTTTTTGTCCTCAAGCTGGTCTATGAAATAAACGACTTTATAGGAGGCGGAAGTGGCTTCAGCGCCATGAAAGGAAGACGGGTCCGACTGTTGTGCGCGCGCGGCCAGGGTAAAAAGCGTAAACAGCAAAACCGGTACATAAAAAGATTGTTTCATAAGCTAACGTGTATTTAATTGAAATGTTTAAATGGCTGCTGCCGGGCCAACACCATAAGCCTGCTACCCGGTGCAGGATCCGCAATAACTGATCCGTGCTTTAACCGGCAACCTAAAAATTTTCACCCGGCACCCGTAAAGTGCCCAGCCAGGTGTCAAAATTACCATTTTCCACCCGGTTGAGGGAAAGTGGCAGGCGCCCGATCTGAATTTCGTGGCGGCGCTTACATCCACGATCCAGCAGGCGCCACCCCAAGATCTATTGCCGGGAACAAAGTACGTATTAATTGCAGGCACTGGCTATGCCGCCAGCCAGGCAAGGCATTGTTTTTGCCCCTTGGCATTAAAACACAGCTATGCATTTACCTAAAAACATGGGCAGAACCGACCGTATCATCCGGCCAGCCGTGGCCCTCGGCATGATCGCTTTGTACGCGGCAGGAAAAGTCCGCGGCCCCGGCGGTGTGGCCCTGCTGGCTTTATCCGGTATCTTCCTGGCGACGGGCGCTACCGGCTTTTGCCCCCTTTACCAGGCTACGGGCCTCAGCACACGCGCGTCAACCCCGGGCAACCCGGCAGACCATCC
This sequence comes from Chitinophagales bacterium, assembly GCA_038229695.1. Taxonomy (GTDB): domain Bacteria; phylum Bacteroidota; class Bacteroidia; order Chitinophagales; family Chitinophagaceae; genus JACMLD01. The sequence continues at coordinate 368 of JBBROE010000048.1, read as the reverse complement.
CCGGGGCGCCCGGTCAATGGGGTAATTGTTCCCGGAGATACCCATATACCCAGGTACCTGCAATGGCACTAAATAGAGTTACCAGCACAACGGGAAATCCGTTGCCGATGAGCGCGAACAGCGGTCCCGGGCAGGCACCGGTAATGGCCCAGCCAAATCCAAAAATCAGCCCGCCGTATACCTGGCCCTTACTGAATTGTTTTTGCGGCAGGTGTATTTTTTCGCCCCGTATCGTACGAATATCGAGTCGCTTGAAGAGCTGGACCGAAATGATGCCCACCACCACCGCGCAGCCCATGACACCGAACATATGAAAAATCAGCAGCCGGAACAACAACTGAAACAAAAACCACGAAAAGACTACCGAG
>JBBROE010000047.1:0-28219 GCA_038229695.1 Chitinophagales bacterium | reverse complement strand
GGGTACCGCCCGGCTCGGCGGGCTGGCGAATTTCCGGAAACAGTTCGCTAAAAATTCAGGTACAGCCGATGCCACTGCACCGGTGCCCCTCACGGATGCCCTGCTGCGCGAGGCATGGGGGTCGTTTACCGTTCAGCTGAAAGAATCTAAAAACCCGGCAGGCCAGAGTTTCGACCTGGCAGAACTGCGGATTAAAGATGAGAAGTCGTTCGACATTGTGACGCCGAATAACCTGCAGCTCAAGTTCATTGAATCCGAACGGGTAAGGCTGTCGGAATACCTGCAGGAGAAGTTTAATAACCGTTCTCTTACCTTTTATATCCTGATTGATGAAAATGCGGAACCACCGGAAAAGGTGGAACTTCCCCTGAATACGAGAGAACAATACCAGATGCTGGTGGAGAAATACCCGCTGGTAAAAGAATTGAAAGACAAGTTACGGTTAGACCTGGAGTATTGAGGTAGGTTACCAGCACCTTAACACATAGCGGCCTGATTGTATATTCACTTAACACATAGAAAAAAGTCTTTTTGCAGCACAAATGAGTACTTCCAATCAGCAGGTTTTTCAGACGGATACCGCGACCCGCTGGCAACGGTTTAAATGGGGAGGGCGCATCCTTTTTTTCCTTTTTTTGCTGGGGGTGGGCGTTTTTGTCATTTCGATGCTGCGCGACAACAAGCCGGAGGTACCTGCGCTGAATGAATCGATGAAAAAAATTCTGCAGCCGGATCAGCCGTTTGCCGAAAACAGCCGGATAACCCGGGACTATGCGGGGTTTCGCCAGTTCATAACGGCCAAGTACGATCGTAAACGAAATTTTTACCAGCAGAAGAAATACCGGTCGCTTGCAGATTTCAACCCGTTGCTGTCGCCGCAGATCGAGCTGAAGGGCCGTCCCTTTTTTGACTTTCCTGGCGGCATCCGCTCGGCTTTCTATGTGACCTGGAACCCCCAATCTTATTATTCGCTCAAGAACAATATCTCCAAAATCAACCTGGTGATACCGGAATGGATGTTCCTTGACCCCAAGGGCGATACGCTCGTCACCCGGATCGACGAACGGGGCTACGTGGTCATGAAGCAGTCGAACGTCAAAATCATGCCCATCATCAGCAACAACGTCAACAGGATCTTCCGGGGCGACCTGGTGAAACGGATCATTGGCAATCCCATAAAAAGGGAACGGCTGATTCATGATATCCTGAAAGTGCTTTCAGAAAATGACTTCTACGGGGTGAACGTGGATTTTGAAGAACTTGATCAAACCAGTGATGAACCGCTGATTGCTTTCCAGAAAGAATTGTATACACGGCTCCACGCCAAAGGTTTTGTTGTGTCGCAGGACGTAATCCCGTTCAACGATGATTATAATTTTACTGAACTCGGGAAATACAATGATTATATTTTCCTGATGGCTTATGACCAGTTCAATGATGCGACCGGGGCGGGACCCATCAGCGCCCAGAAATGGATTGAAGCTGCCGTTACCCAGGCCACCAAAAAACTGCCCGCTGAGAAAATCATCCTGTGTATGGCAGCCTATGGTTACGATTGGATCCATGGCACGCCCTCCAACGATACCGTCTCAGTCGTTTCCTACCAGCAGGCACTCACCACTGCGCGCGAAAGCGAGGGCAAGGTGGATTTTGACAACGACAACTACAATCTGTTTTATAATTATTACGACGACGAAGACATCGTTCACCACGTGTACTTCACCGATGCGGCTACCAATTTCAACACCCTGCGTTTCGCCACTGAATCTGGTCTCGGCGGCGTGGCTTTGTGGCGGCTGGGGACCGAAGACAGCAGGCTCTGGCTTTTTTATAACCGCGACATGCAGAAGGAAGCGCTGCAGCAGTTCGACTTCAATGAGTTTGCCCGCGTTGCCCCGATCAGCGAACCCGACTATATCGGTTATGGCGAAGTGCTGGATATCGTAGGACTGCCGCACACCGGCCGGATAACGCCTGAAATTGATACCGCTGATATGCTGATCAGTGAAGAGAATTATGACAGCCTCCCCTCGTCGTATGTCATCAGGAAATATGGCCAGCCGAAAGGCAAACAGGTCGTGCTCAGCTTCGACGACGGGCCGGATCCCAAGTTTACACCGCAAATACTCGATATCCTTGCAGCCGAACATGTCCCTGCTTCCTTTTTTATTGTAGGCATCAATGCAGAAAATAATATCCCGCTCGTCAAACGGATATTTAACGAGGGGTACGAGATTGGCAACCACACGTTCACCCACCCGAATATAGCCGCTGTAAGCACTCAGCGCGCCAACATCGAAATGGAGTCCACCCGCCTGCTCCTGGAAGCCATCACCGGGCATTCCACCATCCTGTTCCGGGCGCCGTTTAATGCGGATTTCGAACCCGGTACCATTGACGAATTGATCCCCGTTGCCCTGGCAAGGAAAAAGAATTACCTGGATATCGGCGAATCCATTGACCCGGAAGACTGGCAACCCGGCGTCTCAGCAGATTCTATTGTCGCCCGCGTGATAGCTATAAAAAAGCGGCTGGATGCCCAGGATATCAACGGGGGCATCATCCTGCTGCACGATGCAGGGGGGCTCACCCGCAAAGAGACCGTCGCCGCGTTACCACGCATCATCAAATACTTCAGGGAAAACGGTTACCAGTTCACCACTATTGCCAACCTGTTGCATAAGCAGCGTGATGACCTGATGCCACCGATCGTGAAGGGTAAGGGATATTACCTTATACAGCTGAATTACTTCATCGCGGAATTTGGTTACTGGGGCGGGCACATCCTGTCGTCGTTGTTTATCGTGTTTATCATCCTCTCTTTATCCAGGATATTTTTGATGGCTATTCTTGCAGCCATCCAGCACCGCAGGGAAAAGAAGGAAGCGGCCCTGCGTCTGCCGGCGGCCGGCAGCGACGCCCCGCTGGTGAGTATCATTGTCCCCGCCTACAACGAAGAAGTGAATGCCGTTAGCGCGCTCCGGAACCTATTGCGCACAGATTACCCGCATTTCGAAATCATATTTGTCGATGATGGCAGTAAGGATGCCACCTACGAGAAGGTATCTGCCGCGTACAGCGCTCATCCGGCCGTCCGTGTGCTCAGCAAGCCCAATGGCGGAAAGGCGTCGGCCCTGAATTATGGGATCAGGCATTCCACCGCCGATTTTGTGATTTGCATTGATGCCGATACGAAGCTGTTACCAAACGCGGTATCGCTGCTTATGCGCCATTTTGAACCTTCCGTTACCGAAGGCCACCACCCCGTGGGTGCGGTAGCAGGCAATGTAAAAGTAGGGAACGAGGTCAATGCCATTACGCGCTGGCAGGCCATCGAATACATCACTAGCCAGAACTTTGACCGGAAAGCCTTCGCTGCCGTCAATGCCATTACCGTTGTGCCGGGTGCCATCGGGGCTTTCCGTAAACAGGCGCTCGAGGATGCGGGCGGATTTACAACCGATACGCTGGCGGAAGACTGTGACCTCACCGTTCGTATCCTGCGTTGCAACTACCTCGTAAAAAACGATAACCAGGCCATTGCCATGACGGAAGCACCTGAATCCGTACGGATGTTCCTGAAACAGCGGTTCCGCTGGAGTTTCGGGGTGATGCAAACCTTCTATAAAAACAGGGATGCCCTTTTCAACTGGAAATACAAGTGGCTGGGGTGGATAGCTCTCCCTAATATTCTTGTTTTCCAGTTTATCATTCCCACGATCGCGCCATTGGCAGATATTTTTATGTTCATCGGTATCTGGACAGGTAACTATGAAAAAATTCTTTCCTACTATTTCGTTTTCATGCTGGTTGATGCGGCGGTCTCCGTGCTCGCATTCGCCTATGAAAAAGAAAAATTCAGCAAACTGATATGGCTGATACCGCAACGTTTTGTATACCGGTGGCTGATGTATTATGTTTTGTTTAAATCGTTCCGCAAAGCGATCAAAGGTGAACTTCAGCATTGGGGCGTGTTGAAAAGGACAGGCAACGTAAAAGATATCGCGACTGCGGAGGCCTAAAGATAATGGGCCGGTGTTACCGGAGGTGCCTCTTAAAAAGGGAACGCCGCTTAGAAAAGCGGCGCATAAACCCTAAAAAGAACCCTCTATTACTACTATCTTAAAAAAAAATTTTTTGAATGCTGACAGTGCTAAGGTGAGTAACTATTAAACAGCAGGGAAATTTTAGGCTGCCGTTAACTGTAGTTTAACGGGTGTTAACACTTAACGCCGGGTTAACAAAGCTTTCGCCGGTATAAACACGATTCAGTCCATATTTGTTTCCGGGTTATGGGCTGACAGGGCCCGGCTGCCATTACCCGTCAGGCGGGCCGGCTATAGATTCCCGGGCCAAAGTTTTGCTATGCGGTCAAATACATTGAAATGGATCATGTTGTTGCTCACCCTGCTGGTGGGGGTAATCCTGGTGGTACAGCTGTATTGGATCAACCGCGTGTATTCTTTTGAGGAAAAAGAGTTCAATACAAATGTCGTAAAAAGCATCCGCGGACTTTGCGAAGACATGAAAATTGATGACAACCCCGGAACCCAGTTGCAGAAGCTGATTGAGAAACCTGACGTCAATACCTTTATTATCCGGGTGGATACCATTCCCCAGCGGGACTCCCTTATCAATTTCCTGTACAGCGAATTTGAAGATTTCAACGTGTTTACCGATTGTAAAATGACGGTTTACAGCGACAGTGCCGAAACCTATCTCTACCAGGTGTACCTGCCCACCGCTGCATCCACCCAGCGGCAGCGTACGTTCCGTCCCCAGTTCACCCCGGTTGACCTGCCGCTGTACAGCAGGAATTATCCCTATATTCATCTTTATTTTCCCCACCGGAAGCAGTACATTATCCACCAGCTCAATTTCTGGATCGTAACCAGTGTACTGCTGCTGATGGTACTCATCGGCTTTGCCGCCAGCATATTCTATTTCTACCGGCAGAAATTTCTAAACGAGCTCCAAAAGGACTTTGTCAATAATTTTACCCACGAATTTAAAACGCCCCTGGCAGTTATGAAACTGGCGGCCGGCGTACTGTCGACCCCGCCCATCACGGAACAACCCGAACGCCTCAAAAAGTACAGTGCGATTATCTCCCAGCAAACCGAACACCTGCAAATGCAGGTGGACAGGCTGCTCAAAACCGCCCGTACCGACCATCGTCATCTACCCCTGGAGAAAGACACGTTCAGTCCCAATAATATTATAAAGGATGTGCTAAAAGACATGGACCCGCTGGTAAAACAAACCAATACCAGGATCGAATTCATTGCCGAACAGCTGAATAAAACCATTGTTGCTGATGAAAGCAACATCGCCATGGTAATCGTCAACCTGGTGGAGAATGCCATCAAATATTCCAATGAACCCCACGTTATCATTACCACCGAGGCGACAAACGGCCATTACAGCATTTCTGTAAAGGACAATGGTATAGGCATAGAAAAAAAATATGTAAAACAACTCTTCCGAAAATTCTTCAGGGTTCCGACAGGTAACGTGCACAATGTAAAGGGATTCGGACTCGGATTAAATTTTGTTAAAAAAGTGGTAGATGGCCACAAAGGGAAGATTATGGTAAACAGCATTCCCGGGATCGGCACAGAATTTAAAATCATTATACCGATTGCCTGACCACTGTCATGCGAATAACATGCGGTTAACACCAACAGGTAGGGCGAATGAATCAATTTTGCATAATTAAAAAGAATACGTATGGCTGCTAAAGCAAAAGTTTTACTGGCGGAAGATGATTCCTCGCTCGGTTTCATTATTCAGGACGCCCTGGAAGAAGATGGTTATGAAGTGATTCATTGTGCGGATGGGCAGTCGGCCATAGACCGGTTCAGTAAGAATGAATTTGATATCTGTCTCCTGGATGTAATGATGCCCAATAAAGATGGATTTGCCGTAGCCCGCAAAATCCGGCAGCAGACAGACCTGGTTCCGATACTTTTCCTCACCGCACGTTCAATGGAAGAAGATAAAATCAAGGGCTTCCAGTCGGGTGCCGATGATTATATCACGAAGCCGTTCAATATGGCGGAACTCTTGCTGCGTATGGAAGTCTTTCTTCGCCGCACAAAAAAGATGTATTCTGAAAAAGTACAGGAATTTCAAATCAGCAAACTGAAATTTTCCTATACGGATCTCAAAATTATTTCCGGCCAGGGCATTTCATCCATGACGCAAAAAGAAGCGGACCTGCTCAAATTCCTCTGCCAACATCCCAACAAGGTGCTGAAACGTGAAGAAGTGTTGCTGAATGTATGGGGAAAAGATGATTATTTCCTCGGCCGGAGTATGGACGTGTTTATCACCAAGCTGCGCAAGCATTTTAAAGCTGACCCGGACATCATCCTCGAAACCATTCATGGCGTGGGCTTTCGTTTCAATGTGCCTTCTCTTTCAGCCGCCTGACCCTGTTTTTTCCAGCCCATTATAAGCGGAGCCGGTGGTTTCGCTTTTTTTTTGAGCCAGCCGCTATCCCGGATGGAGGAAGCTGTATATTTCAATATTTTTGGTTAACCGGCGTTTAACAAAAGTTAATCGTTGGTTCCGTTAAACACCGCCAGCTTTGCGGCTGCATATAAAAAATTGATCGTCACGCTTCACAGGACCCGGTACCTGGTTTTTTGGCTGCTCGTTTCCACCTGTCTCCCGGCTTTGGCCCAGCGGGACAGCGTATTGATCAGTCTTGCCGACGCAGAAACCATATTTTTCAGCAATAACCTTTCCCTGCTTGCCGGGCGCTACAACATCGATATCAACCTCGCGCAGGCGGAGCAGGCAGCCTACTGGGATAACCCCGTACTGAACACCGATCAGAATATTTACGATGGGAAATTTTTCAGGCACAATGCCAGTTTTGGACAGGTCTATGTTCAGTTGCAGCAGGTCATAAAAACGGCTGGCAAGCGAAACAAGCTGATCCGCCTGGCAAACGACGAGGTAATGGGAGCACGCCACCAGTTCTCCGACCTTTTGCGCAATCTCCGTTTCGTGCTGCGAAACGACTTCAGCACCCTCAACCTGCAATTTAAAAGACTCGCCATCTACCGCAGCGAGCTGGCCGCACTGGGGAAGTTGTCAGAAGGAATGGATGCCCAGCTGAAAGCAGGAAATATTTCCCAGAAAGACAATCTGCGGGTGAAGGCCCTGTTGTACAGCCTGCAGTCCGACATAGCCGGACTGGCCGGCGAGATTGCCGATACGGAAAAAGAATTCGCTGTATTGCTCCAGGTTTCAGGAGACACTGTTTTTATACCGCGCCGGCAGGACAGTGTTTCCGTAGCGGTAAACTTCAGCCTCCCGGCTTTACTGGACACTGCCAGCCACAACCGGCCAGACATCCAACTGGCGAAAACCAACCTGCAGTCGCAGCAGCACAACCTCAGTTACCAGAAAGCCCTGGCAACCCCGGATGTTACCATCGGTGTTGAATATGATCAGCGCAGCAGTTATATCAATGACTTCTGGGGGCTCGGCATCAGCCTTCCCATACCGGTGCTTAACCGGAATAAAGGCAATATCAAAGCGGCCGGTGCCGGCGCGCTCGTTGCGGCGGTACAGGTTCAGCAGGCGCAAAATACGGTGCAACAGGATGTGATCGCGGCTTATCACAAACTGGTTAACCTGCTGCAGCTGCAGCAGGCCATCTCGCCCGACTTCATTACCCGGTACAACCAGCTGATGAAAAATATGGTGCAGAGCTACCAGGACCGCCAGGTGAGCCTCCTTGAATTCATTGATTTCTTTGGTGCCTACAATGACGCAGTTACCCGGCAGCTCCAGCAACAAACTAACCTGCGCAATGCTGTGGAGGAACTCAACTACAGCACGGGCACCACACTCATTAACCTGAAATAGATCCTGATATGATGTGTACCAAAATAAAATTCTTGTTGCCAGGACTGGCTGGCGCCGCCCTGGTGCTGGCGGCCTGCAGTAATGACGCAGTTCCTGCAGTGGTGAAGAAGGAAAAGCTCTGCGTATCGGATTCCCTGGCCATGCTGATACACCTTGATACGGCTTCGGAAGGAAATGTAACTGATGAACTGAAATTATCCGGTGAAGTCAGCTTCAACGACAACAAGGTTGTAAAGGTATTCCCCTTCAGCAGCGGCCAGGTGACACAGGTAAACGTATCGGTAGGCGACCACGTACAAAAAGGCCAGGTGCTGGCGGTTATCAAAAGCGCCGAGGTGGCCGGCAATTACAGCGACTTATCGAGCAGCGGCAATGATGTTGCCATCGCCAGGAAACAGATGGACAATGAAGAATCCCTCTACAAAAACGGAATTGCCAGTGAACGTGAATACCTCGAAGCCAAAGAAAATTACAACAAGGCGCTTTCTGCGACAAACAAAGTGAAAGCGCTGATCGCCATTAACGGCGGTGGCCATACCTCGGCCGGCGGGGTCTATGTGCTTACGGCCCCCATGACTGGCTACGTGGTGGAAAAGAAAATGAACCAGGGTGGATTTATCCGGAACGACAACAGCGACAATCTTTTCACCATCGGGGATATCAGTGACGTGTGGGTATGGGCAAATGTGTATGAAAGCGATATCGCCAAAGTGAAGGAGGGCTATGCAGCAAAGGTCACCACGCTGGCCTATCCTGATACGGTTTTCACCGGCGTGGTGGATAAGGTGAACCAGATCCTGGACCCGGTCACCAAGGTGATGAAGATAAGGGTGCGGCTGGCTAACCCCGGCATGCGCCTGAAGCCGGAAATGTTCGCAAATATTATTATCGAAAACAGGGAAGGGAGGAAGACGGTGATGATCCCTTCCGAAGGGATAGTAAAGGACAATGGAAAAAATTTCGTGATTATCTATCATGACCGTTGTAACCTGGAGCGTCGCGAAGTGAACGTATTGAAAACAGTCGGCGGTATGGATTATATTATTTCCGGGATTTCGGCTGGAGAAACGCTGGTGGGTGCGAACCAGATCCTGCTGTATAACGCGCTTAAAGAAGACTAACCTTATTTGGCGGCCATGATCAAAGTTGTTCCTCAGCGCCGGGAGTACCGCGCCACAAAGTGTTTTTATGAATAAGTTTATCCGAAATATCATTCACTTTTCGCTGAGGCACCGGTATTTTATTTTTTTTATGACCGGTATCCTCGTGGTACTAGGTGTCTGGAGCTACCGCGAAACGCCGATTGAAACGTTCCCGGATGTCACCAACACACAAATCATCATCATTGCCCAGTGGCCGGGTCGCAGCGCGGAGGAAGTGGAAAAGTTTGTGACCATCCCGCTGGAAACGGTGTTGAATTCTGTACAGAAAAAATCAAACCTGCGCACAACATCCGCATTCGGGCTCTGCTACATGCGCATCATTTTCGATGATGATGTGGACGATGTATTTGCCCGTCAGCAGCTGTTTACACGGCTCAGCGGTGCCGACTTACCTGAAGGCGTTAAACCAGACGTGCAGCCTCCCTATGGACCCACCGGCGAGATATTTCGTTATACGCTGAGCAGTAAGACGATGTCTATCCGCGACCTCACTACCATACAGAACTGGGTGCTGGACCGCCAGTTCAAAAGTGTACCCGGTGTTGCAGATGTAAACAGCTTTGGCGGTGAAGAAAAAGCGTTCGAGGTCAGCGTCAACCCTGAATTGCTCATTAAGTATAACCTCACCTCCCTCGATGTTTACAACGCCATCTCGAAAAGCAATGTGAACGTCGGCGGCGACGTCATCGAGCGAAACGGCCAGAGTTACGTGGTGAGGGGCATAGGCGTCCTCAATGATATAGAAGACATCAACAATATCATCATCAATAAAATTAATGGCGTGCCGCTGCTGATCCGGAATGTTGCGCGGGTGATCGAATCGGGTAAGCCCAGGCTCGGCCAGGTGGCAAGAGATCAGGACGAGGACGTAATGGAAGGGATCATTGTCATGCGCAAAGGGGAAAATCCCAGCGAGGTGCTGGACCGCGTCCGCGCCAAGGTAAAAGAACTAAATGACAATATCCTGCCGAAATCGGTAAAAATAAATACATTTTATGACCGTACCAACCTGATGGATTTCGCCCAGGAAACCGTCATTCACAACCTCATAGAAGGGATCGTGCTGGTAACGGTTATCGTGTTGCTTTTCATGGCCGACTGGCGAACGACCGTTACCGTTAGTATCATCATACCGCTCTCGCTTTTGTTTGCTTTTATCTGTATGCGCATCAAAGGCATGAGTGCCAACCTGCTTTCCATGGGGGCAATCGATTTCGGTATCATCATCGATGGCGCCGTAGTAATGGTGGAAGGATTGTTTGTAGCCCTCGATCACAAGGCCAGGGAAGTAGGCATGGAAAAATTCAATAAGCTGGCCAAACTTGGCCTGTTCAAAAACACCGGCACAGAAATGGGGAAGTCGATTTTCTTCTCCAAACTGATCATTATTACCTGCCTCATCCCCATTTTCGCATTTCAAAAGGTGGAAGGAAAAATGTTTTCGCCACTCGCCTATACCCTGGGCTTTGCATTATTGGGCGCACTGCTCTTTACGCTGACCCTGGTGCCCGCCCTTTCCAGTATCCTGCTCCGTAAAAATGTCAGGGAAAAGCATAATCCTATCGTGCTGTTTTTTGAAAAAGGGGTCACCCGGCTGTTCAGCATTGTGTACCGCAACCGGCAAAAGAGCATACTGCTGGCGCTCATCCTGATGGTGCTCACGTTTTTCTCAGCCCGTTTCCTGGGCACGGAGTTTCTTCCCGACCTCAATGAAGGTGCGCTCTGGGTGGAAGCTGAGCTGCCGATGAGCGTTTCCCTTACCGAAGCCAACACGATCTCCAATAAAATGATCGACATTCTGGCGAAATTCCCTGAAGTGAAGCAAACACTATCACAGGTCGGCCGTACAAATGACGGCACCGATCCGAAAGGTTTTTTCAATGTTCAGATCCAGGTCGATCTCAAACCAAAAAAAGAATGGAAAAGATCCATTTCGGGTGAACAGTTGATCGACGAAATGGATAAGCAGTTACGCAAGTTCCCCGGCATCACGTTCAATTATTCACAACCCATCCGCGACAACGTTGAAGAAGCCGTGGCAGGTGTGAACGCAGCGCTGGCCGTAAAGATCTTCGGACCCGATTTTAAAATGCTCGACGACAAGGCCGACAGTGTACTCAATGTGCTGAAAACGGTACGCGGCATCGAAGATCTTGGGGTGCTCAGGAACCTGGGGCAGCCCGAGTTCCGGATTGAACTCGATCAGCCAAAAATGGCTTTCTATGGCGTGAATACAGCCGATGCCAATTCAGTAATCGAAATGGCTATCGGCGGCAAGGCGCCCACCCAGTTGTATGAAGGTGAACGGAAATTTGACGTGCGGGTGCGTTACCAGAAAGACTTCAGGGCAACGCCTGAAGCGATTGAAAACCTGATGGTGCCAACCAGCGACGGGTCAAAAGTACCGCTGAAGGAAATAGCCGACATCAGAACTCTAACCGGCCCGGCCTTCATTTTCAGGGATAACAATATGCGGCATATTGCCGTAAAGTTCTCCGTTCGTGAAAGAGATTTGGGCAGCACCATTGCGGAGGCACAGCAGAAAGTGGAGGACGCGGTACACCTGCCTGCCGGGTATAAAATGACGTGGAACGGTGAATTTGAAAACCAGCAGCGCGCTACAAAAACGCTCGCGCGCGTGGTGCCCATCTGCCTGCTGGCGATATTCCTCATCCTGTTCGTTACCTACGGCAATGTTAAGGACGCCTTCCTTACGATCATCAATGTTCCCTTTGCGCTAATCGGCGGCATACTCGCCCTGCATATTACCGGCATCAATTTCAGTATATCAGCCGGTATTGGTTTCATTGCGCTTTTTGGCGTATGCATCCAGAACGGGGTTATCCTCATCTCGGTCTTCCGGAAAAATCTCGATGCGGGCATACCCCTTGACCTTGCTGTCCGCGACGGCGTCATCTCACGCGTCCGCCCTGTCGTGATGACCGCGCTTATGGCGATGATCGGGCTGATGCCTGCTGCCCTCTCCACGGGAATCGGGAGTGAAACCCAAAAGCCGCTGGCCGTAGTCGTTATAGGCGGACTGATTACCTCCACTATTTTAACGCTCCTGATTTTGCCGGCTATTTATTCACTGGTCTATAATTTCATGCACCACCGTAGCAACCGTAAAATATTGCGAAAGATGGGTGCCATCGGGCAGTAACCTTCAATTCGGCCTCCGCGCCCACCGTAAAATTTATCCGGGCGGGTTATGCAGCACCGGTCTGTTTGTTTACTTTAGCGGCTCAAATCCGGGAATTGTTGAAAAGAAACTTTCTGCTGCTGCTCATGGGCCTGTTGACCCTGGCCAGTCGCGCGCAAATTATCAGGGATACGCTGGCCCGGCAGAACTGGAGTCTTCACGTGCAGGCGACCGTAATCCCCCAGTATCATTTTAATTTTCCGGCGACCTACAGCGGGGACAATAGTCTTTCCCCATCGGAGGGAACCAAAGTGTCGCTAACCAATACTTACTACATTGGCAGGCGGCTTTGGAAACATGCCGCGTTGTACATCAACCCCGAAGTCGCCGGGGGTGAAGGCCTTAGCAAAACCACTGGCGTGGCCGGCTTTCCGAACGGCGAAACCTTTCGCATCGGAAGCCCAAATCCCAAGCTCTACCTGGCACGGCTATATCTCGAACAAAAATTCTTCCTAACGGCCGACCGCGCTACAACCAATGAAGACGTCAACGCGCTTCGCGAAACATTGCCATCCAGTTATATCGCCGTGCGAGCCGGAAGGTTCAGTCTCGCCGATTTTTTTGATGACAACAACTATAGCCACGACCCGCGCACTGATTTTATGAACTGGAGCTTAATGAGTGCCGGTGCCTGGGATTACCCGGCTAATACCCGCGGTTATACCAATGGCATCCAGGCTGAAATAAAGTTGCATACCTGGACCCTGCGTACATCCGCAGTACAGGTGGGGGAAGTCGCAAACGGCAACACCCTTGATACCCGCCTCGAACAGGCGTTCGGAACCGTATTCGAAGCCGAAAAAATAATTGCGTTGCCGAAGAAAAAGAACTTCTTCGTCATCCGCATGGGAGGGTTTTATAACAAATCCCGGATGGGCAATTACCGCGAAGCCATTGATAAAGGCATCAGCCAGTACGCCCCGCCGGATATCACTGCCACGCGACAATATGGCCGCGATAAAAAAGGATTCTATATCAACACCGAGTACGACCGCAAAAACGGCGGCTTCTTTGGCCGGTACAGCTGGAACGATGGTGTCAACGAAACCTGGGCGTTCACGGAAATTGACCGGAGTTTTTCCGCAGGGCTGTCCTTCAACGGCACAGCCTGGAACAGGAAATCGGATAAAATCGGTCTCGCCTATGTGGGAAATGGTCTTTCGGGCGATCACCGGGACTACCTGACACAGCACGGGTATGGCTTCATCATCGGGGATGGCAGCCTGCACTACGGCATTGAACATATTGTGGAAGCGTTCTACAGTTTTCATCCCGGCCGGCTGCCGGTATTCATCAGCCCGGATTACCAGTTTGTACTTCACCCTGCTTATAACAAAGACCGCGGACCGGTTCATATCGTCGCCCTGCGGCTTCATGTTGAACTGTAACAGCCCATCACCCGGAGTTTGATCCCAGACCGTGATCGACTCAAGCGTAAATTAATAAACTTCCAATTTTTAATGCCCTTAACTTAGCGCTCCAAACCAGGAATTCCAGTGCCATTTCAAATTTTCCGGCATGAAATTAAAAGAGATCCGGACTAAGATAATTAAAGGTGATTTCAGCGGTTTGCTCGGCATCGCCAGGGACAGGGATTATTTTCACCCGTCCGAGGTATCCACCATTTTCACCGGCATCCCGGCGGAAAAAGCTATTCCTGCGTTTCAGTCTTTTAACATCGCAAAAAAAATCCAGGTCTTTCCATATATCGATGTACAGCTCCAGAAAAAAATTGTCCGGTCGGTCCCCCGCGACCAATCCGCCCAAATCCTGAATGAACTGCGAACCGATGACCGCCTGAATTTTTTTTCCGCTTCGCGCGGCGTTGAATTGTCTGCCTTCCTCTCCCTGCTGAACGATGCCAACAAGAAAACCACCCATGACCTGCTGGGGTATCCTGAAAAAAGCGTAGCCCGGATCATCAATACCGATTTTGCCACCATCGACCGGGGCATGACCGTTGCGGCCGCAACCGAACACCTGAGGAAATACCATAAGGATACCGAGGCCGCCAACGTTATCTACGTGGTGGATAAGAAGGGCAGACTCATCGATGATATCCCGGTTCGCCGGCTGGTGCTCACCGACCCGGCAAAAAAAATCGAAGACATCCTCGATGGCTATTGCATCAGCCTCAAAATGACTGACAGCAAAGAAGAAGCCGTCAGCAGGTTTAAAGAGTACGATCGGGTAGCCCTGCCCGTTACCAACGATGATAGAATATTGCTGGGGGTAATAACGGTCGATGACGTTCTTGACGTGGCGGAACAGGAAGAAACAGCTGCCATTCAGAAATTCGGGGGCCTGGAAGAACTGGATTACCCTTATGTTAAAACCCCTTTTTTTGCGTTATTGCGCAAAAGGGCCGGCTGGCTCGTCATCCTTTTTATCGGCGAAATGTTTACCGCAACAGCGATGGGCTATTTCGATAAGGAAATGTCTAAAGCAATTGTCCTTGCCCTCTTCGTTCCGCTAATCATTTCCAGCGGTGGCAACAGCGGGTCACAGGCTGCCACCCTCATCATCCGGGCGATGTCGCTGAAAGAACTGAGCGTACGGGACTGGTGGTATGTGATGCGGCGGGAGATCCTCTCGGGGCTTTCGCTCGGCTTCCTGCTGGGAGCGATCGGTTTTATCCGGATAACAGTATGGCAGTCCCTTCGCCTGTACGACTATGGCGAACACTGGATAAAACTGGCGATCACCATTTTCTTTTCTTTGATTGGCATTGTCATGTGGGGAACGCTCAGCGGCTCCATGATTCCCATCCTGCTGAAAAAACTAAAGATCGACCCGGCTACTTCTTCCGCCCCGCTCGTTGCCACCCTCGTAGACGTTACCGGGCTGGTGATCTATTTCAGCATCGCTGCCATCATCTTAAAGGGCACCCTGTTGTAACCGCAGCTCCGCCAATCCGCCGGCAGCGCTATGTTACCGATATGCCGTATATTGGATCAACCAGCTGACATGAAAAAAATTAACCTCGCGCTTTTGACGGTACTGGTAGGTACAGCCGCCATCGCCCAACCCGCACCCTCTTCACCGGAAAAACAATCAGTGCTTTCATCGGTCGACCGCCAGGACCGCGATCTTATCCGGCTCAGCGATTCAATCTGGAATTTTGCCGAGACGGCGCTCAGGGAGACCAAATCATCCCGCGTACTGTCCGATTACGCGGCAAAGCATGGCTTTCGTACCCGTCTCGCCGTAGCGGGAATGCCCACTGCTTTTACCGCAGAATACGGCAGCGGCAAACCGGTGATTGCCATCCTCGGCGAATTTGATGCGCTTCCAGGGCTGTCCCAGCAGGCAACGCCTTCCCTCGCCGTGTTGTCTCCCGGCGCTCCCGGGCATGGGTGCGGGCATAACCTGTTTGGCGCAGCCAGCCTCGGTGCCGCTGTTGCCATCAAAGAATTGATCGAAGCCGGAAAAATAACGGGTACCATTCGCTTTTATGGTACACCGGCCGAAGAGGATATAGGCGGAAAAATTTACATGGCCAGGGCCGGCCTGTTCGATGATGTGGACATTTGCCTCGACTGGCATCCAGATTCAGAGAATAAAGCCAATATGCAGAGTTCCCAGTCGATGGCCAGCTATATGGTTACTTTTAAAGGGAAAAGCGCGCACGCAGCAGCGGATCCATGGAACGGGAGAAGTGCCCTCGACGGCGCCGAGTTTCTTACCCATGGCATCAATTATTTGCGTGAACATGTGCACCCCACCGTTCGCATGCATTATGTGTTCAAGAAGGCCGGCGATGTGCCGAACGTGGTTCCTGCAGAAGCCAGCGTATGGATTTGGCTCCGCGATTCAAAAAGGAGCGGCGTGGCCGAAGTGGAAAAAAGGATGCGGGAAATAGCCCGGGGTGCGGCCATCATGGCCGGCGTGGAAAGTGATGTGCAACTGATGAGCGGGGATTATGAACTTCTCCTCAACGAAACCGGAGCCCGCGCGCTGCAGCACAATATGGAGCTCGTCGGGCCGGTTGCCTATACCGCTGCAGAAACCGATTTTGCCAACCGCATTATGACTGCCTACGGCCTCGAACCGGCAGGCATGAAGGGAGCCATCAAGCCACTGGAAACAACCAGGGCTGAACCGGACGGGGGGTCGACTGATGTAGGCGACATCAGTTTTATTGTTCCTGAAATTTCGCTGCTGGCTGCCACAGCACCCTATAAAGCGCCCTGGCACTCCTGGGTGGTCGTCGCCTGTAGCGGCATGTCGATCGGGCGTAAAGGAATGCTCTTTGCGGCCAAATGTTTGTCGACCACGATGGTCGACCTGTTCCAGCAGGGCGAACTTCGATCTGCCATCAAAAAAGAATTCGTGGAGCGCCGGGGAAAAGAAACCTGGAAAGCGATGCTGCCGGAAGGTCCGCCACCAATCCCGGTTACCGCTCCTGCAACCCGGTAAAAGGCATGAGGATACACCGCGCTGAATTAAAACAGCCTCCAGCCAATTGCTGTTTTTGCCTTAATTTCGACGTTCAAATCTTACCAATATTATGGCTGAAAAGATTCTCATGCCCCGCCTGAGCGATACGATGACAGAAGGTGTGATTGCCGCCTGGCATAAAAAAGTGGGTGATAAGGTAAAAAAAGGCGATTTGCTGGCAGAGGTGGAAACCGATAAGGCCACCATGGAGCTGGAGAGTTATAAGGATGGCACCCTGCTGCATATCGGCAGTGATAAAGGCGGGAAATTGCAGGTGAACGACCTGCTTGCCATCATCGGAGCGCCGGGCGAAGATGTATCCGGGTTGCTGAAAGAAACCGGTGCTGCGCCGGCAAAGGAAGAAAAACCGGCCGCTGAACCACCAAAACAAGCGGCTGTTGCGGAACCTAAAAAAGAAGCCGCCCCGGCTACGGCGGCGATGGATCTTACCAAAGTGGATGAAGTGATCCTCATGCCTCGCCTCAGCGATACAATGACCGAAGGCGTGATAGCCGCCTGGCACAAAAAAGTAGGGGATACCGTAAAAAAAGGGGATCTGCTGGCCGACGTCGAAACCGACAAAGCCACCATGGAGCTGGAAAGTTATAAGAATGGAAAGCTCCTGTATGTGGGCGCGCAGAAAGGTGACAAAGTACCGGTGAATGCCCTGCTTTGTATTATCGGGGAAGACGGAAAGGTCGACATCGATAAAATTGTCGCTGCCTCGAAAGGCGGAGAGACCACGAAAAATGAAGCACCGGCGAAGAGCAGCACTGCCGTTAGTAATACCCCTGCCCCGGCTCCCGCAGCCGAAACAATACAAACGCAGGGAGAAAACGGCCGCGTAAAAGCTTCGCCACTGGCCAAAAGACTGGCTGCTGAAAAAGGCATCAACATCAGCCAGGTACAGGGCACGGGCGACAATGGCCGAATCATAAAATCCGATGTCGATAATTTCAAACAGCCCGCTGCACCGGCTGCCAAACAAAGCGCTGCTCCACCTGCTGCCGCCGGACAGGTCAGCTTCGATGAAGTACCTGTGTCGCAGATGCGGAAAGCCATCGCAACAAGCCTCGCGGGAAGTAAATTCTCTGCCCCGCATTTTTATGTGACCATGACCATTGATATGGACAAGGCGGTGGAAAGCCGGGTGAAGCTGAATGAAGTCAGCAAAACAAAAATATCCTTCAACGACATGGTGATTAAGGCTTGCGCCATCGCGTTGAAGCAACACCCGGTCATCAACAGCAGCTGGATGGGCTATACCATCCGCGTCAACCACCACGTAAACATTGGTGTAGCGGTAGCGGTTCCGGACGGGCTACTGGTGCCGGTTGTTCGTTTTGCCGACGGCAAGTCACTTACACAAATTGGAACGGAAGTAAAAGAATTTGCACAGAAAGCAAAAGATAAAAAATTGCAGCCCGCCGACTGGGAAGGCAGTACGTTTACGATTTCCAACCTGGGCATGTTCGGCGTGGACGAGTTCACCGCCATCATCAATCCACCTGATGCCTGCATCCTTGCCGTGGGGGGCATTCAACAGGTGCCGGTAGTAAAAAACGGGCAGGTCGTTCCCGGTAACACCATGAAAGTTACCTTGAGTTGCGATCACCGCGTTGTCGACGGCGCCAGCGGTGCGGCCTTCCTGCTTACGCTGAAAAGCCTGCTGGAAGAACCACTGCGGATGCTGATCTGACCGCATCGAAAGCCATTTATAATCCCGTTCCTGTAACGGGATTTTTTTTATGCCGCTGTCAAACTGCCCAACGCATGGTCCTTTTCCGGCTCATGCCGGCACTTCATAATTTTTGGTAACTTGACCCTATGCAGCGATCCACAATACAACTCCTGCGCTTCCATTTTTCTTTCCTGTTACTGCCCGTCTATCTCTTTGCACTGGGCACGGTTCCCGTTATACATGTTTCGCACGCTGTACTGGTATTTTTTATCCTGCATATACTCGTCTATCCTGCCAGCAATGGATACAACAGTTATATGGACCGCGATGTAACACCGGTCGGTGCAATCAAAAACCCATTGCCGCCGACGCGCGAATTATTTGTGGTAACCGTACTGATGGATGCCGCCGCCATTACGCTTTCCCTGCTTATCGGCTACTGCTTTGCATTGGGTACTTTACTCTACATACTGGCCTCCCGCGCCTATAGTTACCGCGGCATTCGCCTGAAGAAGTATCCTTTTGGCGGTTATTTCACCGTTGTTGTTTTCCAGGGCGGCTTCACTTATGCCCTTGTGCATTATGGTTGCAGCCAGCCGCCATTTTTACAACCATCCCTCACTGGTATGCTGGCGAGCAGCCTGCTCATCGGCGGCATTTACCCCCTGACACAGATTTACCAGCATGAAGCGGATGCAAAGGACGGTGTAAACAGCATCAGCCGGTTATTGGGTTACCGGGGTACCTTTATATTTTGCGGGGCGGTGTATATCCTGGCTTTTATCCTGCTGGCGCTTACTTATTTTAACAGTAATGCCTCACTTAAATTCGTTGTACTGGCAACCTGTATGCTCCCCGTTCCCGTATATTTCATCAGCTGGGCACGAAAAGTGTGGAAGGATACAGCAGCTGCCAGTTTCAGCAATACCATGACCATGAACCTGCTTGCTTCAGTTTGCACCAATCTCGGCTTTCTCATTCTTGTCACCTGGAAAATATTAACCCGTTGAGTAAAATAATTGGAATCGGTACTGCACTGCCCGCGCACCAGCATAAACAGGACGACATCATGCAGTTTATGCAGTCTGTGTATGCCTTGAATGATACCGAAAAACGCAAACTAAGGTTCCTGTATCACCAAAGCGGCATTCAATACCGGCATTCAGTGGTAGCTGATTATAATCGCCCCGTACACGAATGGAAATTTTACCCGCAATCAGAAAATCTTGAACCCTTTCCGTCACTCGAAATGAGGATGACCTGGTTTAATAAATATGCACCGCCCCTGAGTGTCGACGCGATCAGGGATTGTATTGACGGGCATATTCATGCGCGTGACATCACGCATTTGATCACCGTCAGCTGCACCGGCATGAGCGCGCCGGGGCTCGATTTGCAGGTCATGGCGCTTATGGACCTCCCTAAAAATATTTACCGGAGCTCCGTCAATTTCATGGGCTGCTACGCGGCGATTCATGCCCTGAAGATGGCTGACGCCATCTGCAAAAATGAAGTATCCGCCCGTGTCGTCATCGTATGCACCGAACTTTGTACCCTCCACTTTCAGAAAGAGCCGACCGCAGATAACATCGCCTCCAGCCTGCTGTTTGCCGACGGGTCTGCCGCGGTGCTTGTTACCCATGACAGCTTTGCCGGCCGCGGGTACCGCATTCATGATTTTTATGCGGAAGTTGTTCCCAAAGGGAAAAAAGATATGGCCTGGGAATTGTCCGGCACCGGCTTCCTCATGACCCTCAGCGGTTACGTTCCGGAATTGATAGAAGAGGATTTTGAAGACCTCGTTGGCCGTGCCCTTGCCCATGCAGGAAAAACCAAAGCAGATATCGACAACTGGTGCATCCATCCCGGCGGTAAACGAATCCTGGACGTAATCGGAAAGACGCTGCAGTTCCCTGATCATACCCTCGACAGCAGCTACGGGGTAATGAATGATTATGGCAATATGTCCTCCCCCACCATCCTTTTTGTACTTAAACGGATAATGCAACAAGTCAAGAAGGGGGATGAAGAAATATTTGGTGCTGCGTTTGGCCCGGGGCTTACCATGGAAACGTTTGTACTGGCGGAAGCCTGATTGTTAAACCCGAAATCACACCCGGCTCACAGTTTAACCTATTGGTCACTTCGGAAAAATTACCTTTTTCCGGCTAACGCTGCCCATTTGAATCTCGTTCACCGATCCTACCAGCCCGAATTGCTTGATGCGGACGATATCCCCGCGCAGGATATCCGGCTGAACCTGCGTGAACTAAATACGATCAATTCAAGGCTGGGCGGTCACCGGGCTACGCTGCTGGGATTTCGCCAGCTGCTGGGGAAACGCAAAAGCATTACCATATGCGAAATTGGATGCGGCGGCGGCGACAACCTGCTTGCCATTTATAACTGGTGCCTGAAAAATGGGGTGGATGTCTCCCTCGTGGGTATTGATCTCAACCCGGATTGCATCGCGATGGCTGCTGAAACATTGCGGGCGGCTCCGGTTACCCTGATCACCTCCGATTACCGGCTTACCGATCCCGGCCCGTTCAGCCCAGACATCATCTTCTCCTCTCTTTTTTGCCATCATTTCCGGGACCAGGATCTGGAACAAATGCTCACCTGGATGAACCGGAATGCGGGTACCGGCTTTTTTATCAACGACCTCCACCGCCATTTTTTAGCATATTATTCTATTAAAATAATTACCGCGCTTTTTTCAAATTCATACCTTGTAAAAAATGATGCCCCGCTTTCGGTACGCCGTGGCTTTATCCGATCCGAATGGAACAACCTCATGAACGCTTCCGGTCTCACAGCCTATGACCTGTCATGGAAATGGGCGTTCCGCTGGTTGCTGATCTGCCCCAAACAAAATTATGATGACGAACGCTGACCCGGCGACAATACCCGCTGAGGAAGAAAAGGCAGAAATGGATTTTGACGTGGCCATCATCGGCGGCGGACTGGCCGGACTGTCCCTGGCCATACAGCTGTCGCGGGAGAATTTCAGCGTGGTATTGTTTGAAAAAGAAGCCTATCCCTTTCACCGGGTTTGTGGGGAGTACATCAGCTTCGAATGCTGGAATTTCCTGGAAAGTATCGGCTACCCGCTCAGCGATATGGACCTGCCGGTGATCAAGGAATTGCTGGTCTCCGCTCCCAACGGCAATACGATAACCCACCGCCTGCCACTTGGCGGCTTTGGTATCAGCCGGTATAAAATTGATTTGGGACTCGCTGTGCTGGCCCGCGAATCAGGCACGGTGCTTCGTGAAAATGATAAAGTAACTGCTGTCAGCTTCCGCGACGAGATTTTTACCGTGCGTTCTTCTACCATGTGTGTCCGCGCCAGGATGGTGGCATCCGCCTATGGGAAAAGAAGCAACCTGGACGTTGCGTTGAAACGAAAGTTTATGACCACTGCCCAGCCCAGGTTGTCTAACTTCATCGGGGTGAAATACCATATTCAGACCAATGCCCCGGCAGACCGAATCGCGTTACATAATTTTCGCGACGGCTACTGCGGGCTTTCCCGGATAGAAGATAACCGGTATTGTCTTTGTTACCTCACTACTGCAGCGAACCTCGGCAGAGCAGGAAACAGCATCCGGGAAATGGAAAAAACCATCCTCGGTAAAAACCCGTTGCTGCGGCAAATCCTGGAGCAGTCAGTCTTCATCCGGCCGGATCCCGTAACCATCGCCCAGGTCTCATTTTCGGCTAAAGAACAGGTGGAAGATCATATGCTCATGGTGGGAGACGCAGCTGGTATGATCACCCCCCTCTGCGGGAATGGGATGAGCATGGCCCTGCATGCCAGCAAACTTGCCGCAACGGAAATGAAACAGTTCCTGCATGGGCGGACCTCCCGTTCCGAAATGGAACTGGCCTACACCCGGTCCTGGAAAAATAATTTTGCCGCCCGGCTGGCAACGGGTCGTTTTATCCAGCGGCTTTTTGGCCGGCCCTGGGTAACCAATTTATTTATTGGTATATTGAAACCTTTTCCAAAATTCGTTGCGTATCTGATACGCAAGACTCATGGAGAACCCTTTTGAAAACAATCACTGAGGAAAGGAATATGAAATATCTGCTACCGCCCATCGTGATAGGCCTGCTGTTCTCACCGCTCTTACAGGCGCAGGGCTACCGCGCTATCCAGGGCTCGTCTGAAGCAGGTGCACTCGGCGTGCACAATAACCCGGCCGCTATCGTTAACACGCCTTTCACCTGGGATGTAGCAGTGGCCGGCGTGCAGCTCACCACCAGCACCAATGCGTTCAGCATACACGATTACTCCCTGCTTTCCAACCCGGCCAATTCTCTTTACCATGTGGATGATGGACAATACAAACGCAGCGCCAGGCTGGAATTTAACGTCAACCTGCTCAATGCGCGGATTTCACTGTCCCGCAAAAGTGCCGTGGCATTCGGATTAATACTAAAAAGTATCACCAATCTCTCCACCAGTTCTTATAATTACAGCGATACCCTCCACAATACGGGTGAATTTCTGAAGATCAACCAGGACCTGCGGGTACTGAACGGCTCCCTGCTCAGCAGCAGCTGGCTGGAGGGTTACCTGTCCTATGCAAGGACCATCAAAGACAATGATATGAGCCGCCTTAACGCTGGGTTTTCCCTGCACGCCGGCCGCGGGTTGTCCGGCGCCAGCGCCCTTATAAATAACGTTACCCTCGGCCAACAGGTCCAGAATAATCAACCGGTATTCAGCATCAATTCAGCGGATATCAGCTATGGCTATTCCGGCAACTATGACCACCTGCAGGCTGGCAGCAGCGCGGGTACCAATACCAACGATTTCCTTAATTATACCAGTGGCGGCGCATCCCTCGATGCAGGTATCGAATACCTCATCAAACCGCAGGGTATCGCCAGTTTTAATGATGAGGAAGATTATTATGGGTACGACTGGAAAATCGGTCTTTCACTGCTCGACCTTGGTGCCAATCAATATAAGTATGGCCAGCAAAGCCGCACTATCAAGGTCAGTAACACGCAAATCACGGGCAGGCAGCTCGATAATGTCTTCGACTCCACCGTAACCACCTTCGGCCGGTTTAACGACAGCCTGGCTACCCTCGTATCCCTGTCTTCACCCGGCAGCCAGTTCACGGTGATTAACCCCACCCGGCTCGTGGCCAACGTAGACCATTACCTGACCGGCAATTTTTTCATCAACGCAGAATTGTCTGTCAACGTCCCGCTCAGCTGGCTCAAAAAAGGCTCGCTTCAACTTAAACAACTCAACCTGCTAACGGTTACGCCCAGGTGGGAACGGAGAAGGCTTGGTTTTTATCTCCCCATACAGTTTAACAACCGCAACCAGTTCTGGGTCGGCGGTGCAGTGAAAGCCGGGCCGTTGCTGCTTGGCTTCCATAACCTCGTCAACCTTTTTGGCAAAACCTCGGTGCAGAACGGTGGTGGGTACATCGCTCTTGTTATCCGGGCCTTCAACGGAAGATCCGCAAAAACAGACAGGCGCCTCAATTGCCCTAAACCGATTTGGTAAACCCCTGCCAGTTCCCCGCGCACGCGGATCAGAAAAGGTGGCTACCTTTGATAAAAACAGAAAGGCATATGGACAGGCCACCAAAGAAAACCCTTGTATTGGGCGCATCAGATAATCCTGCACGGTACAGCTTCCTTGCGCTGCACAAACTCGCTGAAGAGGGTCACCCAGCCCTGGCCATAGGCGGGAAAAAAGCCACTGTCGCCGGAACCGAGATCAGCACCGAACCCCTTCCCGCCCAGGATGTGGATACCGTTACGCTCTACCTTAGCCCCGGTCACCAGAAAGGGTACTACGACTATATCTTCTCCCTGCACCCCAAACGAATCATCTTCAACCCGGGTGCGGAAAACAGCGAGCTGGCCGCACTCGCCCGCTCGAAGGGCATCCTGTCCATGGACGCCTGCACCCTGGTGCTGCTTTCCACCGGCCAGTACTGACCTCACCCGCCCTCGGCGGAACCAGTATACCGGTCACCAGCAGCCGTGAGGACGGCCATCAACGGCTACCGAAATAATCTATAGGTAATGACTGCTACCGTTAGTATTCTAGAGTTTTTCCGTAAATTGGGGAAACCTGTTACAACATGATATGGAGAAAATTTAATGGCGATCCGCTGGACCTCCCCATTGCAGCGGCTGTTGAAAACACCATCAAACGGGAAAGCAACAAAGGCTATCACCTCAAAGTGTGCATCGGCACAGACAGCCAGGTTAAAGGTTCCGACACAGAATTTGCTACCGTCATCGTTTTTTTGCGGGAAGGCCACGGCGGCTTCATGTTCATCCACAACGAGAAAACAAAAACCCGTTACAGCATCAAGGAAAGGATGCTGGTGGAAGTGGCGAAGAGCATCGAAATTGCCTACGAGCTCTGCCCGCTCTTCACGCAGTATGATGTTGACATGGAAGTGCATGCAGACATCAACACCAATCCTTCGTTTAAGAGCAACGATGCGTTAAAGGAAGCCATGGGGTATATCCTCGGCATGGGCTTCGCGTTCAAAGCCAAGCCGGAAGCCTTTGCCAGCAGCAGCTGTGCGAATAAAATCGTGAATTAATTTTCCACCCCACCCTGGCAGGCTGGTGGTAAAACATCGCCCTGGGCACCGACTCCCTCTTCCAAAAATGTCAACCGTTCTGCCCGGCCCCCGAAGCAGGCTTCCGCTTCATGTCCTGCAGCGCTGTCTTATTCAGATCTGAAATAAAAGACAGTAATTTGTCGCGCCCCTGCTTTTTTATCGCACTGGTCACAAAATGAGCCGGCAAAAATTCCCATACCTCGCGCATCGCATTGAGAAATGCCTTCACATTGGCCGCCACCACGCCCTGTGTTTCCTTATCGGCCTTCGTAAACACCAGGGCGAACGGAATCTGCCATTCCCCGAGGCGGTTGACGAAATCGAGGTCTATCTTCTGCGGGCTGTGCCTGCTGTCGATCAACACAAAAATGGTCACTAAATTCTCCCGTTTGCGGAGGTAATTCTCAATCATCTGTTCCCATCGCCGGCGGTCCCGCTGCGCCACCTTGGCAAAACCATAACCCGGCAGATCCACCAGGAACCAGCTGTCATTGATCAAAAAATGGTTGATGAGCTGGGTCTTACCGGGCGTACCCGATGTCTTGGCCAGCTTCTGGTTGTTGCAAATCATGTTGATCACCGAACTCTTACCCACATTGCTACGGCCGATGAAGGCATACTCCGGCTTATCCGGGGCGGGGCATTTGCTGAAATCGGGACTACTGATGATATAGACGGCGGAATTGATGTCCATGGCCACAAAGGTAAGCCTAAGCAGCGTTCCCGGCCCCTGCAGCCTGATACCTCCGGTAAACCCCGCACACCACTTATCTTTGCAGGCTATGAATGAGCAGCTTCCGCATGACAACATCGTTCCCTTCCGGGATTCTGACCGCAGTAAAAAGGAACAGGTGGCCGGGATGTTCGACAACATCGCCTACCGGTATGATTTTCTCAACCGCTTGCTCAGTGCAGGGATCGATGTCTACTGGCGTAAACAGGCGATCGCCGAACTAAAAACGATCCAGCCCAAAGTGCTCCTTGATGTGGCGACCGGAACGGCAGACGTCGCCATCATGAGCCATAAAATTCTCAGGCCGGCAACAATTGTTGGCATAGATATTTCTGAAGGGATGCTGCAGCTCGGTCGCGCGAAAATTGCCAAGCTGTTGTTAAATAAGCAGATAGCGCTGTACCAGGGCGACAGTGAAGCAATAAATTTTCCCGTCGACACGTTTGATGGCATTACGGTGGCCTTCGGCGTACGAAATTTTGCACATCTCCGCATAGGGTTGAAAGAGATGTTACGGGTGTTGAAGCCCGGCGGAAAGCTGGTCGTGCTTGAATTTTCCCGCCCGAAAGCAACCCTGGTAAAAACGTTTTATAATTTATATATGAAGGTGGTGACCCCGGGCGTCGGGCGCCTGTTTGCAAAAAATCGCGCAGCTTACCAGTACCTGAATGATTCAGTCCAGAAATTTCCTGAGGGAAATGATTTTTTAACCATAATGAATGAGCTTGGATATACGGCTACTTATCTAAAAACACTTACGGGAGGAATATGTACCATTTATTGCGGTTCAAAAATAAGCAGCGGTCCGGCTTCATAACTTTTTGTTTACTTATCGTTTCCCTGTCGTCCGCAGCGCAGCTGCGTGATGCCGTCAACCTGCCGGACAACGATGATAAGTCGTACCATATCGGCATCGTGGTGATGGGTGTCAGCAGCCGGTTTCAAATCAGCCAGCATCCCCAATTCCTCCAGAACGATACGGTACTTGGCGTCTACCCCGAAAACACGGGAGGCATCGGCATAGGGGGTATGCATACTTTCAAGATTAGCAGCCACTGGGATGCGCGCGTGGTATTTCCGCAATTGCTCTTTGCCAACAAAGTAATTACTTACAATCTTAAATACCCGCAGAGCGGTGAAAGCCCTGTAACGCGGAAAACCGTTGAATCCATCCTGCTCGGCATCCCCATCCAGGTAAAGTACAAAAGTGACCGCATCAACAATTTCAGGGTATACATGATGGCCGGCGTCAAATATGAAACGGATCTGTCTTCAAAGGCCCGCGCGAAAAATGCAGACGACCTGGTTAAACTCAAAGCCAACGATTTCGGCGTGGAGGCGGGCATCGGTTTCAATTTTTACATGCGTTATTTTGTATTGTCTCCCGAAATCAAAATCAGCAACGGGATCAGCAATGTGCACAGCCGCGATCCCAACCTCAAATTTTCCAATGTCATCGATAAAATCCAGAGCCGGCAGATTGTGTTCTCCCTCATTTTCGAAGGATAGCGGTCACGAACAGTTGATTTTTATGGGCCGGGCCGCAGTGTACCTTTCAGGGGGGACCGGCCTATACCTTTACCATCATCAGTGAAGCAAAACAATGAATGCGTCAAT
Organism: Chitinophagales bacterium; assembly: GCA_038229695.1. Lineage (GTDB taxonomy): Bacteria > Bacteroidota > Bacteroidia > Chitinophagales > Chitinophagaceae > JACMLD01. The sequence continues at coordinate 882 of JBBROE010000047.1, read as the reverse complement.
AATCGTATTGCCGGCGATTCGCATTCAACCGCAGGCCAATACTGAACAACGTGGAGCGCTGGGACAATTGCATCGCCGCAGGCACATTTACTTTCCGGTACATCACGGAGGCATCAATATATAAATTTTCAAGCAGTTCGTAGCCAACCCACAGCGAGCCGTTCACGCCGTTTGCCCTTACGCCGCCCCCTGTCTTATACCCGTAATCAGCAGCCCGGTTCCCGCTCAGGATGAAAATATTACTGCCATAATCCGTATTGGCGGTATCGACGCCCTGGCGGAATACAATCAGTTTTGCTTCTATATTCCATTTCGGCAGCGGCTGGTAGCGGATGATACCAATCGCCTCGGTAAAATTTGCACCAAGCGGATGTGCCAGCGGCTGGTTGTAATTGCTGTAATTGGCCACCGAATCAAAATGCGAATACGTGAATGGCCGCACATAATTCAACTCACCCTGCAAATCCAGGTTCTTTATTGTAAAGGCATCAATATATTTCATACCGGCCTGTATCCCCTGCTTGTTGCCCCACCAGCCATTCCCAGCCTTCACTTCGGACAGCTTAAATTCATCCAGCATCACCTGCCCGTATAACTGCAGCGTATGGGCAATATTTATTTTGAGGTCGAACCCAACATTGGCATTGTCCGGGCTACCGTTCTGCTGCTCCGCAGAGCGGAGGAAAATAATCGGGTTTAGGTAACTGAATTCGTAATGATTGGAACGGCCGAAAAGTATGGCTTCGAAGAAACCAATGTTCAGCCACTTCGTCGCCTGCAGACTGAGGTGGTGCATACTCGCATACTTCTTGGGTAGCAATTTATCGCCTCCACTGCTGCCGCTGGACAATTCCATAAACAGGTTCTGGTAATGCAGCTTCC
>JBBROE010000046.1:0-28368 GCA_038229695.1 Chitinophagales bacterium | reverse complement strand
TCACCGATGCCCAGCCCGCGCAGGGACTCAATTACTATACCATCGTAATTGTGGACAAAGACGGTAAACGGCACAATTCTCCTGCCATGCGGCTCAATACCGGCCTCAGCAGCCTTTCCCTGCAAAAAATTTATGCGCAAAGTCCTACCCGTTTATCGCTTGACGTGCAGGACCCCGAACGGCAGCATGGCATCATAAGAATCCTCAATAGTGTGGGAATGGTGATTACCGAATTACCGGTCACCCTTGAAGCGGGTAACAATACTCTGTTCCTCGCAACACCCGCGCTGGCGCACGGCATCTACATCCTTCAGCTGAATACGGGAAAACAAGTGGTTACGGGCTCGTTTGCCTGGTAGTATACAGGATAACGCACATCCTAGTGACAGCGGGAAACGTTCATTCATTTCTCCAGTATTCTTACCTTGCTGCCGATGCTCCTCATTTTTTTCATTGCCGTTGCGTTGCTATTCTGCTATGGCCTGTTATTACAGTACTGCCTCGCCTGGTGGGAAGCCATCCCGGCGCCTGAGCAATTACCTGCGGGAATAACACCTCCCACATTTTCTATCGTTATCCCGGCGAGGAATGAGGCTGCGAATATCGCTGCCTGCGTGCTCTCCGTCTGCGGGCAGGAGTATCCGGCCGAACACTATGAAGTGATCGTAGTGGATGACAACTCAGATGACGCCACTGCGGCCATCGTACACCAACTACCGTCCGGCCGGGTGCGGGTAACCTGTATTCCTGCAGGATCCGCGGAAGGGTCCGCTGCGCCCAAGAAAAGAGCCGTTGCAACAGGTATCGCGCAGGCAACGGGCGAAATTATTGTGACCACCGACGCAGATTGCCTGGTACCCGCGGGGTGGCTGGGAAGCCTAGCCGGATTCCAGCGGACAGAAAACAAAAATTTTATCGCAGCGCCGGTTAAAATCGTTTCCGGAAAATCGATATTATCAAAGTTCCAGGCGCTTGACTTCCTGACCATGCAGGGCATAACCGGTGCAGTGGTTTCGCGCCGCTTGCTCAACATGTGCAATGGTGCCAACCTCGCGTACAACAAGAACCTGTTTCTTGCCGTCAACGGCTTTTCGGGTATCGATCACATCGCCAGCGGAGATGATATGCTGCTGATGACAAAGATTGCGGGTAGCTATCCCGGCACCACCGGCTTTTGTAAATCCCGCGCTGCGATTGTGTCCACGCAACCTGCCGCTACCTGGAAGGCGTTCCTTCAGCAGCGTATCCGGTGGGCCAGCAAAGCCACCCATTATAGGCAACCGCGTATTTTTTTTGTGTTGCTGCTCGTCTATTGCTGCAACCTGCTGCTGTTTTGTTTCCTGCTAATGGGATTTTTCTACCCCATGGCCTGGTTACTTTTCGGTCTGCTTTGCCTGGCCAAATTTGCCATGGAATATTTTTTCGTAAAAACCATAGCCGCTTTCTTCGACCAGGTTTTCCTTTTACCCTGGCTGTTGATGCTGCAGCCGCTGCACGTGCTGTATATTGTTTGCTCCGGGTTCCTTGGACAGGTGACAGGATATACCTGGAAAGGAAGAAAGCTGAGATAGCAACAACGGGGATCGCCTGGTACAGCGCAGTCCGCAGAAAATAATTGTATTTTCATTTTATGCCCGACAGTGAATCCATACAGCAGGCCGCGTGGCGAAGACTCCGGAAAAATCCGGGTGCAGTCTTTGGTCTGGTTGTCATTGCCCTCTCTTTACTGGTGGCTGCCTTTGCCTATTTTATTGCCCCCGATCATTCGCCGTACGCCAACCGGATGACGGTTGAAATTGGCGGCCGGCCACCTGGATACAGCCAGCTTTTCCTGCCGGTTAAAAAAGCCATACCTGGCGCCCCCAAAGGATGGATGAACCGACTGCTCTACGGGACAGCCGACGACTTCTTATATGTTCCCGTCACGGCTGTAAAGACCAGTGGCGACAGCTTAGTTGCACAAAAATATATTGACGATGGCATCAGTGAGCCGGTTTCCTTTCCACTGGCAGCCGTGGATACGCAGCTGCTGCAAAAGACCTATTGGCTGGGGACTGATAAATATGGCCGCGATATGCTGAGTCGCCTGGTCATTGGAACGCGGGTGAGCATTAGCGTTGGGCTGATTGCCGTTATCATCTCCCTGACCATTGGGATTTTCCTGGGGGCAATGGCCGGCTATTTTGGCGGAGGTACTGATGACGCCGTTATGTGGTTCATTAATGTCATCTGGAGTATCCCTACCCTGCTGCTGGTTTTTGCCATCACGTTCCTGCTGGGCAAGGGATTCTGGCAGGTGTTCGTGGCGGTTGGCCTGACCATGTGGGTGACCGTAGCCAGGATTGTACGCGGACAGGTGCTCGCCGTCCGCGAGCTGGAATATGTGGAGGGCGCCAGGGCGCTCGGCTATACCCATTCGCGGATCATTGTGCGGCACATCCTGCCTAATATTCTTGGGCCGGTGCTGGTTGTGGGCGCTGCCAATTTTGCCGCTGCCATCGTGATTGAGGCGGGGCTCAGTTTTCTTGGCATTGGTGTACAACCACCCCAGCCCAGCTGGGGACTGATGATCAAAGAAAATTTCAACTTCATCATCACCCACAACCCGATGCTCGCCCTTTCGCCCGGGTTTGCGATCATGCTGCTGGTGCTCGCCTTCAACCTGCTGGGTAACGGGATGCGGGATGCGCTGGCTGTGCGCGGATGAGCAGCGCGGCGGGTAGGCGGACGAACGGCTTAACTACCGGGAGTAGCTGAACACAATGCCAACAGAATTATACCTACCAACCGGCAACAGCAGAAAGTTAATGGCAGCGATGTTGTAGAAATTATGGAACAAGAAAAAACCGCCAGGTGTCACTGACGAAGAACACAGTTTACAGCCCCTTGTGCCTGGTATCGGAAAATGCCCTTCAACCGACATACTTCGCCAAGTCTCAACCGGGTGCTAACCCGCGGTCATTTACCGTCGTGAACATGGACGTTCCGCATAAAGCTTTCTTCCAGCGAAATAAAGGTTTCGGTGCGCTCAATGCCTTTTATTTTTTGTAACTCATCGTGCAGCACAAACCGAAGCTGGCTGATGTCTTTGCACACAATTTCGGCAAACATGCTGTAGTTCCCAGTTGTGTAGTTCAGGCGGACAATTTGGGGAATCCCACGCAATTCCTTGGCAACAGAATCGTAGAGCGAGCTTTTTTCAAGATAAATGCCGATAAAGGCAATGACATCGTAGCCCAACTGCTTTATATCTACACTTAGTTTTGTACCTTTCACAATTCCGGCATCCTGCAACTTCTTGATCCGGACATGGATGGTGCCTCCGGAGACAAACAGCTTCTTTCCGAGATCAGCATAGGAGATCCCGGCGTTTTCCATCATTTCCTGGATGATTTGCAGGTCGAGTTTGTCAAGATTTAATTTAGATCCCATTTTCCATTGTATTTTAAACCGTTTGTTGAATTTAATACAAATTATTAAAAATAATCTAAATTTATTAAAATTTCTTTTAAATATTTTTAAGTTATTGGGTATTTTATTTAATATTGCACTGTTCTCGTTCTTATATACTGTGGGGTGATGAAACTTTTGGCAGACATGCCCTCTTGTCTCGAGGGTGGGGATAACAGCATAAACGTAGCATAGAGCCGGGCTGGTAGCAATACCGGTTCGACCAGGGTCGACCACTGAACTTTGTGCTATAGCTAACTGCCCCGTGGAGGTTCGACTCCTCCCCCTACAGCGCTTAATAACCCGTAATCAATTTTAAAATAATTGGTTGCGGGTTTTTTTATAAATGGCCTGGACGTTGGCCGATGCTAGAAATAGGCTTAGGCTCAAGAGATCCAACTGATGAGCTCCCTGATTCGATATGCTAAATAACTGGCAAGTTGAAACCGATCGCAGGAGGAGCTAATGCACTTTCACCATCCCAATGGCCATGCAAAAAACCAATTTCATTTTTATCCTCATATACCTTTGCCCAACATCTATCCAAGGAATTTTATTTGAAGTTTCCACAAAAGAAATACCAGTCCAGACAAACGGCCAAAATTTCGAAAATTAAGGAAATAGAATCCCAACAGCCATTTAAATACATTTTCCCACTAATCAGTCTGGTTTAAGTTTCCGTATTGCGCAAATTCATTTCCCGATCCGGCATGCCGGGGCAATCTATATCTTCTAATGTTGTATTCGTCTTAAAACGAATAAGGTACTATGAAAAGATTCATCATGGCAGCTGTTGTGGTTTTTGGCTTTATGACCAGTTTAAAAGCTCAAACCGTCCAAACAAAAGACACAATAAGATATCTTAAGGAAGTTCAGGTTACCGGGTATAAAGCCGTAAACGGCGTCGGGCATTTAATGGAGACAAAGGATGGAATTATTTACGCCGGGAAAAAAACAGAAGTCATTATTACAGACAGTTTAGATGCCAATAAGGCCATCAATAATACTAGACAAATACTAGGCCGGATACCTGGATTAAATATAGTTGAAACAGAAACAGGCGGATTTACTGCCAATGGTATTGCTACCCGTGGGCTCAATCCAAACCAAAGTATAGAAATGAATACCAGGCAGAACGGTTATAATGTTAGTGCCGACGCATATGGTTATAACGAAGCCTATTACCTGCCGCCCACGGAGGCGGTTAACCGCATCGAACTGGTAAGGGGAGCGGCCGCCTTGCAGTTTGGTGCTCAGTTTGGCGGCCTTGTCAATTATATCGTAAAAGATAACCCTGCTAAAAAGCCATTTGAATTTACCACCTCGCAGACTTTAGGCAGTTTTGGCTTATTCAATTCTTTCAACTCTATTGGGGGCCATTACAAAAAACTAAGCTATTACTCATTTATCCAATACCGTAACCTGGATGGTTACCGTCCCAACAGCCAGCAGTGGCAGCTTTCTGGTTTTGGCCACGTTCAATACAATGCTACGCCTAAGTTAAATGTAGGGGGGGAATACTCCCTGCTCCGCAACCAGATAAAAATGCCTGGTGGCTTAACCGATAGCTTGTTCATTATAAGTCCAAAAATTTCTGTCAGGTCAAGAAATTGGTTAAAAAGCCCCTGGAATATTATTACGGCTTATGTCAATTACAATCCCAACACCAGTACTATCCTGTCGTTGAAAACTACTTATCTTTTTGGCGGTCGTTCGCTGGTATGGAGAAATGAAGATGGCGGACCGCAGGCTTTTGATGAAATTGATCCTGCTACGAATGCCTATGTTCCAAGAGAAGTAGGAAATGAGAACATGAACAGTTCCACGACCGAGTTTCGTTTTTCTCATACGTATAAATTAGCGAAGCAACATTCAACCATCGCCGGGGGGGTAAGATTTGCTTATGCCTGGTTTAAAAGACAAGGTGGCGGTGAAGGAACTACGGGTAGTGATTTTGACTTATCGATAACAGGTGATTGGGGTTACAATTTGAATTTTACAACGACCAATCTTGCGCCTTTTGCAGAAAATATTTTTCACCTCGGTGAGAAATGTACCATCACGCCGGGTTTCCGTTTTGAATATATTAACAATACTGCAGGAGGGTACAAAATTGTAGACACCTACAAACTTATCTCTGACCAAAGCAGGAAACGGTATTTTCCGCTGGCGGGTATCGGCCTCGAGTATAAAATCGGTATCAATACCAATCTCTATGGAAATACAAGCCAGGCATACCGTCCTATTGATTACAGCCAACTTGAACCATTTGGTGTGGCGGCGAAGATCGACCCCAACCTCAAAGACGCAAAAGGGTTTAATTCAGAATTGGGATACAGGGGCATTATTAAAGGCTTCTTCAATTTTGACATCAGTTTGTTTTATTTAGGCTATAATAACAGAATTGGAGAGGTAGTCGGGACCGATGCCAGTGGCAATCATTACGCTTACCGGACGAATGCCGGCAATTCTGAACACAAAGGTATCGAGAGCTATACTGAATTTAACCTGATTAAATATCTGCACCCTGCATCAAAATACGGGTTAAGTATTTTTAATTCATTTTCATATATAGATGCTAAGTATACCAGTGGTGAATTTAAAGGCAACAGGGTGGAAACAGCCAATAAAATTATTAACAGGGCCGGTATCAGTTTCAGCACCCAAAACCTTTCTTCCACGTTCCAGGTAAACCATACCGGTGATGCTTACGGGGATGCCGCTAATCTTAAAGTGAGCGATAACCCCATTGGAGGATATATTCCTGCTTTTACGGTGCTGGATTTCAGCGCTACGTACAAAATAGATAATTACGCAATAAGAGCAGGCATTAATAACATCGCTGGCACGCTTTACTTTACCCGCAGGACAGATGAATACCCCGGACCAGGTATTATACCATCTATTGGCAGAAGTGTATACATCGGATTCAGTGCCAAATTCTAATTGCATTAGAAAACAAAGATTTGCATCCACTATCTATTAGTAATAAAAGGTGTTGCCGCATCTTTATTGTCTCCTATTGACATAAGGAAAGAAATCCTTTACCATTGCCGCTTTTATCAAGGCTATGACGGCTGGGTATAACTAAAACAGCTACCCATGCATCAATTAAAAATAAAGTTTTCAGGACGAAAGGCACGCAGTAACTGCAACGCAATCCTCGTTACCGGTTTATGCCACTCATTTCACCAATCCTGAACTACGCGCTATAATTGAACAGTTCATCTTAAAGACTTTGCCATTTCAATTTATTGAAGCAACTTTTGTAGCTTTAAACATGGCAAAGAAAATCAACCATGTATTAAACAACGAATATAAGTTTATTGTTACCGGTAGTCTTTGGGTTGAATGCGAAGGAGAACGTTTTTTAGGGAAGGGACGGGTCGAATTGCTGGAACTTATTGCCGAAACGGGCTCAATTAATAAAGCGGCCAAGAAAATGGGAATGTCTTATAAAAAGGCCTGGCAGATGATTAAAATGCTGAACGCGCACACATCCAACCCTGTTGTTATTGCACAGGCAGGCGGCGAAAAAGGCGGCGGATCGGTATTGACCGAAGAAGCTCATCAATTGATTAAATACCACCGTCTTTTGCGGGAGCGATTTGCTACGTATTTAAAAAGTGAGACAAAAGCGTTCCATAACCAATGATTAAATCCCATTTTTTGCTTACCGTTATTTCTTTCAGGAAATAGCGATAATTTTAGGTGATGACGAGACTTATTCTTACCATTATAAGTTGCCTTTCTGTTTATCTTACATTTGGACAGGATTCTATTCCATCAAAAAAACAGTCCGCAGATTCAATGCAATTCTCTTTGTTACATGAAGTAGTGGTATCAGCTTCCAGGATACAGGAACAGATTTTACGCTCACCGGTCAGCATCCGGAAAGAAAATTCAAACTATTTCCGTTCTACTCCGCACCCCTCATTCTTTGATGCCCTGGAAAACATACAGGGTGTCCAGATGATTACCCCCAGCTTGGGTTTCAAAGTTATCAATGCAAAAGGCTTTGCCAATACTACCAATGTTCGGTTTGCACAACTGGTAGACGGCATGGATGTACAATCTCCTCATATTGGCGGGCCGATTGGAAATGCACTGGGGCCAACAGATCTTGATATTGACAATGTTGAAATTGTTCCCGGTGTAGCTTCTGCGCTGTATGGAATGAATACCATCAATGGGATGGCCAACTTTACGACTAAAAATCCATTTACTTCTCCTGGAATAAGTATACAGGAGAAGACAGGGATAACACACATGGACGATTCAAATAGTGCAGCAAAGATATTTTCTGAAACAAGCCTTCGGTTTGCAAAAGTCATCTCTTCAAAATTTGGGTTTAAGATCAACGGGAGTTTTACCAAAGGATATGACTGGATTGCAGATAGTCATACCGATCTTAACCCAGGCGCCAATGCCAGCACTAATTTAACAGGCTATACTAACCCTGCCTTGGACCCGGTCAATGGCTATGGCAATGAATCATCCGACAGAAAAACCATCAGCCTGCAGGGCAAATCATATGTGGTGGCCCGTACGGGCTATTTTGAAAAACAGGTCGTGGATTATTCACTGCAAAACATTAAAGCAGATGCAGGTCTGTATTATAAATTATCTCCTCGGAGCACCATCAGCTATTTATACCATATGGGGTTGCTGGATAATGTTTACCAGCGGGCTAACCGCTTCAGGTTGCAGGATTATTTTATTCAGCAACATGGCCTGGCATTTCAATCAACTTCGGTAAATGCCAAAGTATATGTTAACACTGAAAATACAGGCAAGTCCTATAACCTTCGCTCGATGGCAGAAAATATGGATCGTAGCTATAAACCCGACAACCAATGGTATGGAGACTATACAACTGCTTTTAATAGTGCAGTGCAATCAGGCAGTTCCGTTGCAGCTGCACACGCGCAGGCAAGGCAAACAGCAGACGCGGGAAGGTACCAGCCGGGAACTGCCGAATATAACAATACATTAAATAAACTGCAAAATGTGAATAACTGGGACAGTGGTGCGGCATTGAGGGTAAAGTCCACTTTTATCCAGGCTGAAGTACAAATCAACCTTACAGAAGAATGGATGAAGAATTTCAAAAAGCGTACAGGGATGGAGGTACTATTGGGTGCAGATCACCGAACCTATATCATTGTGCCCGATGGCAATTATTTTATAAATCCTGCACAGGGAAAAGCTTACCTTGATATACATTATGGAAAAACGGGGGGCTTTCTATCCATAGCTAAAAGTTTCTTTGGCAACCAGTTGAAATTGGGCGCTATCCTAAGAGCCGATAAGAATGACTATTTCCCGCTTGCCTTGAACCCACGTTTTACGGCTGTGTATTCACCAGATAATAAAAATAATTTCCGGGTATCGTTTCAAAGCGGCTATCGCTTCCCCGGTATTTTTGAGGCTTATTCTAACATTAACAGCGGTGGCGTCAAGCGCGTTGGCGGCTTAAAAATAATGTCTGACGGTATTTTTGAAAACGCATGGCTACAGTCTTCCATTACTGCTTTTCAATCAGCGGTGCTGAATGACATCAACAAGAATGGACTGTCTAAAAATGCGGCTATTACAAATAACAAGGACCTGCTCAAAAAAAACCCCTACACCTACATTACCCCGGAACACATCAAATCTTTTGAAGCCGGATACAAAGGCTTATTTGCAGACGGCAAAATTTATATAGATTTTGATATTTATTTTAATAATTACCAGTCCTTTATTGCACAGGCCAATATGAATGTCCCCAAAAGCCAGAATCCAGATTCCATTCCATTTGCCTTGTACGATAAAACACAACAAAACCAATACCGTTTATGGACCAATTCAAAAACCAAGGTGTATAATTATGGATTTTCTGCCGGGGTTAAGTACCGCTTTGCTACAGGGTACACCCTGTATGGAAATGCATCTTTCGCGAAACTGCAAAAATCAACCGACGAAGACGGGCTGGAGGACGGTTTTAACACACCGCAATGGATAACCAATCTTGGTATCTGCAATGATGACCTCTACAAAAGAATTGGCGCAGCTATTACTTTTAAATGGCAGGACGCTTATTACTGGCAATCCTTTCTTGTAAATGGAAATACCCCTGCTTACGCAACTGCCGATGCACAGCTGAGTTATACAATTGCATCCTTAAAATTGAAAATAAAGCTGGGCGCTACCAACCTGCTCAATCATTATTACGCGTCTTTTCTCGGTGGCCCTTCCATCGGGGGTTTATATTACTCCACCTTTACCTATACTATTAAATAAATCTTTTATTGCCTAATCGGCTTTGCATCATTAATAGGCAACAGTAACCCGACAATAGATTTTTCAATACAGGTGAATCGTCTTTATAAGTTTGTACTATTCCCCTCCCTATTAAAATATAACCATACCCTTTCCCATCTACACTACTTTTGCCGTATCACAATAATGGTTCCCGGTCCCTAAAATAGACGAGCGCAATTTTCCCAAACCGTTCAATACAACCCAGTTGTTACCGGTCGCCTTCTCTGGTGTTCCAACGTTCAGATTTCTTTTCGCCATCCCCGAAAATCGAAGCAACGTTTTTAGTTCCCTGTTAAGTCCGACCAATATATTTTACCTGCCTATACTCTTACGTGTTACTGCTTATAACGCAGATGGCCCGCAGTTTGAAAATGAGCGCCTCCATAAGTTTTCCAACGACGTACCGTTTCTTAACGCCAGTGATTACTTATAAAAGATGACTTATAAAAGCCAACATCAAAGTTAATAAATTATCTAACTTTGAATGTAATCACCATACGTTGAGCCCATAGTAACCCGTTATACGCCAGAGAGCCATTTCACCCCTGATTTAAATGAGGGTCCGCTTGCACCAATCATTTAACTTAATTGGGGCGTTCAATTTTGCCTTCACCTGCAAATTCCATTTACTATGAACGATATGAAAGAATTTTTCTTTAAAATTTTTGATACCAACAACTGGCCGGCGAGATGGCATTGCGGGCTCTGGACGCCGTTTCATGGCTGGCTGTATATCGTCTCTAACCTCGTTATTGCAGCCGCCTATTTTTCTATCCCGCTCCTGCTATTTTATTTGATAAAAAAGTCAGACAACCGGCTTCCCTTTCAAAATGTCTTCTGGCTGTTCGTCCTGTTTATCATGGCCTGCGGCTTCACCCATATTTTTGATGCCCTGATGTTCTGGTACCCGGTGTACCGGGTATCTGCGCTGATGCTCGCAGTTACCGCCATGATTTCCACCGCAGCGGTCATTGGACTGTTCAAAGTGGTGCCCCATGCCTTGTTGCTAAAATCACCTGCTTTCCTGGAGCAGGTTATTCATCAAAGAACTTCGGAGCTGGAGGCAGCCAATAAAATTCTTATACGAACAAATAACGAATTGGAGGAAGCTAAGACAACGATGGAGAAACTCCTCAAACAAAAGGATGAATTTATCAGCGTCGTGAGCCACGAACTGAAAACGCCTGTTACCTCCCTGAAAATATACGCCCAGTTGCTGTCGAAGCCCGACGCCCCGCCCTCCATTGATGTAAGCATCCTTTCCGGCAAAATGGATGGCCAGATCCACAAGCTCACCAAACTCATCAACGACCTGCTCGATACCACCCGGCTCGACCAGGACCTGCTGGCCTACCAGGCCGCCCCCTTCCGCCTCGATGACACCCTGCGTGAAATCGTCAGCCAGGTGCAATTGTCCACCACCCACAAACTGGTTATCCCCGATATCGATGCGGTTACCGTGAACGCGGACAAGCTGCGGATCGAACAGGTCATCGGCAACCTCCTCAGCAACGCCGTAAAATTTTCCCACGGCGCCGACAACATTCAAATCAGCCTCACCCGCTCGGGTAACGAGGCCATCTGTGCCATAACCGATTTTGGAAAAGGCATACCAAAAGCGGAATGGGAAAATATCTTCCAGAAATACTACCGCGTGGCGCACCCTAATGCACATACGTTCCCCGGCCTCGGCCTGGGACTGTTCGTGGTTAAACACATCGTTGAAAAACACCAGGGAAAAATCTGGCTGGAAAGTGAAGAAGGTAAAGGATCAACTTTTTATTTTAGCCTGCCGATTGTTGAACCGACAGTATCGTGATAAAAGGAATTCTGAAGTCAATGCAATGACGAAAGACTATCCGCGCATTCCCGCTACACCGGGCACTTCTCATGATAATTGATCAATTCGATCGGCGTCTTTACAAACGCGAAACCCGCATAGACCGTAGCCACTTCGTCCAACACGGCATCAATTTCTGCCACGGTTGGCAGCGTAACGAGCCGGTTGCGGTATTCCTTAATGTTTGGAAGTCCTTTGAGGTAATTGGCATAATGGCGGCGCATCTCGAAAATACCGACCATCGGCCCCTTCCATTCAAACGATTTATACAGGTGCTTACGGCAGACCGCGATGCGATCTGCTATGGTAGGCGGCGGCAGGTGTTCGCCTGTAGCGATAAAGTGCTTAATCTCGTTAAATATCCATGGATACCCAATGGCAGCACGGCCAATCATAATTCCATCCACCCCATACCGGTTTTTGTATTCCACGGCCTTCTCCGGGGAATCGATGTCGCCATTGCCAAAGATGGGAATCTTTATGCGGGGGTTATTTTTTACTTTTCCGATCAGCGACCAGTCGGCCTGCCCCTTGTACATCTGCGTGCGGGTTCTGCCGTGAATGGCCAGCGCCTGTATACCGCAATCCTGCAACCGCTCTGCCACCTCCTCGATATTTCGTGTGGCATCATCCCAGCCCAGCCTCGTTTTCACAGTGACCGGCAGGGATGTCGATTTCACGACAGCCGTGGTCAGCCGCACCATAAGGTCAATGTCTTTCAGTACACCGGCGCCCGCCCCCCGCATCGCCACCTTTTTTACCGGGCATCCAAAATTGATATCGAGCAGGTCGGGATTGGTAACGTCGACGATCTTCGCGGCGAGGGAAAGGCTTTCTTCATCGCCCCCGAAAATCTGGACCCCGACAGGTCGTTCATAATCGAACACATCCAGTTTCTGCCGGCTCTTGATGGCATCGCGGATCAATCCTTCCGAGGAAATGAACTCGGTGTACATCAGGTCGGCCCCCTGGTCTTTGCATACCGCGCGGAAAGGCGGATCGCTGACGTCTTCCATCGGCGCGAGGAGCAGGGGAAAGTCCGGAAGTTGTATCTTGCCTATTGTTACCATTGAATTTTAACGAACCGCAAATTTAAAAATTTTTATCCGTAAGTCTATGGACTATTACGAATCGAAAGGGATTTCTCCTTCAGCGGCCTTTTTTATCCTCCTTGGGCTGATGGGCGCAGGACTGCTGGTCGGCGGTGTGGCAGGCGTGGGGGTATGGATGGCCATGACAGGAAAGGGTATTTACAGCCTTCAAACTGAGCTGATGAACCCGCTGTATGTCAATGCCGCCCGCTGGATGCAGGTGATTTCTGTCCTGTTTATGTTTTTTTTCCCGGCGCTGATCGTGGCCAGGTTGATTGACCGTCGCCCCCTGCGGTGGCTGGGATTTTTCCGGGGATTCAACAGCCGGCAGTTTATACTGGTAGTGCTTATTCTGGCTGCCTGCATGCCGCTGGTGGGTGCGCTGGGTGAGCTGAACCAGGCCATCCCGCTCACGCGTAACCTGGAACAGGCCGTCAAAAAAATGGAAGAAAATTACACCACGCAGGCAACTGCCCTGGCCACGATGCGCTCCTTTCCTGAGTTCATCTTTTCATTAATCGTAATGGCATTGCTGCCGGCCGTTTTCGAAGAAACGTTTTTCCGGGGTGGCGTCCAGCAAATCCTCCTCGGCTGGTTTAAAAGTCCGCTGGCAGCCATCCTGATCACCAGCATCCTGTTCAGCGCCATGCACATTTCCTGGTTTGGTTTCCTGCCCCGCTTTGCGCTGGGGATGGTATTGGGTTATATCTTTTATTACTCCAAAAGTATCTGGCTGAATATGGTGTTACATTTCCTGAATAACGGGATTGCCGTAACCTACATGTATTACCTGTGGCTGCAGCATAAGCCGGTGAAAGATGCCATGGACGACAACGCCCCGCTCTGGATGGGACTGCCGGCGATAATTGCCGTGATCCTTTTGATGCGGTATTTTAAACAGGTATCCCAGAAACACAATATTGACCAGGTTCCGCCGATGGATGGACCGTCCGTATTTACATCAACGCTTGTATAAACCCGCTTACAGCAAACTGATTTTTTATGGCATTGAACATGGCAACCTTCAGGACCAGGGCGGCAACAGCGGGGGTATTTGTTGCCGTTATGCTGCTCGGCCTGCTGACCAGCCCGTGGACATTTTTCTTATTGTTTACCGTCATTCATTTTGGCTGCTGGGTAGAATACAACCGCCTGGCGCGGAAGATTGTCCCAACTTTCCCCGGTAATACCCTGTTGCCCTATGCTGCGATGGGCGCCGGCTGGTTTTTCATGATCTATTCCTCCGGGTTATCCTTTGGCGGAATATCGCTTTCTTCCGTTGGTCGTGCAGGCTGCCTGGTTATGCTGGCTATTGTGCTGCTGACGGGCATTATCGCCTTTTCCCGGAAGCAGAACAGGAGCCTCGGCTGGGTCGTCTTTGGCCTGTTGTATATCTCGGGAAGCCTGTCTGCCATGGTGGAATTGAGAATGCGGGGATCGGTTCCCGCGGCAGAGCCTTTGTTCCATCCTGCGGGTTACGCCCTTCCGCTGGGCATATTCATTGCCCTCTGGATAAATGACACCATGGCTTATCTTGTCGGCTCCCTTATTGGCCGTACCCCATTCTCTCCCATTTCACCGAAAAAGACCTGGGAGGGTACCGGGGGCGGGGCGATACTTTGTGTGGTGACCGTGGCATTACTTGGCCACTGGGTTGGGCTGTACCGGCTGGCCGACTGGATTGCGATCGGCGCCATCGTGGCCATTTGCGGCGTTGCAGGTGATCTTTTTGAAAGCAAACTGAAGCGGATGGCCGGGGTGAAAGACAGCGGCAGCATCATGCCCGGCCACGGTGGTTTCCTGGACCGGTTCGATTCACTGTTATTCGCCGCCCCGCTTGCCTGGCTGTATGTGAAACTGATGATGTAAATACCGGTGTGTGCACGTTACCTGCCGGCAACAACCAGCGCAATTACCTTAAATTTGTCGTTCAATAATTTCCCTGATGAGAATTCATAAAGAAGGATATAAGCCGATTGCCATTGCCGTAATTATTTTTGCCGTACTCAACCTGCTTTCATTTTACTTTGTCAGCTTTTACCTTCCCTGGCTCAGCTGGATCATTTTCATCGGGCTTTTCGGGCTGCTGTTGTTTGTCATTTCATTTTTCAGGATACCCAACCGTTCGCTCACGCTAGATGAAACCAAGGTGATAGCCCCCGCAGATGGAAAGGTGGTAGTGATCGAAGAAATGTTTGACGAAGAGTATTTCAAAGAGAAGCGCCTTCAAATCTCCATTTTCATGAGCCCTGCTAACGTTCATGTAAACCGTAATCCCCTGAGCGGCGAAGTGATCTATAACCAGTATCATAAAGGAAAATATTTGGTAGCCTGGAATCCGAAGTCCTCGTCCGAGAATGAACGGCATTCTGTGGTTATCCGCCACGCGAAGGGGGAGATACTGGTTAAACAGATCGCCGGTGCGCTGGCCCGTCGTATCATCAATTACCTCCAGGTAGGGCAGCAGGTCGGTCAGACCAATGAAATGGGCTTTATCCGTTTTGGCAGCCGGGTGGATGTATTGCTTCCCGTTGGCACACGGGTGGAAGTATCACTCAACCAGGTAGTTCAGGGAGGGGTAACCGTGCTGGCTTCGCTGTAAGTTTCGCCAGTTCAGTATATTTTTTCAGATCAGAAAATACCTTCCAGTTCCTTCAGGTTACTAACGGTATAGGTCGGTTGAATATCCACCAGGGGTTTGTTCAGGTGGTTGATATAGACCTGGTCCATCCCCGCGTCGCGTGCCCCGGCAATGTCCACTTTGATATCATCCCCGAGCATAATACTTTCGGCAAGACTGGCACCGGTCCGTCGCAATGCATAATCAAAAATGGCTTTATTCGGTTTCAGGCTGTTGCTTCCTTCGGACGTAATTACTTCCCGGAAATAACCAGTGAGCCCTGAGTTGCGCAACTTGGCGTGCTGGGTTTTCTCAAAGCCGTTGGTGATCAGGTGCAGTATATATTGCCGGGCGGACAGGTAATCCAGGATTTCAATAGCGTACGGAAAAAGAATCGTGCGCGTCGGCAGCAGGTCCAGGAAGCGGTTGCCCATATCGCGGGCCAGGCTTTCATCTCCGATCTTGAAATCCAGCAGGGTCAGCCACATGCGCTTCCAGCGCAGCTCCTCTGTTTTTATAAACCCTTTCCGGTAGCGATCCCAGAGTTTATCGTTGTGGATAAGATAATTACTGAAGAATTTTTCAAACTCATCCACTCCCCTTGCTTTAAGGTCCATGCTTGTATACAGGGCTTCAAGCGTTTGCCGGCTGTTGGCTTCAAAATCCCAGAGCGTGTGGTCGAGGTCAAAGAACAGGTGCTTATAATTCATGCTGTAAAAGAACATTATTTTTTTTATTCTGTTCAGTATTATGCAGAAGTGGGGAGGGGCCTTCCGGAGATGGGTTCTTATCTTTATGGCTGTTCATCGCAAACTAAAACCGGGTGGTTATGAATGTAGTTGTTACAGGAGCCTCAAAAGGAATAGGGCGGGCTATCGCAGAAATTTTTGCGGGTGGCGGGCACCAGTTGTTTATCTGTGCGCGGGGAGAGATGGAATTATATCATACCGTTGAAGAATTGCAGACCCGGTACCCGGTGGCCGGTATCCATGGCATGGCTGCTGACCTGAGCGACCCCGAAGCCGTGAAGAAATTTGCCGGGTGGATCATGCATGGCGACCGTTCAGCGGATGTACTGGTCAATAATGCCGGCCGGTTTATACCCGGCAGTATACACGAAGAGCCCGAAGGAGCCCTGGAGGAGATGATGCGGACGAACGTGTACAGTGCTTACCAGCTGACCCGGTTGCTTTTACCCGGCATGATGGTTAAAAAAAGCGGTCATATTTTTAATCTCTGCTCAGTAGCCTCTCTTGAAGCCTATACCGGCGGCGGCTCATACAGCATCAGCAAATTCGCCTTGCACGGCTTTTCCAAAAATCTGCGCGAAGAAATGAAGCCATTCGGCGTAAAAGTGACCTCGGTATTCCCGGGGGCAGTGTATACGGATTCCTGGAGCGGCAGTGGCGTTTCAGCTGATCGGATCATGACAGCAGCCGACGTGGCAAAGCTGGTCTTTACGGCGGCGCATTTATCGCCCCAGGCCTGCGTAGAAGATATTGTACTGAGGCCCCAGCTGGGGGATTTATAGCCCGTACAACCCCGGCGTGTTACCCATGGCGCCCTTTTCCTTTAACAGCCTTTTACTTGGCGGCGCCTGTGGGTGCGGCCCCATCCCTGTATATTTGCAACAGACCGATCGATGCTGAAAAATATGAACATGGATGCGAGGAAATATGCCGGTTGCCTGTTGTTCCTGTGTTTAATGCTGGGAACGGCACAGGCGCAGGTGAAGTTTTCCACGGTTATCAACTCCCCCGAAATCGGAAAAGACGATTACCTGGAAGTGACGTACAGTGTGGCGAATGCTTCCAGCGTATCCTCCCTAACCCCCCCGAATTTTACAGGTTTTACCATCGTCTCTGGACCAATGGAACAAAACAGCATGTCGGTGATCAACGGGGCCGTTACCAAAGCCCAGGGTGTCACCTATGTGTTAAAGCCTGCTGCTATTGGCAAGTACACGATAGCCGGCGCGACGGCGGTTGTGGATGGGCATGCGATGACATCCAACCCGGTTATGGTGAAGGTGACGAATGCCACCCCGAACCCTGCAACACAGCCAGGCAATAATCCTTTTTTTGGTTTCCCGGAACCTGAAGAAATGAACGAACCCCAGGAAGCCTATATCCTGCGTAAAGTCGATAATGCGGCTGCGGTTATTAAAAAGAATTTACTGATTACCCTGGATGTAAACAAAACAACCTGCTATGTGGGGGAACCGATCGTTGCCGTTTACAAATTATATTCCAGGCTGCGTTCCGAATCAAGGGTTACCAAACGGCCTTCCCTGAGCCAGTTCAGTGTTTATGACATGCTGCAACCGGAAGCAAACAACGCCACGACAGAAAAGCGCAATGGACAGTATTTTACAGTGCATGTAATCAGGAAGGTTCAGTTATACCCGTTGCAGGATGGGAGTTTTGTACTTGACCCGGTGGAAGTAGATAACACCGTCAGTTTTTTAAGACTTGAATCCGGCAGTTCAAAAACATCGTTACGGCAATTGCTCGACGGCTACATGAGTGGCATGACTGATGGTAAACCGGAAGAACACCATATCACCATCGGTTCACTGCCGGTGACCATCACGGTGAAGCCGTTACCGGCAGCGGGCCGGCCTGCCGATTTTGACGGTGCGGTGGGTAAGTTCACACTGGCCGCCACGGTTTCCACTACCCCGGTGAAGGCCGGAGAAACCGCCATCATGCAAGTGAAACTGCAGGGATCTGGCAACATGACACTTATCAATGCACCGGTAATAAACTGGCCGGCAGCCATCGAAGGATATGAGCCAACCGTAAAAGATAACCTCGATAAAACTGTTGCACCGATTGCCGGGGTGAAGCAATTCGATTACAGCTTTACCGTCAAACAAAAAGGAACCCTCATCATTCCACCGGCCACCTTCTCCTATTTTGATCCGGAATCATCCAGTTATAAATCATTGCGGACGGCCCCGGATACGTTAACCGTCACCAAAGGCTCCTGGAAACCCAGGATGCCGATTGCCGCCGCGCCTGCTAACGTGGCCGCGGATGTTTCTTTACTCACCCTGTTGTATCGCTGGTGGTGGCTGCTGCCGCTGCTGTTACTTGTCACGGCACTGGCGTGGTGGTTAGTGAAACGCAAAAAAATTGTAGCTGTGAAGCCGGCGCCTGCAGTGGTCAACCTGCCTGATACGGCCAGGGATCCTTTTGCGGCGGCGAAAAAAGCCTTGGAATCGCTGGACAACCAAGCCTTTTACCGTGGCATTGCGAAGGCAGTATTGCAGTTGACCGGTAATCATTTCCGGCTTTCCCCGGAACAACTCAACCGGGAAATGGTCCGCGGCAGCTTATCCATTATTCCGGGGGGAATGGAAGCCACAAGGCTGATGGAGGATATCCTGCGCGAATGCGAGCTAGCCCTGTATTCACCCGTACAAAGCCCGAATGAAATGAGGCATACCCTTGATAAGGCGGAAAGATATGCGCAGCTATTGTCGTCTGCAGGAGGAAAGGACCGGGGCACTGACCGGAGCTAAACCGGGCTAGTCGCTGTATTTGTAGCCAACGCCGCGCACAGAATGGAAATAGCGCGGGTTGCGGCTGTCTTCTTCAAAATACTTTCGGAAATTAAGGATGAAGTTGTCAATGGTACGGGTGGTGGGATATACGTTGTAGCCCCACACCGTCTGGAGGATTTTCTCCCGGGGCACCACTTCATTCTTATTTTCAAACAGCAGTTTCAGCAGCATCGATTCCTTTTTGCTGAGCTGGATATGTTCCCCGTTTTTGTTGATGGCTTCCTGGGCATTGAAATCGACTGAGTTATTTCCGAACCGGTACACATCGCCAATAGTCTCCTTGTCCAGCAATTTTTTATTTTTTTCGATAAGTTTTTTTACCCGAAGGAGCAGCTCTTCGAGGTTGAAGGGTTTGGTGAGGTAATCATCCGCTCCCTTCTTCAGGCCCAGTACCCGGTCGGCAGAAGTATTTTTGGCACTGAGGACGAGCACCGGCAAATCAATATGCTGCACGCGTATTCTTTCCAGCACTTCTATCCCATCCATTTCGGGCAGCATGATATCGAGGATCATCAGGTCAAAATATTGTGCCCCCACGGCTTTCAGGGCCTGGGCACCGTCCATGGCCGATACCACCAGGTAGCCTTCCAATTCTAAGTTGAGCCGGAGGGCCTCATGAAGGTTTTCTTCATCCTCAACAAGCAGTATGGATGTTTCAGGCTGGCTCATAAATAAAAATGTACGTTAAAAATACTGCCTGCGGGGGTATTGTTTGTCACCTGTATGTCTCCTCCATGATCTTCTACAATTTTTTTGCAGAGGTACAAGCCCAGCCCGGTGCCCTTGGTTTTCCGGGTTTGTTCGTTGCCGACACGGTAGAAGCGTTCAAATATTTTTTTCTTTTCGGTATCCTGTACACCGGGTCCGTTATCGGAGCAGGCCAGCGTTACCTTTTTATTATTTTGCCGCAGGCTGAGGGACACCGGCGCTACAGCAGGAGAATATTTAACCGCATTATCGAGCAGGTTGTTGACGAGGATCTGAAGGAGCACGGGGTCGCCGGTGACGTCGATCTCAGGGTCAATGGTCGCCGCAAAGTTCCGATCCGGGAAACGGAATTGAAAATCCCGCACACTGCTGGTGGTGAGTGCCGACAAGTTCAGCTCCTCTTTAACCAGTTTGTAGCCACCGCCTTCCAGCTGGGAGGAGATCAGGATGTTGTTGGTAAGGTTATTTAGCCGGTTCGCTTCCTGGAGTGTGGCGCCGATTAATTTCATTTGCTTCTGTTCGTCGAGCCGGTGCTTCTGCAGGGTTTCGAGGTTGAGCTTGGCAATCGCTATGGGCGTTTTCAGCTCATGGGTAATTGCCATCATGAAATTTTGCTGCTGCTGGGTCATCTTTAACTGTCGCCTTACTGCACGGTACACAAAAAGGGCCCCGATTAGGATCACCACCAGGAAGGTGGCGCCTTCCAGGATAAACTGCGTGTTTTTTCTTTTTTCTTCCGCCGTTACGGCGTTTAATTTCTGCAGGTAACCCGGGTCTCCGGCTTTCAGTTCAACGAGTTGGTAGACGGCCATCTGGTGGCTCTGCCGGTTGAGCGCAATGAACCACCACACCAGTGCAGCAATGATATACACGAGCAGGAACCAATACACGAGCGTCGCTGCTGCCAGTCTTTTCTTTTTGAACATAACCATATCAACGGTTATAACATGGGGCAACCACAGTTGTTGCCGGTAGTTAGGGTTGCTTTTCCACCCGGATGCCGGCATTCAGCACATGCTGTAACGGATCCTGGCGCATGATCTGGGCAAGGCTAAAAACGTACTGACCGCTGCGGCGAAAATGTTCCGGACCGGCCGTCAGTGGAATGCGATGCTCCCAGATATCGTCCATACCATTACCCAGCCAGCCCTGCGCATTGTTGGCCAGCCGGAGATCAACTGGCTGGCTATAGGTGGTATCCGGGCCGCTTCGCGTGAACTTCAGCCAAATGTTGTTATAATTGTAGGCATCGGTATGCCGGAGCACCACGTAAATCATATAGGCAGCTGTTGTGTCTGTAATGTTGAAGGTAAAGGAGGGTGTGTTGGCGGCAGTCCACTCCTGCCTGGGGAAAGTAACATCTTTTTCAAAAACGCCGATAGCAGCGGTGCAGGCAGTCACCAGCATGGCGCCGGAAAATACGAGCAGGACATAACCGGTAATTCCTTTCATGCAGCAAAAATAGGTTAAGAACCCATGCCGGCGACAGCCGGTAAATTTAGAGGGCGTTCAATACCTGTTCCTTAGCCTTTTCCAGTTCGTCTTTCATCATCACGACACATTTCTGGATAGTGGAATCGTAGGCTTTGGCGCCGGTAGTATTAATCTCACGCCCTATTTCCTGGAGCACAAAAGAGAGTTTCTTTCCTTTTTCATCTAAACTTTCCTCGAGGAGCGTTACGAAGTATTCACAATGGTTTTTGAGTCGAACCTGTTCTTCTGTGATATCTATTTTTTCGATATAATATATAATTTCCTGTTCCAGCCGGTTGGCATCGTAATTCTCCTTACCGACATTCTCCTCCAGCATTTTAACGAGTCCTTCCTTAATTTTTACCTGGCGCTGGGGAGCAAGCACCAAAATCGCATCCTGTTGTTCCCGGATATTTTTGATCCGCAGCAGCAAATCAGCTTCCAGCGATTTTCCCTCTTGGAGCCGGTGATCGTTCAAATCAGAAATGGCCGCTTCAATGATTTTGGCGAATACGGTCCATTCTTCCCCGGTCAGTGTTTCGCCGGTTGGCGTTATCACTTCCGGCAGTTTGATCAATGTGCTGAGGATAGCCGAGGGATCGAGACCCAATTCCGCCGACAGCTGCGCAATGGGTTTATAATAGGCCTTCGCCAGCTCGGTATTAATGCTTACGGGTTTGCTGGCGCCGCTTTCCTTGAGATTGATACTGCAATCGATCGTTCCCCGGCCGAGCTGCCTGCTGATGATTTTCCGGATGTCAAATTCAAATGGCTTAAGAAAAGCAGGCATCTTCAACATCAGCTCAAACTGTTTCCCGTTGAGCGATTTAATGTCTACCAGAAAGGTCTTGTCTCCTACCGTTTTCTCCGCCCTGCCGAAACCTGTCATTGATTTTAACATGTACCCTGTTTTGAAGCAAGGTAAGGTTTTAGTTGGGAAAAAGCGGCAGTCGAAAACCTGGCAACATGGGTGGCCACGGCGCAGCAGTGCGCCGGCTAACAGGTAACCCCACCCCGCCCCTTTTCGCCGGTTAGCAACAACAACAATAAGCAATACCCTGATGAATTCATGCCGGAGCAGTACAATGAAGCAAATGAAAAGACAACTGTAAAACAAAAAAGCCCCCGGAGAACCGGGAGCTTTAATATTTGGATGGGTTAGTAAGTACCAGGAAATAAATTTCCGTACACAATATTAAAATATATTTTGACCATTCAAAAAAAAAATAATGCAAATTTTATGCACATTTTGATACCCCGTGTGGATAATAGCTCAGCCGGATTAGAGCGCGATCGTTTTTAGCGCTGTTATCCGGATAGCACATGGTGTTGCAATTCTTCGTTATCAATTCGCGAGACATCCTGAAACCCTTGCTGGCAGCAGCTTCTACGCGACTGCAACTTTTCCGGTTATACAAGGCTGTTTTATCGGTCGTATCCCAAAGCAGTTTTTTCTTTGTCTCTTCACTACCGGGAGACGGCTTCCCGGCGGTTTTCCCGACCTTCCGTTTTTGTAAAAATATTTTTCCGCGGCGGGTTAGCGGGTGCTTTACATCTTCATCTGCCTCCCGGGTTAACGCTACACCGGGCGGCTGCAGCCGGGCAGTCATCCGGCGGCAGCCGGCTCATTTTCCTTTTATCGTATCCTGGTGCCCCCGCATCAACCGCTTGTTATACTTTTACGTAAATTAATTTTCTATGCGTTTTCCCGCTCCCGTAACGATGCAATGGCTCGCTTCCTTTTTACCCGCCACACTCTCCGGCGATATAGCGGGGATGGCTACCGGCATCAATGAATTACACCGGGTGGAAAAAGGTGATCTCGCTTTTGTTGATCATCCAAAATATTACCAGGCCTGCATTCATTCTGCGGCCGATTTCATCATCATTGATCAGCCGGTCGGCGACGTCCCCCCGGGAAAAGCACTCCTCATTACGCCAGAACCCTTTGAAGCCTACCTGAAAATTGTACGGCACTTCCAGCCTTTTGAAGAGGCGGCCCAGGCAATCTGTAACAGCGCGGTGATTGGGCCCGGCACGTATATCGCACCGACAGCGTTCGTCGGCAATCACGTGACTATCGGTAAAGATTGTATTATCCAGCCTAATGTCACTATCATGGACCACAGTGTAATCGGCGACAGGGTTGTCATCCAGTCGGGTACCGTCATCGGTTCCGACGCCTTCTATTACAACAGCAAAAAGAACCGGGAAAGCTGGTATAAAAAAATGGAAAGCTGTGGACGCGTGGTGATAGACGACGAGGTGGAAATTGGCGCCAACTGTACCATCGACCGCGGGGTGACCAGTGATACGCATATCGGGAAAGGGACAAAGATGGACAACCTGATCCACATCGGGCATGACACGGTAGTTGGCAAAAATTGTTTATTCGCCGCACAGGTCACGATTGCCGGTGGTGTTATCATTGAAGATGGCGTAACCTTGTGGGGACAGGTGGTTGTCAACAAGACGCTCACCATTGGCGCCAATGCCGTACTGCTTGGCCGAACCGGCGTATCCAACAGTTTGAAAGGAAATATAACATACTGGGGGGCGCCTGCCCAGGAGGCCGGTATCGTAAAAAGAGAACTTGTCTGGATTAAAAGGATCCCCCAGTTATGGGAAATGGTGATGAAGAAAAAAGAGCATGGAGGCATATAACCGCTACCGGCTATTTTGACGCGGCCGGAATGTAATCATAGGGTAATTCATCGGCTAACTTTTTCCAGCTCCAGTAACCGATATTGATCACATCGTTCTGATCATAGAAATAGCCATTTTCCTGTATCACAAAACCATCGGAGAGATCAAGGATGCTGATCTGGGCCCTGATATAATCCGGAATTTTATTCTGTTTCAGGTATGCCGGGTCGGGCATGCGATTTTTGTAGGTGACCCTTAGCCGTCCGGTGTAATCGATTTCGATATCATGGTTTTCGATCTCGTGGTAAATGCTGCTGTCGTAAGGATTGTCGATTGCCGTGGTTTTCGTGGGCGGCGCGGCTGAATCTATGGCTTCCAGCGCGAATCCATCCGGGCCGAGCGTCTTACCATACCAGCTCCGCATAAAATGCAGCCTTGACCCCACGTAGGCCTTCTGCCGGTTAGCTTTCCAGGCCGCCTGCATGGAATCATTTCCCGGCAGCTCCTCGAAAAAGGGGAAGCCCGTAAATACGCTCAGGCCGGGACCGTAGTCATAAGCAAAAGAATCCAGCTGGAATTTGATCTTGTAGCCCAGGGCATTATTGACAATCACGAGATCTTCTTTAGCCCGCACTTTCAACCGGTTTCTTTTTTTGCTGAAATAAAATTGGAGCACTTCCGGATTCTGAATGGAGGTACGTGCTGCATTGGTATCTGTGCCAATAAAGTTATCCATGAAAAACTTCCCATACCTGGCAAGGCCGTCACGCACTTCATTTGATCCTACGATGGCAATCTCCTGGAGACTTTTATCTTTCTGTTTGAGGGCGATCAGTAAGTCAGCAGCGTGGACGGAACTGATACGGATGACCTGTGTTTCATATCCCGTATAGGAAATCACGAGGTCGTAGCCACCGCCCGGGAGGGCCAGGTGAAACGTTCCGTCACTCGAAGAAATGGTACCCAGCGTGGTATTCTGGCCAAACACGGATGCGCCGGTAAGCGGCTGCCCGGAAGCAGAGTCGATAATTTTACCGGTGGCTGTGTAGCCCTGCTGGGCAGCAGCCACGAACGCCATAGCCGAAAACAAAACAGTGAAGCAATATTTCATGTAAACGCGTTGAGGAAATAATAAAGCGAACCAAACAAAAACGCTGCCGCAATCATATCTCCTGCAGGTAATGGTTACAGGCGTCCCTGATACAGATTTCCAGGGGAGTAAACGTAAACCCCGGTAAAGCATTGCTTACTTTGCTGTTATCAAAGCGCGAAGTTGCCAGTGCCAGCTTCGCTGTTTCTTTTGTTAAAAGTGGCGGTCGACCGGTAAACATCGATTTAACTTTTTCGATCCGCCAGGCGATCGCTGCCAGGCGTGGTGTTGCCCGGAGACCCGGATGCTTTTTACCGAATGCATCGGCAATACAGTTGAATACTTGACGGAACGACCAATTGGCTGTATTGAGTAGGAATCTTTCGCCGCTGATGCCGGATTCCAAAAGGCGGACGGCTGCCACGGCCACATCGGTAACAGCTACGAAGCCCGTTGTGCCGGTGGTGTACCAGGGAAACACGTCATATACATTTTTAAAAATTGCACAGCTCGATGTATTCCAGTCGCCATATCCCAGGATGGTGGAGGGATTGACGATAACTGCATTCAATCCCTCCCCACTGCCGCGCCATACTTCCATTTCACCGGCGTACTTACTTTTCCCGTAACGGGTATTAAGCGGGCTGTCTTCCCATTCAGCCGATTCATCGACTGTTTCCGCCGTCGCCATTTTCCCCAGGGCAGCGACAGAACTGATGTGCAAAAATTTACGGATACCGGTTTTTAATGCTGCGTTGACAACATTCGCGGTGCCATCGATGTTCGTCCTGAACATATCACGGTTGGCCCCCGGGGTAAACGAGACAACAGCCGCGCTGTGGACTACCGCATCGGTACCTTCCATGCCTGTTTCAAGCGAATGGACGTCCAGCACATCGCCCTGTACCCACTCAACCGGGTCAAAGACGGCCGCAGGAAAAAATGCCGGCAGCTTATCCGTTCGGCGCAATGCCTTAACGCGGTACCCCTTTCCCAGCAACTCCCTGATGAGGTAAGCTCCGAGAAACCCGGTTCCGCCGGTTACAAAAATTTTATCGGGTGGTTGTATAAGCATGATCGTTGTACAAAGTTAAGCGAAACCCAGTGGCCGCCGGTAAACGGCTGGCGCTACAAAAAAATGGCGCAGGGGTCTGCGCCATTACCGGTTTATAATATGATCGGACTAAATCGCATCCGAGAGAGAAGAGAAGGTAAAGTCGCGGATTTTCATGGGCGGCACCAGGTAACTGCGGTAAGATTCCACGCTGATGCTGCGCTCCGGTTTGCCGAGTGCTTCCACATTATTGAGGGCGATGACCGGGCTCTCATTAAACCTGAAATTCTTCACCGGGTATTTTATCTGGCCATTCTCAATGTAAAACGTACCATCCCTCGTGAGGCCGGTCAGCAGCAGGGTCTGGGGATCAAGACTGCGGATATACCATAACCGGGAAACGAGCACCCCGCGTTCGGTGGATTTTATCATGTCTTCAATCGACTGATCACCCCCTTCCATAATAAAGTTGGATCCAAAAGGAACGGAGGGCTTATTTGTTTTCTGCGCCCAGTAACGGGAATACGCCAGGTTTTTTACCACGCCCTTGTCTATCCAGGGTATTTTTTCGAGGGGTTCCCCGTCGCGGTTCCAGGTGGGTGACGGCAACTCATTATTGAATGGATCGGAATAGATCGTAACCTTGTCGTCCATCAACTTTTCACCAAGACGACTTCCCCCTCCCGGCTTGCTCATGAAGCTGCGGCCTTCATCGGCACTTCGGGCATCGAACCCGCGGAACATATTTTCCAGGAAATAGGTAACGGCAACCGGTTCAAGTATAACGGTGTACTTTCCCGGCTCGATGGCTTTGGCATTGGCCGAGCCGTTTGCTTTGGACGCTGCGATTTTTGTCGCGGTAAAAGTATCCAGCTTTTTGATATCATTGTATCCGCGCGCAGCATATCCTGAACCCGTTCCCTCCTGGTTGCGGGTGGTGATCGAAAAAATGACGTCAGTGTCCGTGTTATAGGCAAACAATCCTTTGGAATTCATGATCGCATCAAAGCCGGTAGTGTTTTCAATAAAACCGGCCGCTTCCAGTTTCGCTTCTTTGGAAACCTCAATACTTCTTTGCACCGCCGTGGCGCGGACGTCTGGGGTAATGGCGGCCGTATCCGGGATATACTCTTTCGAAGCTTTGAATTCCTGTGGACCCAGCAGCGGCATGTGCTCGGGATTTTCAGGCGCGAGCCGGGCCAGCTCTTCTGACCGCCTTACCACCTTTTCTAGCGAGGCATCATCGAACTCGTTGATGGACGCACTCCCTGATTTTTTTCCAAACGAGGAGGTGACCGCGAGACCCAGCGCGCTGATCTGTCCGGAGGTAGAAACGCTGTTGCGGGCATACCTGATGTTACCGCCTTCCGAACCGTTAAGCGCTACTTCGCATTCATCTGCTTTAGAAAACGCAATCACCTTCTGCAGTAATGCTTTGGCTTCTTCTTTATTTAAAATGGCCATAATTCGATTAAATTTTTCTTGCTGTGTTAATTACATTGATACCATTGAACCGGGTGGTAGAGGACCCATGAGAAACGGCATTCGACTGTGCCGGCTGTCCCTTACCATCATTAAACGCACCCCCGAGCCGGTAATCCGATTCATCGGCAATCGCTGCCACGGAATTCCAGAACTCCTGGGTGTTGGCCTGGTAAGCGACGTCATTCAGCATACCAACAATCTTCCCGTTTTTGATTTCATAAAAAGTTTGCCCGCCAAACTGGAAATTATACCGCTGCTGGTCAATCGAAAAAGATCCGTCCCCAACGATATAAATTCCTTTTTCTACATTTTTTACCAGGTCATCAACGGACAGTTTTGCCTTACCGGGTTCCAGGGAAACATTGGGCATACGCTGAAACTGGACATCCCTCCAGCTCTGGCTGTAGCAACATCCTTGCGAGGCATTGAGTCCCAGGATATGTGCCTGGTCGCGGATCGCCTGGAAGTTTACCAACACGCCTTCTTTGATCAAATCCCAGCGTTTGGTCTTCACCCCTTCATCATCGTATCCCACTGCGCCGAGAGAACCCGGCTGCAACTTATCCGCTACTATGTTTACATTTTTATTACCAAAGTGGAAGTTCCCGGAACGGAGTTTATCCATGGAAAGAAAACTGGTGCCGGCGTAATTTGCTTCATAGCCCAGCACCCGGTCGAGTTCAGTGGGGTGGGCTACTGATTCGTGGATGGTAAGCCAGAGATGAGAAGGGTCGAGCACCAGGTCGTATTTTCCAGGCTCTACTGACTTTGATTTCAATTTCTGATCCACATCGGCAGAGGCGTTCTTCACATCTTCCAGCATGTCATAACGGTTTTTGTAGCGCGTTACAACGCCTGGCACTTTTTCAGCTGCTGAAAAATCCAGGTATTCATAGCCCATACCTACGGGTGAGCTCAACGCTTTTCGGGTTTGAAACTTCCCGGAAGCCTTGTCAATTTTTGTGACGGTAAAAGTGGGATAAAGCCGGTGAATATCCTGGTCTATATAAGAACCATCTGTAGAAGCGAAATATTTT